>CAXTQJ010000051.1:3657-10470 GCA_964246245.1 uncultured Sphingomonadaceae bacterium
GCGAGTCCGACCCGAAGATGACGATGCCGACGTTGTCGGCCTCGAGGTTCAGCGCCATGCCGCGGATGCCGCCGGGGAACTCGACCATCTCGCCCGCCTGGACGTTGTCGAGGCCGAATACGCGGGCGATGCCGTCGCCGACCGACAGGACCTGGCCGACCTCGCTGACCTCGGCCTCGGCGCCGAAGTTGGCGATCTGGTCGCGGATGACCTGCGAGATCTCGGCGGCGCGGATGTCCATGGCTTAACCCTTCATCGCGCTGGCGAGCGCGTTCAGTTTGGTGCGGAGCGAGCTGTCGACCATCTTCGAGCCGACGCGGACGACGAGGCCGCCCAAGATCTCGGGATCGACGTTGAGGACCAGCGCGGCGTCGGCCCCGAGGCCGGCGCGGAGCTTGGCCTTGAGCGCCTTCTGCTGCTCGTCGTCGAGCGGATGGGCGCTGGTGACCTCCGCCGTGACCTCGCCGCGGTTGCGGGCGGTCAGGCGGGCGAAGTCGCGGATCACCGCCGGCAGCGCCGACAGCCGGCGGTTGTGGGCGAGGACACCGAGGAACTTCGCCGTCAGCGGGTCGAGCTGCATCGCCGCGGCGACCCCGGCCACGGCCCTGGCCGCCGCCGCGCGGTCGATCATCGGGCTCGTCGTCAGCGTTCGGAGATCGGCCGAGTCCGCGAGGGCGGCGCTGATCGAGGCGAGGCTGGCGGCGACCGCGTCGACCGCCTTCGCGTCGCGCGCGAGGTCGAACAGCGCGGTGGCGTAGCGCCCCGACAGTCCCGCAACAATGCCACCCGAAGTTTCCACGCCGTCGCCCAAGCCGAAGTTTTGCCCCGAGGACCCGCGCGGTGCCGGCGAAGCGGCTCCGGGCGTCGGGCGAGCGGGGCGTTAGCATGGGGTCCGGATGGGTGCAAGGCGGCGGCGACGCGGCGGGGGAACCGGTCCGGTTCCGGCGCATTGTCCGGGTCACACCGCCAAGGAGCATTATCCATGAAGACGCTGACACTGTTTGCCGCTGCTGCGGTCGCGCTGATCCCCGCCGTCGCGTCGGCAATTCCGCTGCCCGCCCCGACCTATGTCAAGAAGGCCGGCGCAAGCGACATGTTCGAGATCGAATCGTCGAAGCTCGTCCAGAACAGCGGTGATCCGCAGGTGGCGCAGTTCGCGCAGATGATGATCAGCGACCATACCAAGTCGACCGCCGATGTCACCGCCGCCGCGCAGGCCGATGGGCTGACGCCGGGCCAGCCGATGCTGACGCCGAAGCAAAAGTCGATGATCGACAGCCTGAAGGCGACCAACGGCAGCAAGCGTGACCTGCTCTACAAGAAGGACCAGATCGCGGCGCACACCGACACGCTCGCGTTTCAGCAGGAATATGCGCGGTCGGGCGACAAGCCGAACCTAAAGGCTGCCGCCGGCAACATCGTGCCGGTCGTTCAGACCCACCTCGCCGCGGTCAAGGCGATGACGCCGGCGGGCGCGAAGGCGCAGTAGGATCGTTCCGGGGCGCGACTGTCAGAGGATTTAACCGAATTAATCCAGGTTTATAACGCGCCTCGGCCTACCGCAAACCGCTCGTTCTTCGGCAACCTTTACATCTGCTCGACGTCTCCCGCTCAGGCGCGTTTGCCTGAGCGGGAGTAGCTTTATGCGTACGATGAACGGATTGCTGGTCAGCGCGGCGCTGGTCGCGGGAATACCGGCGACCGCCGCTGTTGAGACGGTGAAGGTCAATGCGAATTTCTTCGATACCGCGGCGAGTCACGACTTCGGCACCAACGGCACCAATACCCTGACGTTCTCGACGGTGGACAAGACCTTCTTCGCATTCGATCCCGACGCCGTCACGACCGGTGGCACGGTCCAGGTCGACAGCTTCGGCGCGCCGTTCTACGACCCCCCGCAGCCGACATCGTTCTTTACCAACCGCGGCGGGTCGATCGGCCCCGACACCGAAGGCCAGTATCGCAGCTTCCCGACGGCGGCGGTCATTCCCTTTTCACTGACAGAAAGCATCGTCGGCTTCCGCTTCGATCTCGGCCAGGGCTATCAATATGGTTATGCCGACATCGCCGGACCCATCCTCCACGGCTTCCGCTTCGAGACGACGCCCGGCGCGGCGGTGAGCATCGCCGCCATTCCCGAGCCGGCGACGTGGGCGATGCTGCTGGCCGGCTTCGGCGGCGTCGGGCTGGCGGCGCGGCGGCGAAGGACGGTCGCGGCTTAATTCAATGCCCCGACCTCGCGATCGAGCGTCGCGAACAGGTCGGGGATCGCGGCGAGATGCGGGCGTTCGGCGGCGAGTATCGCCCTGAACGCCCGTTTCTTCATGGCGGCAACCTGCGCTGTGTCGACCGACGGCGAGACCGACGAGACGACGATGTCGATCAAACGGTCGGCCCCGTGGAGCCGGCCCCAGAGGTAGTCATTCTCGCGGTAGGCGCGGCTGAAGAAGGCGCCGAACGAATTGAACTGCGTCCCCTTGAGGGTGGCGGCGTGCCCGCCGGCGCGGATCGCCTGTGCGTCGTCGGGCGAAATCCGGTCGACCTTGATCTCGTCGAACTCGTCGAGCCCGTCGCCGTGGAGCAGCGGCAGCATCGCGATGTCGTAGAACGGAAAGCCGAGCCACGCGCGGAGCAGCGCGCGGCGCACCGGCGTGGTCAGGTCGTGGGCGAGCACCTCGACCAGCCGCGCGTCGGTCGCGGCGTCGAGCCGCTTGAGGTCGAGCGCAGCCTCGAACGCCGCGAGCGCCGCCGCCGGCTCGTCCGGCGTCGCCATCCCGCCGAGGATGTCGTCGCGGCGCCGATCGAGATACGGCGCGAGGAGTCCGTAGATCGTCGCCTTGAGGGTATCCGTCGTCGTCCGGTCGACGTCGTCCTGCTCGGTTGCCAGCCGGTTGAGCCGGCGCAGCAGGAACCGCAGGCGGCGGATGCGGAACTCGAGGTCGAACCGGCGGAGGAAGTCGACGTAGGCCGAATAGGCGCCGCCGCGTGCCGGCGCGCCCGACACCGCGAGCCGTTCGCCGTCGATCCGCGCCGCGACCGCGGCGCCGGCAGCGGGGCCGGCCACCGCCGCGATCCGGCACGCGCCCGCCTCGCTGACCTGCGCCAGCTTGAGCGCACCATAAGCGGCATAAGCGAAGCCCGCGCCGCGCGCCGCGGCCGTCTGCGCCCGCGACCGCCACGCGCTCAGCCGCTGCGGCGTCAGCGGCAACAGGAAGAAGCGTAAGCCGATCGCGTCCTCGATCGCGGCGTCGACCTGCGGCGTCATCCCGTCGACGACGGTGCGCAGCCGCCGGACGCGCGCCGACAGCGTCGCGATGGCTTCGAGGTTGTCGCGGATCGGCTGCTCGCGCGGAATGTCGGCGAGGGCGCGGAGCACAGTGGTGAAGAAGCCGGGGGCCACGACGGCACCGTCGGCGTCCCGCCCGTGCATCCCCGGCTTCGGGTCGATGTAGACGAAGCGGCGATCGACCTCGCGGTGCGACGGGCGGCGGCGGAGCGCTTCGATCGCCGGACCGAACGGGCGGTTGTTGAGGACGCTGCCGTCGATCAGCGCGGCGTCCTCGAAGCGCCGGCCGCTCGCGGCGCGGCGCGGGAAGATGCGCCGCAGGAACGCCGCGCGACCCGGCCACGTCGCCCCGCGCGCGGTGACGACGGCATCGATCTCGCCGACCTGCGCCGGCGGGAAGGCCCCGGGGAACGACGCCGTCGCGCGGGCGGCGAAGGCGAGTTCGGCGGGGTCGCCGACCGACCGCACCGCTTCCTGTCCGCTCGAATGGAAATCGATCACCAGCCGGTGCTCGGTCTCGACGATCGCCGGCGGCGAGTGCAGCGTCAGCGCCTCGGGGCGACCGTTGAAGTCGGTAACGGTGACGAAGAGGTCGAGCGGCAGGCCGGGCGGAATCAGCGGAGGCCCCGCCGGCATCGCCGCCATTGCGGCGAGCGCGTCGTAGAGCATCGCGGTGAAGCCGACGCCCGAGAACGGCGGCCGGAACCAGCGCGAGCGCATGAAGCGCGACAGCTTCGCACGGACCTCGACCCGCGCCGCGGGATCGACGGCGGCGTCGGCCATGCCGTAGCCGTGCCGCCGTGCGTACCAGACGAGCGGGGTCGCCCACCACTTGGTCCACCGTCCGGCCGCGCCGCCCTCGTCGAGCAGCCGGTCGACGTCGGCCCCGTCGAGCCACAGGTCGCGCAGCGGCTCCATGTCGCGTCCGCCGGCGATCGCGTCGGCGAGGAGGATGCCGTTGATCCCGCCCGCCGACGCCCCGGCGACGATGTCGACGATGACGCGCAGGTCGACCGTGTCGCCGATCACGTCGAGCAGGGCGTGGTAGACGGCTTCGCTGTCCGCCCCGGCCGGGTCGCCCCGCCGCCTCGCCGCCGAGGCGCGAACCAGTTTCCACACCTCCTTGGTGATCCCGTGCATGTAGATTGCGAGGCTGATGCCGCCGTAGCAGACGAGCGCGAGCCGCAGTTCCTTCTCGCGCATCGCATCCTCCCTTGCCCCGGCGGCCGCTATCATTCGCGTGGCGGCGCGGATAGGTTCGCCGGTGGGGGTGACCAGGTGACGACGACGAGCCACGACCGGCACCAGCTCGAACGGCTGATCTTCTTCAGCGATGCGGTCTTCGCCATCGCCATGACGCTGCTCGTCGTCGATGTCCGCCTGCCGCGGTTGCCGGTCGTCAGCGAGGCGGCGCTGGCGCAGGCGCTGATCGGCCTCATCCCGCAATATATCGGGTTCCTGATCAGCTTCCTGGTCGTCGGCCGCTTCTGGATCGGCCATCACCGCGCCTTCGGCTGGCTGGCGCGGAGCGACGACCGGCTGGTCTGGCTCAACCTCCTCTTCCTGCTGACGATCGCGTTCATGCCGTTTCCGACGACGCTGATCAGCGCCTACGCCTCGACCCGGCTCGGCGTCGGCGTCTACGCCGGGTGGCTGATCGTCGCCGGCGTCGCCAACGTCGCGGTCGAACGCCACGCGGCGAAGGCCGGCCTCGCCGCGACCGATGGCGCGGCGGCGCTGCTCCGCCTGTCGCGCACGGCATGGTCGCCGGTGGCGATCGGTGTCGCGGCGCTGGCGTGCGCGATGGTCACGCCGCTCCTTGCGTTGTTGCCGCTATGCCTCAGCCCGGTCGTCGTCCACCTGTTGCGCGGGGCGGTGGCGCTGAGGCACGAACGGACCTAGGCGATCCGCCGACGCGACGCGCGCACCGTCCCGCCGATCAGGCCGAAGCCGGTGACGAGGAGCGCCCAGCTGGCCGGCTCGGGGACGGTGGCGATCTCCGACACGAGGGTGCGGATCGCGCCGCCGGTCGCGTTATAGCAGCTGTACGAATCCTGGCACTCGTACCGCCGGCGACGACCGGATCGACGGCGGGGTTGGTGAACGGGTTGGCGAAAACGAGGTGCAAGTCGCTCTGATAGCCTGGCTTAAATTCGACGAAGTTCGACCCTTCGCCATGCGAGCTGTTGGCCGTAGTGAGGTCAAGCTCGCCAGAGCCGGCCCGGTCTGCGTCGTCAGCGACTTGACGCAACTGGGTCTTATCCCCTCCAGGATTGTCGGCGAAAGCGCTTGTTCCGTCCGCTCGCGCGCCCTACGTTCTTGCTTCGTACCCGGAGACCCGCATGGCCCGCGCCGCCGCCCGCTATGTCTGCCAGGCGTGCGGTGCGGTCACGCCGCGCTGGGCGGGGCAGTGCGGCGACTGTCATGAATGGAACACGATCCAGCAGGAAGCGGCAGCGGTCGTCACCGCGTTCAGCGCCAAGCACTCGCTGAGCAGCGGCGGGCGCGGGATCGGCCTCGCCGGTCTCGACGACGATGTCGCCATCCCGCCGCGGACCGGGACCGGGATCGCCGAGCTCGACCGCGCGCTCGGCGGCGGGCTCGTCGCGGGGTCGGCGGTGCTGATCGGTGGCGACCCCGGTATCGGCAAATCGACGCTGCTGCTCCAGGCGGCGGGCCGGCTCGCGCTGGCGGGAACGCGCGTCGCCTATATCTCGGGCGAGGAAGCGGCCGACCAGGTTCGCCTGCGCGCGCGCCGCCTCGGCCTCGCCAAGGCCCCGGTCGCGCTGGCGGCGGCGACTTCGGTCCGCGATATTCTGACGACACTCAACGCAGGGCTGCCGCCGGGGCTGGTGGTCATCGATTCGATCCAGACGATGCACAGCGATGCGCTGGAAGGCGCGCCCGGCACCGTCAGCCAGGTCCGCGCCGCCGCGCAGGAGCTGATCCGCTATGCCAAGACCTCGGGGGCCGCGGTGGTTCTGGTCGGCCACGTCACCAAGGACGGTCAGCTTGCCGGGCCGCGCGTCCTCGAGCACATGGTCGACACCGTCCTCTATTTCGAGGGCGAGCGCAGCCACCAGTACCGCATCCTCCGCGCGGTCAAGAACCGCTTCGGCGGCACCGACGAGATCGGCGTCTTCGCGATGGGGGCCGACGGCCTCGACGAGGTCGCCAATCCGTCGAGCCTGTTCCTGACCGATCGCGATCAGGCGGTCAGCGGCGCGGTCGTCTTCCCCGCGCTCGAGGGGACGCGGCCGGTGCTGGTCGAGATGCAGGCGCTCGTCGTCCGCCTGCCGAGCGGGGCGACACCTCGTCGCGCCGTCGTCGGTTGGGACGCAGCGCGCCTGGCGATGGTCCTCGCCGTCCTCGAAAGCCGCTGTGGCCTCAGTTTCTCGAGCTGCGAGGTTTACCTGAACGTCGCCGGCGGTCTGCGCATCAGCGACCCCGCCGCCGACCTCGCCGTCGCGGCCGCGCTGGTGTCGGCGCTGACCGAGGCGCCGGTCGGGGCGGACACCGTCGTGTTC
>CAXTQJ010000051.1:10480-13481 GCA_964246245.1 uncultured Sphingomonadaceae bacterium
AATAGCGCTGTCGGGCGAGGTCCGCGGCGTCGGGCACGCAGGATTGCGCCTGAAGGAAGCGGCCAAGCTGGGTTTCGCCGGCGCGCTGGTCCCCGCGTCGACCGAGGCGAGCGGCGGGCTGCGGACGGCGAAGGTCGCGACGGTCGCGGCGCTGGTCGACCGGCTGGCGCGCTGATCCCTCTCCCGTCGGCGGGAAACGAAATTAGGTCCTGAAGAGCGAGGACCCGGCTTGATCGAGCGAGAAGCGCCTCCCCTCCCCTGAAGGGGAGGGGAAGCCCCCGTCCGAACCTTGCTACGATCGCTACGCCCGCTCGATCCGCACCGGCACCGTTTTCGCGGCGGGCACGAAACTCTGCTCGGCATGATGCTCGACCGGCATCAGGACGTTGGCTTCGGGATAATAAGCGCCGAGGCAGCCGCGCGGCAGCGAATACTGGTGGACGCGCAGCCCGTCGAGGCGTCGGGCGCGACCATCCTTGTGGTCGCCGACGAGGCTGACCGTGTCACCTTCGACGAGACCGGCGTCGGCCATGTCCTCCGGCCCGATGAACAGCACGTCGCGTGTCCCCTTCACCCCGCGGAAGCGGTCGTGATAGCCGTAGACGGTGGTGTTGAACTGGTCGTTCGAGCGGAGCGTGATCAGACGGTAGCGGCCGGCCGCGTCGTCGAAGCCGGCCGCGTCGAGCATCGCCGGGACGCTAAACTCGGCCATGCCGCTCGCGGTCTCGAACGTCAACTCGCGGGCCTTGTTACCCTTGTAGAAGCCGCCGGGGGTGAACAGCTTGTCGTTGAAGTTCGTGAAGAAATTCGGATAGGTCTCGGCGATCGCGTCGCGTACCTTGGCATAGTCGCCGACCCAGTCGGTCCACGGTACCTTCGGGTTGGGCGGCAGCGTCGCCTGTGCGATCGCCGCCACGATCGCGGGTTCGGACAGCAGGTCGCCGTGGAGCGGCCCACGCTCGCCGACCGAGCCGTGGATGCAACTCGTCGAATCCTCGACGCTGACCGCTTGGACACCGGTCGCCTGGACGTCCCGCTCGGTCCGGCCGAGGCACGGCAGGATGTAGGCAACCTCGCCGGGCACGAGGTGGCCACGGTTGAGCTTGGTCGCGACGTGGACCGTCAGGCGGAGCTTCGCCCACGCCGGCTCCATCCGCGCGGTGTCGGGAATCGCGCGGAGGAAGTTGCCGCCGAGGCCGATGAACGCCCGGACCGAGCCATCGAGGATGCCCTCGCACGCTTCGACGGTGTTGAGGCCCTTGGTCCGCGGTGGTTCAAAGCCGTACTGCTCCTTCAGCTTGTCGAGAGGAACCAGTTCGGGTTTCTCGCTGATGCCGACGGTGCGCTGGCCCTGAACGTTGCTGTGGCCGCGGACCGGGCAGACACCCGCGCCCGGCCGGCCGATGTTGCCGCGGAGCAGCAGCAGGTTGACGATCATCTCGACGTTTTCGATGCCGTGGACGTGCTGGGTCAGGCCCATCCCGTAGACGCCGATCACCGCCTTGGCGGTGACGTAGACCTCGGCGGCCGCCTCGATGTCGGCGCGGGGGAGGCCCGACGCCGTCTCGATCGCCGCCCACGTCGTCGCGCGTGCCTTCGCGGCGAAGTCGTCGAAACCGTGCGTATGCGCGGCGATGAAGGCGTGGTCGAGCGTTGCCCGGCCGGCGTCGTCGGCCTCGATCGCGTACTTGCACATGCCCATCAGCACCGCGATGTCGCCGCCCGCGCGCACCTGATGATACTGCTCGGAAATGCGCGTCTCGCGGCGCAGCGTCATCTCTACCGGGTTCTGCGGGTCGGTGAAGCGTTCGAGGCCACGTTCGACGAGCGGGTTGAAGGTGACGATCCGGCAGCCGCGCTTGACCGCCGCGCGCAGCGGATGGAGCAGGCGCGGCGCGTTCGACCCGACGTTCTGGCCGAAGAAGAGGATCGCGTCGCAATGCTCGAAGTCGTCGAGCTTGGTCGTTCCGACCGGGACCCCGATCCGCTTCTTCAGCGCGACCGACGTCGTCTCGTGACACATGTTGCTGCTGTCGGGCAGGTTGTTGGTGCCATACAGCCGCGCGAGCAGCGCGTACATGTAGCTCGTCTCGAGGCTGGCGCGGCCGCTGGCGTAGAACACGACCGACTTGGGGTCGAAGGTCTTCAGCTCCGCGCCGATCTCGGCGAACGCGGTCGCCCAGGGGATCGGCAGATAGCGGTCGGACGCGGCGTGATAGCGGAGCGGCGTCGTCAGCCGGCCCTGCTGTTCGAGGTCATAGTCAGGCCAGCCATGAAGGTCTGCAACCGTCTGGCCGATGAAAAAATCGCCATCGGCCCGCCGGCTGGTCAGCTCCCAAGCCGTCGCCTTGGCCCCATTCTCGCAGAACTCGGCGGGGTGGGCGTTCGCCGGCTTGGCCCACGCACACGACACGCAGGCAAAGCCGTTTGTCTTGTTCTGCCTGACCAGCTCCCGCGCGACGGCAACGGCGTTTCCCTCGCGCGGCAGGATTTCGGCGACCGAGCGCAGCGACCCCCAGCCGCCGGCGGGGCCGGCATAGGGCGTGAAGTCGGGCGTGTCGCTGCGATCGGTCATGCGGTCCTTCGGCTTTACGGGCAACGCCGGGCGGTTAAGCAGGGTCCATGGCCGCGACGCAACCACCTATCCGTTGGCGCGACGGCGTGTCCGCTCCGAGCGACCGGACGCTCGCCGACGAGGTGCCGGTCGCGATCGTGGTCAACGCGACGACGATCGCGGTGCTGCTCGCGACGCCTGGCGACCTGACCGACTTCGCGACCGGCTTCGCGCTGACCGAGGGGCTGGTCGCAACGGCGGCCGACGCCGGCGAGGTCGAGGTCGTCCGCCATCCCGACGGCGTCGAGGTGCGGTTGTCGATCGCCGACACCGGAGCGCTCGCAGCGCGGCGGCGGACGATCACCGGGCCGAGCGGATGCGGTCTGTGCGGCGTCGAGAGCCTCGCCGCCGCGGTCGTGACGCCGCGGGTGGTGACCGCGCCCGGAC
>CAXTQJ010000052.1:0-3784 GCA_964246245.1 uncultured Sphingomonadaceae bacterium
CGGCCGATCATTGCAGGGCTGCTGTTCATCGAAGCGGTGATCGGCGTCGCGGTCGAGGGCGGCCAGATCGCGCCGAGCTGGATCGGATCGCTGGTCGAGGCGATCGACGCCGGGCTCGACCTCGTCAGCGGGATGCATCAGCGCCTCGGCGACGTGCCCGCGCTCGCGGCGGCGGCGGCGCGAACCGGTCGCCGGCTGATCGCCGTCCGCGTCCCGCCGGCGGGGATCGAGGTCGCCACCGGCGCCAGGCGGAGCGGCAAGCGTCTGCTGACCGTCGGCACCGACTGCGCGCTCGGCAAGAAGTACGCGGCGCTGGCGCTGGCGCGAGCGTTCGCGATGCGGGGGATCAACGTCGATTTCCGCGCGACGGGACAGACCGGAATCATGATTGCCGGCGGCGGGATGCCGCTCGATGCCGTCGTCAGCGACTTCGCCGCCGGTGCGGCCGAGATGCTCAGCCCCGACGCTGCCGCCGACCACTGGGACGTGATCGAGGGGCAGGGATCGCTGTTCCACCCGTCGTACGCCGCGGTGTCGCTCGCGCTGCTCCACGGCAGCCAGCCCGACGTGGTCGTCGTCTGCCACGACCCGACGCGGACGCACATCATGGGCCTCGCCGATTTCGCGCTGCCGTCGATCGAGGCGGTGATCGACCAGACGCTCGCGCTCGGTCGGCTGACCAACCCCGGCGTCCGCTGCGGCGGCGTCGCGTTCAATACCGCCGCACTCGACGCCGACGCGGCGGCAGCGGTGATCGCGCGCGAAAGCGACCGCCTCGGACTCGCGGTCGCAGATCCGATCCGCGGCGGCCCGGCGTTCGACGCCCTCGCCGCCGCCTGTCTCGCGTGACCGGCCCAAGCCCGAGCCGACCCCCCAGCCGCTTCCAGCGCTTCGTCCTGCCCGGCCTTGCGTTCAAGGCGGTCGTCATCGGCGGCGGCTACGCTACCGGGCGCGAGCTTGCCGAGTTCTTTCTGCCCGCCGGCCCATGGGGTGGCGTGGCCGGAATGGTCCTCGCGACCGCGATCTGGAGCGTCGTCGCCGCGCTGACCTTCGCCCTCGCGCGCGCGGTCGGGGCGTACGACTACCGCAGCCTGTTCCGGGCGTTGCTCGGTCCGGGCTGGATCGTCTTCGAGTTCGCTTACCTGCTGTTCGTCGTCGTCGTCCTCGCGGTGTTCGGCGCGGCGGCGGGGACGATCGCCGCGGCGACCGTTGGAGCACCACCGCTTGCCGGGACACTGGCGCTCGCCGCCGCGATCGTCGCCGTCGCCACGTTCGGCACAGGCGCGGTCGAGGAGCTGTTCAAATACGTCTCGTTCCTCCTCTACGCCGTCTACGCCGCGTTCCTCGTCCTTGCCGTCACGCGGTTCGGCGGCGGGATCGGCCACGCCTTCGCCGTCGCGCCGCCGCCGCACGACTGGGCGATCGGCGGCGTCACCTACGCCAGCTACAACATCGTCGGCGCGGTCGTCATCCTGCCGGTCCTGCGTCACCTGACCGGCCGGCGCGACGCGATCGTCGCCGGGCTGATCGCCGGACCGCTGGCGATGGCGCCGGCGATCGTCTTCTTCGTCGCGATGAACGCCTTCCTGCCCGGCATTGCCACCGCCGCGCTGCCGTCGGACGTGATGCTGACCGCCTTGCGAATCCCCGCTTTCCGCCTGCTGTTCCAGGCGATGATCTTCGCCGCGCTGCTCGAAAGCGGAACCGGCGCGGTCCATGCGATCGTCGAGCGCGTCGCCGCCGCCAGCCACCGCGATCTGAGCCGCGCCTCCCGAGCGGCCATCGCGACGGTCGTCGTCGTCGCGTGCGTCTTCGTCGCCGACCGCTTCGGGCTCGTCGCGCTGATCGCCGGCGGCTATCGCCTGCTCGCCGCCGTCATCCTCGTCGTCTACGTCGTCCCGCTGCTCACCGTCGGCGTCGTCCGGCTGCGGCGGACAACCCTTGTGGAGGTCAGCCCATGAAGCTCCGCCTGCTCGCCGCCCTGGCCTTCGCCGCTCCCGCCGCCGCGACACCGCCGGCGGGCTTCGCCGCGCGCGTCGAGTCGCACCGCGCGGAACCACCTGCGGATCTACTGCGCCGCGGCCGGCATTCCCGGGATGAGCGTCGCGATCGTCGAGAACGGCGCACCCACCTTCGTCCAGGGCTTCGGCGTCCGCGCATTGGGCCAGCCGGCGAAGGTCGACGCCGACACCATCTTTCCCAACGGCTCGACCGGCAAGGCGTTCACCACCGCCGCGCTCGCGACGCTGGTCGACGCCGGCAAGCTGGGGTGGGACGATCATGTCATCGACCACATGCCGTGGTTCCGCATGTACGACCCGTGGGTCACGCGCGAGATGACGGTCCGTGATCTCCTCGTTCACCGCAGCGGCCTTGGGCTCGGCGAGGGCGACCTGCTGTTCGTGCCGCGGACGACCCTCAGCCGCCGCGAGACGGTCCGCCGGGTCGGTCTCCTCAAGCCGGCGACGAGCTTTCGCAGCGCCTATGCCTACGACAATGTCCTCTACGCCGTCGCCGGCCAGCTGATCGAGGAGGTCAGCGGCCAGACGTGGGAGGATTACACGCGCGACCATGTCCTCCGGCCGGCCGGGATGACGCACTCGACCACCGGCTCGGACGAGCATTTCGCCGCCGCCGACCGCGCTTTCCCCCACGCGCGATTCAGCGGGGGCCTGCGCGGCGCGGGCGAGCAGACGCGGATCGACGAACGCGACGAGCTCGGCCGCAACGCCGCCCCGGCCGGCGGCATGGCGGTCAGCGCCGCCGACATGGCGAAGTGGCTCGAGGTCCAGCTCGGCCACGGCGCGCTGCCCGACGGCCGGCGCGTCTTCAGCGAGAGCACGGCGACGGCGATGTGGACGCCGGTCGTCAACATGCCGATCGCCGACGTCACGCCCGAGTTCGCCGCGACCAGACCCAGTTTTTCGGGCTATGCGCTCGGCTGGAACGTGTCCGACTATCGTGGGCAGCGGATCGTCTCGCACTCGGGGGCGGTGTTCGGCTTCCGGGCGCTCGTCGTCATGATCCCCGACCGGAACGTCGGCTTCACGATCCTGAGCAACGCCGAGGACGGCGCGCCGATCCGCGGGCTGATGTTCGAGCTGCTCGACCATTATCTCGGCGCGCCACCGGCGCAGTGGCCCGAGAAGTACGCCGCCTTCGTCAAGGCGCGGACCGATGCCGCCGTGTCGAAGCAGACCGCCGCCGCGACGCATCCGGCCGCGGTCGGGCCGTCGCTGCCGCTCGCGCGCTACGCCGGCGACTATGTCGACCCGTGGTACGGCCACGTCGTCGTGTCGCCGACTGCCGCCGGCCTCGCGATCGACTTCAGGACGACGCCGCGGATGAGCGGGCCGCTCGAGCATTACCAGTACGACACCTTCGTCGCCCGCTTCACCGACCCGCAGATCGAGCCGGCGTACGTCACCTTCGGGTTCGACGCCGACGGCAAGGTCGACCGGGCGACGCTCAGGCCGGTGTCGCCGCTCGCCGACTTCAGCTTCGACTATCAGGACCTCGCGCTGACCCCCGCGAAAGTGAGGTAGCCGCCGGTTGAAACCGCCGCGGCGGCGGCGCATGGAGCGGGGGTGACGAGCCTCCGCGCCGAATACCCGCTTTACCTCGCCGGCAAGGCGGCGCAGCCCAACGCCGACCTCGTCGTGACCGACGGGAAAATCTACACCGTCGATCCAACGCACTCCATCGCCACCGCCCTCGCCGTCAAAGATGGAAAAGTAGTCTTCGTCGGTAGCAGCGCGGATGCGCAACGCTGGATCGGGCCGCG
>CAXTQJ010000052.1:3794-7714 GCA_964246245.1 uncultured Sphingomonadaceae bacterium
AGGCCCCGCTGCGCGGGCTCGCGGCATACGAGCGGCAGGCGGTCCTCGCCCATTGCGTCCGCCGCTTCACCGAGCGCGCCGACGAGCTGGCGTACGCGCTGTGCATCGAGGCGGGGAAGCCGATCCGCGATTCGCGCGGCGAGGTCGGCCGCCTGATCGACACGTTCCGCATCGCCGCCGAGGAAAGCGTCCGGCTGACCGGCGAGGTCCAGCCGCTCGACATCGCGCCGCGGGCGAAGGGCTATCTCGGCATCTGGAAGCGGGTGCCGATCGGGGCATGCTCGTTCATCTCGCCGTTCAACTTCCCGCTGAACCTCGCCGCGCACAAGGTCGCTCCCGCGCTCGCGGTCGGCTGCCCGTTCGTCCTCAAACCGGCGTCGCGCACCCCGCTCGGCGCAATCATCATCGGCGAGGTGCTCGCCGAGACCGACCTGCCGCCGGGCGCCTTCTCGATCCTGCCGGCAAGGCGCGACGGGGCCGACCTGTTCACCACCGACCCGCGATTGAAGCTGCTGTCGTTCACCGGCTCGCCGGCAGTCGGCTGGGACCTCAAGGCGCGCGCGGGGAAGAAGAAGGTCACGCTCGAACTCGGCGGCAACGCGGCGGTGATCGTCGACCGCGACGCCGATCTCGCCGACGCCATCGCGCGGGTCGTCTTCGGCGCCTTCTACCAGTCGGGCCAGTCGTGCATCGGCGTCCAGCGGATCATCGTCCATGCCGAGGTCTACGCCGCGTTCAGGGACCGGCTCGTCGCCGCGACGAAGGCGCTCGTCGCCGGCAACCCGCTCGACGAGGACACCTTCATCGGCCCGATGATCGACATGGGGGAAGCCGACCGCCTCGCCGGCTGGATCGACGCCGCGGTCGCCGCCGGCGCGACGCTGCTGTGCGGGGGACAGCGCGAGGGCGCGATGCTTGCCGCCACCCTGCTCGAGGGCGTGCCGCGGTCGACCGACCTCTACGCGCAGGAAGCCTTCGGTCCGGTCGCGATCCTGTCGTCGTTCACCCGCTTCGACGACGCGCTCGCCGAGGTCAACGACTCGGCGTTCGGCCTCCAGGCCGGCGTCTTCACCCGCGACCTGTTCAGCATGATGAAGGCATGGGACGTCCTCGACGTCGGCGGGGTGGTGATCAACGACGTGCCGAGCTACCGCGTCGACAACATGCCGTATGGCGGGGTCAAGGACTCGGGTCTCGGCCGCGAGGGAGCGCGGTTCGCGATGGAGGACATGACCGAGATCAGGAATCTTGTCATCCGGCGGCAGTCGGGCGACGTCGCCTTCGCCCCGACCGAACCGACCCCCGAATGAGCGGCCTGATCGTCGCCCATCACCTCGGGCCGGGCGCGAGCGGCCTGCTCGCCGCCCACCCGGCGGTCGCCGAGGCGCGCGCGATCGACCTGACGCGCCGCTGGGACCTGCCGACCGACGCCGACGTGATCGTCGCGCTCCACAGCCCGACCGATCCCGCCGCGCATCAAGTCCCACCGCCGCCGGGCTGGCCGGGGCGGGTGCGGTATGTCCAGCTCGCCTCGTCGGGGAGCGACAATTACCCCGACTGGCTCGGCGACGGCCCGGTCGTCGCGACCTCGGCCGGGACGACCGCGCCGGCGATCGCCGAGTTCGCGCTGACCGCGATGCTGATAGTCGAGAAGCGGCTGCCGGCGGTGGCGGTGACCGACGGGCGCTGGACGCCGCAGGCCGAGATCGCCGCGAAGCCGCTTGGCACTCTCGACGGCCGCACGCTCGGCCTGCTCGGCGTCGGCGAGATCGGCGGGCGGGTGGCGGCGCTCGCCCGCGCCTTCGGCATGACTGTGATCGCCCACCGTCGCTCGGCGGTGCCGGTCGAGGGAGCGACGCTGGTGTCGTTCGCCGACCTCCTCAGCCGGTCGGACCACCTCGTCGTCGCCGCGCCGCTGACCGCCGACACCGCCGGCCTGCTCGGCGCGGCGGCGTTCGCGCAGGTCAAGCCCGGGGTCCACCTCGTCAACGTCGCCCGCGGCGGCATTGTCGACACCGCCGCGCTGATCGCTGCGCTCGGGAGCGGTCGCGTCGGCTTCGCCAGCCTCGACGTCACCGACCCCGAGCCACTGCCCCCCGGCCACCCGCTGTGGACCGCGCCGAACGCCCGTATCACGCCGCACGTCGCGTGGAGCAGCCCGCGGACGGGGCCGCGCATCTTCGCGCTGTTCGCCGACAACCTGGGGCGGTTCGCGCGAGGAGAGCCGCTAGTCAACCAGATCGGGTGACCCGCGACGAACTGCGGAAGGTAACGAAGGTAAGCGACGCGCTTTAAGAAAATTTCTTGATGTCGTCTACTTATGCAACATAGTTGCGTACATTCATCTTCCGCCAGGATCGCTTCGATCAGCTTGCGTGGTGGCGGCGCGCCGCCTGCAGTGGTGATCCGGCCCAACGATGAGAAAGAACGTCTGCTGCCTGTCGGCGACCTGGCAAGCCTAACCGATGGGCCGGGCTGTAGGACAGCATTGTTTTCGGCCGAGCCCGCGATCCTCCCGCTCGCCGGAGATGGCGCGCGCTTGCGCGACAGAGGGGCGGTGGCGAGAGATCGCGGCACGTGTCTCGCCGCCCCTCCGGCGCGTGCCGCGCCACCTCCCCGCGAGCGGGGACAATCAGTGGTGACACCCGCCTCGTCATGCCACTCGCCCCGCGATCCAGTCGTCGCCGACCTTCTGCAGGATGTCGAGCGGCACCCGGCCGCAGCCGAGCACGGTGTCGTGGAACACCTTGAGGTCGAACCGCGGCCCCATTGCCGCCTTGGCCTTCGCGCGCAGTCCGGTGAACACGGTGTGTCCGAGCTTGTAGCTGCACGCCTGCCCGGGGTTGGTGCAATAGCGTTCGACCTCGCGCGTCGCGAAGCCGAGGGCCTCGCCGTCCTGGTCGACGAAATACTGGATCGCCTTCTCGCGGCTCCAGCGGAGGTGGTGGATGCCGGTGTCGACGACGCAGCGGTTGGCGCGGAACAGCTGGAACTTGAGGTAGCCGAGCCGCCCTAGCGGATCGTCGTCGTACATGCCGATCTCGTCGGCGAGCTGTTCGGCGTAGAGCGCCCAGCCCTCGCCATAGCCCGAGAAGCCGCCGGCCTTGCGGATCAGCGGCAGCTTGGCGTTGCCGAGCGCAAGCCCGCCCTCGAACTGGTGCCCCGGCAGGCCTTCGTGGAACACCGTCGTCGACAGGCAGAACTTCGGCCATTCGGCCGAGTCGTGGAGGTTGAAATAGACCAGCCCTGGCCGCGACCCGTCGAGCGGCGGCGACTGGCTGAACGCCGACGCCGCGCCGGCCTCGGTCGCGGCGGGGACGCGGCGGACCTCGAACGTATAGTGCGGCACCCGGCTGAACACCGTCGGCAGCTTCGGGCGGATGTCGTCGAGGCGCCGGTTGCAATAGGCGATCTCGTCGGCCTTGCCGGCATCGGTGTTCGGGTAGAGCTGGCTCGGGTCCTGGTAGAGCGCCGCCATCCGCTCGCCGACGCTGCCCTTGGTGAAGCCCTGCGCGCGGAGCAGGCCGTCGAGGCGCGCGCCGATCTCGCGCGCCTGGGCCAGGCCGATGTCGTGGACCTCCTGCGGCGAATAGCGCGTCGTCGTCGTGTTGTGGAGCGCGGTCGCGTAGAACTCGGCGCCTTGCTTGAACTGCCACACGCCGGCGTCGTGCCTGGCGCGGGGGTGAAGCGCGGCGATGGCGTCGGCCTGCCGCTGGAGCGCGGGTAGCACTCTGTCGCCGTAGATCGCCGCCGCCTCGGCGCGGTAGCGGTCGCCGAGCCCCTTCGCCGCCGCGCGCCGGGCGAGCGACTGAACGACCAACGCATCGGGGGCCTGGACGAGCAGTGCGCGCATCTGCGTCAGCGTCGTGTCGAGCAGGAAGTCGGGCGGGACGACGCCGGCCCCGGCATCGTGCGCCAGC
>CAXTQJ010000052.1:7724-10723 GCA_964246245.1 uncultured Sphingomonadaceae bacterium
GTGTCGAGGAAGTCGGGGACCGACTGGTACGCGCCGGTCTGCTGGCTGACGACGTACGGCGACGGGCCGTAGCCGCCGCCGCCGAAGTCGAACGCCTGGACCGCGGCCGACGATTCGCGGGTGTACCTGACGACGTCGTAGTCGAGCCGGTCGGTCGGCGACAGCCGGGACCGGTCGATCGTCGCCAGCCGGCGGAGCTGGTCCTGCGTCGCCGCGCGGTCGGCGGCGCGGCCGGCGTCGCTGGTGTCGCTCAGCTTGCCGCGGAGGTCGGCGTTCGCCCCCTTGTCGAGTCCGAGCTGGGTCGCGCCCTCGGGCCGCTGGCGCAGGCCTTCGGCGAAAAAGGCGTCGAACAGCGCGGCGAGCGCCGGGTCCTCCCCCGGGACCGGCGCGGCGCGGGCGGGCATCGCGGCGGCCACGCTCGCCGCGGCGGCGGACGTCAGGAAGGCGCGGCGGTCGAGCATCGGGGTCTCCTGGGGCGGCGGTGGCCGGGAGCCTAGCCCGGCGAAGTGGCGGTCGGACAGTGCTTTTTCGCCAGGGGTTTTGCCCCGGCCCCAACCTGCTACAGACCGGCGATGGCCGCGCTTACCGCCCTCGACATCGTCGTCCTGCTGCTGATCGTCCTCGGCGGCGTCGCGGGACTGGCGCGCGGGTTCGTCACCGAAGTGCTGTCGCTGCTCGCGTGGGTCGCGGCGATCTTCGCCGTCCGGCTGCTCTATCCGGCCGGCGAGCGCCTCGCCTTCCACGTCACCCACACGGCGTCGGGGGCGGCGATCCTCGCCTTCGCGGTCATCTTCCTCGTCACCTTCATCGCCTTCCGCATGGTCGCGGCCGAGCTCGGCGACCGGACGCGGTCGTCGGTGGTCGGGCCGGTCGACCGCGTCCTCGGCCTCGGCTTTGGCGCGTTCAAGGGGCTGCTGTTCGCCGCGGTGATCTGGCTGGTCCTCGGCCTCGCCTTCGACACCGTCGACAGCGGCGGGCCGCGGCCCGAGTGGCTGACCGCGTCGCGCACCGCGCCGCTGCTGGCGGTGACGTCGAAGGCGATGGTCGATTTCGTCGAGAAGCGGCGGCACCCCGAACCCGACGCGGCCGTCGCCAATGATCCCGCCGCCGGCGACCCCGCGCTGCCCCCGGGCCATCCGCCGATCCCGCACGATCCGCGCCACCACGGCTATTCGAACGACGACCGCGGCGCGCTCGACAAGCTCCTCGATTCGGGCAGCAAGACGCCGCTGTGACCCGCCCCGCCGAGCGTGCGAGCGCCCACCTTTCCGTTACTGTCATCCCGGCCTGCGCCGGGACGACACGCCGGGTTGGCGGCCCCTCGGCGCGGGGGGCCGGCTGATGCCGATCCGCCTTTACGACACGATGCGGCGGGCGAAGGTCGACTTCGTCCCCGCCGATCCGCGCCGCGTGACGATGTACGTCTGCGGGCCGACGGTCTACGGCCGCGCCCACATCGGCAACGCGCGGCCGGCGGTGGTGTTCGACGTCCTCGCCCGGCTGCTCCGCCACGAGTACGGCCCCGACGCGCTGGTCTACGCGCGCAACGTCACCGACATCGACGACAAGATCATCGCCGCCGCCGCCGCCGAAGGCGTCGCGCCGGAGGTGATCACGCGGCGGTTCGAGCATCACTACCTCGCCGACATGGGGGCGCTCGGCGTCGCACCGCCGACGATCGCGCCGCACGCGACCAATCACATCCCGGCGATGGTCGCGATGATCGCCGACCTGATCGCCAAGGGCGCGGCCTACGCCGCCGACGGCCATGTCGTGTTCGACGTCACCGCGCCGGGCGACTACGGCCGGCTGGCGCGCCGGCCCCTCGACGAGATGGGCGCCGGCGCGCGGGTCGAGGTCGCGCCGTACAAGCGCAACCCCGCCGACTTCGTCCTGTGGAAGCCGAGCATCCCCGACCAGCCGGGGTGGGAGTCGCCGTGGGGCCGCGGCCGGCCGGGGTGGCACATCGAATGCTCGGCGATGATCGCGGCGCATCTCGGCGAGACGATCGACATCCACGGCGGCGGCTTGGACCTGATCTTCCCCCACCACGAAAACGAGCTCGCCCAGTCGGCCTGCGCCCACGGCGCGCCGCTGGCGCGGTACTGGGTGCATAACGGCTTCCTCAGCACGGGCGGGGCCGAGAAAATGTCGAAGTCGCTGGGCAACGTCGCGACGGTGGGGGACTTGCTGGCGCAGGGGTGGAGCGGCGAGGTCCTGCGGCTGGCGCTGCTTAGCGCACACTACCGCCAGCCGCTGGTGTGGAGCGAGGAGCTGCTGGCGCAGAGCAAGGCGCGCTTGGATCGCCTACACGCGGCGGTCGAATTTGCTGACGAGACATACGAAGGAGCCGTTTCAACCGATTATTGCGATCAAGAAGCGATGGTTGCGGTTGCGGATGATCTCAACACGCCCGCCCTGATGGCGAGGCTGGCTGCTCTGCTGACGGCGCTCTCGGCTGTCGAGCCAGGCACAACCATCTTGATGGGCTTATCTCAAGACAGCGCCCTGAATGCGGCGGCCGACACCGAGCGAACAAGGATCAGTCGCGCGATACTCGTAACAGTACGTACATTGCTAGGCATCAAGCTGAGCTTCGCACAGTCTTCGGTTTTCAAAATGCGGGCTGGGATCGTCGCGGCGTCGAATGAAATTGGCGAGGTGGCAGAGCAAATCGCCGCCCGCACCGCCGCCCGTGCCCGCCGCGATTTCGCCGAGGCCGATCGTATTCGCGACGACCTCGCCGCGCAGGGCATCGTGCTCGAGGACGGGCCCGGCGGCACGACGTGGCGGCGGGCGTGAGGGGACGGCAACTTGATCATCCCCGCTTGCGCGGAGGATCGAAGGGGTCGCGCTCTCAGCCTCGCCGCTGTCGCGGCTGCGTTCGCGCTCGGCATTCTCCTTGCCGCCCCTGCCGCCGCCGAGCCCGTCGCCCTCACCTTCGACGACCTCCCCGTGTTAGGTGCGTTGAAGCCACTCTCCGAGCAGACCGCGATCAC
>CAXTQJ010000052.1:10733-13034 GCA_964246245.1 uncultured Sphingomonadaceae bacterium
CACCCGGAAGCTGCTCGCCGGGCTCACCCGCCATCGTTTTCCCGCGATCGGTTTCGTCAACGAGATCAACCTGACCGGCGACGACGTCCCCGGGCGGGTCGCGCTCCTCACCCGCTGGCTCGACGCGGGGATGGACCTCGGCAACCATACCTACAGCCACCCGTCGCTGACGAGCACGCCGGTCTCCGAGTATATCGGCGACACCGCCGACGGCGACGCGGTGACCAAGCCGCTCCTCGTCGCGCGCGGGCGGAGCGAGCGCTGGTTCCGCTACCCCTATCTCGAGACCGGGCCGACGCTCGACGTCCGCCACACGTTCGAGGACTGGCTCGCTGCGCACGGCTACCGTGTCGCGCCGGTGACGCTGGAGAACGAGGACTATCTGTTCGCCGATCCCTACGACGCCGCGGTCAAGGCCGGCGACCGCAGGCGGGCGAAGGCCGTCCGCGCCGAGTACCTCGCCTACACCGCCGCCGCCGTGCCGTGGTACCGCTCGGCGGCGCTGGCGCTGCTCGGGCGGCGGCCGGCGCTGGTCTGGCTGCTCCACGCCAGCCGGCTCAACGCCGACAGCATCGACGCGCTGGCGAGGATCATCCGGGCGAACGGCCTCGACCCGGTCACGCTCGACGCGGCGATGGCCGATCCGGCGTACCTCCAGCCCGACGACTACGCCGGGCCGAACGGGATCGAGTGGCTCGAACGCTGGTCGCTGACCCTCCACCGCGATCTGCCGTGGGACACGATGCCCAAGGTGCCGGCCGACATCCGCGGCGCGAGCGACGCGCTCGACGACGAGCCCGGCGAGCATGGGGTGAACTGAACCGTAAACAGCGCTCCGCCCTACTTGACCGCGTCGTCGTAGAACCGCGACAGGTCGGCCTTCATCTGGTGGAGCGCGTCGGTGTTGAGATAGACCATGTGCCCCGACGGGTAGTAGGCGAAACGCAGGTTGGGCCGCAGGCTGCGGTCGATCTGGAGGTGAGCGAGATCGTACTCGGTGCCGAAGAACGGCGTCGCCATGTCGTACAGACCGTTCAACGAATAGACCATCAGGTGCGGGTTTTCGCGCATCGCCGCCGACAGGTCGACCGCGGTGTTCGCCGCGTTCTGCGACCCGCCGCCACCGCGTGATCCCGGCGGCCGGTGGCTGAAGTCCCAGCGCAGCGACGGCGAATAGTAGGTCGGGCGGTAGCTGAGCGGGCTGGTGAAGCCCAAGGTCTGGGCGAGATAGTGGTGGAAGCTCGACACGAACGCGCCGGTGATGCCGGTGTCGCTGGGGTCGTATTCCGGACTCTCGGTCGCGGCGTCGACGTCGATCCCGGTGAAGCGGCTGTCGTAGCGGCCCAGCGTCCGCCGCTGGTCGCGGAGCAGCTCCTTCCTGAACCGCCCGAGGTCGACGCGGAGGTCGGCGTCGAGGATGAACCTGGTCGACAGGCCGGTGAAGCCGGCCATCTGCTGCGCGATGGCCTGGCGCTCGGCGTCGGGCAGGTCCTGTCCCTGCGCGAGCGCCTGCGCATACGGCCCGCGCGCGAAGGCGCGGGCCTGGCCGAGGAACGCCGGCAGGTCGGCCGGCGCGGCGATGCGGTGGTGGTACGCGGCGGTCGCGGCGTAGGACGGCAGATAGTTGATCAGGTCCTGATCGAGGCCCGGTGCCCGCCGGCCGTAGTTCATGATCGACGACAGCAGGACGACGCCGTTGAGCTGGACCCCGTCCTGCTGGAGCCGGTACGCTAGCCCGCCCGAGCGAAGCGTGCCATAGCTTTCGCCGAAGATGAACTTCGGCGCGTTCCATCGGTCGTTGACCGTCAGCCAGCGCTCGATGCCGCGGGCGAAGGCGTCGATGTCGGCATCGGTCCCCCACAGCGCCTGGAGCTTGGTGTCACCGAGCGGTCGCGAGAAACCCGCGCCGATCGCGTCGACGAAGACGAGGTCGGACTTGTCGAGCAGGCTGTCGGTATTGTTGACCAGATTGAACGGCGGGCCGGCGGTCGCCTGCGGGCTGTCGGTGCGCACCCGGACCGGCGACAGCGATCCCATGTGGAGCCAGAGCGTCGAGCTGCCCGGGCCGCCGTTGTAGAGGAAGGTGACCGGGCGGCCGGGGTCGCCGGTGGTGTAGGCGACATAGAACATGCTCGCGGTCGGCTTGCCGTCGTCGTCGCGGATCGTCACCGTGCCGGCGGTAGCGGTATAGGCGATGCTGCGCCCGCCGATCGTCGCGGTGTGGCGGCTGGGGACGCGGAGTTCGCGGATCGGCGCGGTCGCGACGTCGCTGTCGCCGAGCTTGTTCTCGCGCGCCCGCTG
>CAXTQJ010000053.1:0-12407 GCA_964246245.1 uncultured Sphingomonadaceae bacterium
AGGTGGAAAGTGGCAAAGGCCAGCGCGCCACCGCCGCCGTAGCCCGAAGGGATGCCCGAGTTGTCGGAGAATGAATTTCCCCCGCCGCCGCCGGCGATCACGATCTGATAGTCGGTCGTATACGGCGTGAGCCAGTCGGTCTCGACCGGGCCGTCATAGCGGAAGCCAAGGACCATAGTGGTGGCCGTCGCCGCAGTTGTGGAAAGCAGTGCCGCAGCAAGCGCGGCGCAGCCGGTAAGCGATCTGGTCATGGCGTGTCCCCTGTCCGGCCGCCGTCCAAGTCTATCGACGGGCCGCCGCCAGGTCCGTGATTGGTCCGGCGGTGTCATCGCGTTCTAGGCAGACAAGGTCGGCGCTTGCAGTTGGTGCGTGAAGCGTCGGCGCGCCGTTGTGTTGCGCTACGAAGGTGCATTACGATGCAGTTTGTTGCACTGGAAAATGAGCCATAGCTGGCGGTGACTATCGACTTCGCGCCCAAGCTCGCCGTCGTCTTGAAAGCTCTGGCGATTAGTCGGGGCCGCCTAGCCGCTGAGCTCGGCGTGGATAAGTCGGTGGTGAGCCGCTGGCTGGGTGGGCTTTATACGCCGTCTGGCGAGAACCTGAGTCGTTTGACCCGCTTCGTCGCCGCGCGCGTTCCTGGTTTTACCGGGCTCGACTGGGACCGCGAACTCGTCGCTCTAAGCAGCCTCTTTGGCGCGGTGCCGGCCGAGACCTTGCCGACCCACGGTCCAACCATACCTGGTCTCGCCGCGGCGCGCGACAATACGGCGGCCTACGGCGCTGGTTATGTCGGCCACTGGTGCGGCTGGCGTACGACGTTCAATCGCCGCGACGGAATTGCGGGAGACGCCCTACGCATCCGACGCATAGGCGATGATCTCGCCGTCGATGCGGTTAATGGCGCAACGACGGGAAAGGGTTGGATGCTTCTCGCCAACGGCAAGGCCACCATGATCATGGATGCGCCGCACAGCGACTTGCCTGTACTCTGCACTCTCTACACCTTGAATGGTAGGGACGGAAAAGTCGCTCAATACCTCGATGGGGTGATGCTTCTCGAGATAGCCTCCGCCTCGCGAGCGATCTGCGCGGCGCCCTACGTACTCCAGCGCGTCAGCGACCTCGTTCCCGACGCCGACGTGGACGACCGCTTTTTCGCCGCACGGTGCGCGGCATTGCGATCGATCGATCGGAGCGCCGCTCCGCCCGAGATACTGCGGCGGTTGGAACCGGCTCGGGAGATCAACGACTGGGTGCTACGTCTCAGCGGCGACGACTCCCTGACGCGGCTGGCGACCCCAATAGAACGCGCAGCATCGGCCGCCGCGGCGGCTCATGCTGCTGGCAACTATCGTAATTAGTCATCGCCAATCCCGCCTGGACCTCTCATACCTGCGCGACGCAATGGAGCTCAGGAGCACTGGCGGACAGCTTCTTCGAGTTAGGTGACCCGAAAAATTCAGAAGGCGACATTCCGGATCGCCAGCGGGCGTCCCAACTTGGACGTCCATTCATCGTTCTAAGCGACGGTACCAGCCAGCGGTCCCAGCGGCCGACGGATTGGCTTCAGCTTAGGACGTCAGGGCACGGCGGCGCCGTGCCGCTGCGCCAATAGCTCCAAAGCCGGCGAGCAGCAGAGCCCACGTTGCCGGTTCGGGCACGCCACCGGTGACTAACGGGCTGTAGATCAGCGTCCCCGAGCCCGGCGGTGCGGTAAAGGTCGGATCGAAGGTCAGGCTCTCCAAGCCGACGCCCTCGAACTGCACGTTGAGCGCGAGTTCGTAGACGATACCGGCCTGCATATTGAGAGTGACCGTGTTTATCCCGAACCCCAGCGTCTGGGGGTTGTTGCAAAAGTCGCACAGCGTTGCCTGCTGCAGGGGCGTCCCACCATAATAGTCGAACGACAGGTTGGCATTATAAGTCGGCGGGCCGGCATCGGGGAGCGGCGACGGCGTATAGCTGTAGTCGATGCTGTAACGGAGCGGGATCGGATGGACGACCGTCCCCGGCCCCGAACACGTGGGGTCCGCGCACAGTTCGACCTCGTAGATCAAGGTAGCGGATGTCGCGCCGCTTTCGTCACCGTTCTGAGCCTGCTCGAAGTTGCTGGTGATGTTGATCTCCGGGTTGGCCCCGAGCGTATAGGACGCGGTCGATGGACCCGTGTAGACGAAAGCGGTCTCTGTTCCCCCGTAAGCGATGCCCGACGGGGCGCAGCTCGTGGCGAAACCGCCGGACGCCGGACCACAGACCCCGTAGCCTGCGTCCGGATCGAGAAAGGCGCGCGCCTCGGGCAGCACCGGGAAGGCGGCGGCCGGCGTCGCGCCGAGCACAGCTGCCCCAGCCAGCCCAATCGTCAGGGCTCCCATCAGAGCCGCCCGCTGCGCCCCAAGCTGTCCCATCACACGCCTCCACTGAACAGCGGCCATCACGACCGTGATCCCACGCTAAATCGCCGGCAGCGCGCGTGCATTGTCTGAACGGACAGTAGCGCGGGATTTTCTTTGGGGTTGCCGTACCTGCGCATTGAGCTCTCGGGTGCGCTACAGCACGATGCTAGGCATGGACGAAGTCGGCGACGCGAGCATCTGGATGGCCGACCCGCTTTCCCCCGACGGCCTGTCGTCGCTAATCGACAGCATCTACGCCTGCGTTCTCGACCGGAGCCGGTGGCAAGGGGTGCTGGCGGAAATCACCAACCGGATCGGCGGCTGCGCGGCGAGCCTCAACCAGCACGACCTGCCGACGCGGACGCCGCAGCTGGTCGTCGAGTGCGGCACCGACGCGGCCGCCTCGGCGAGCTATGTCACGACCTATGGCGCGATCAATCCGCTGATCGACGCCGCGCTGCTATACACGCCCGAGGGTGAAGTGACGGCGATCTACGATGTCGTCGACCTGCCGGACTTCCACCGCAGCCGCTTCTACCGCGAATGGGTCGCGCCGCAGGGGTGGGGTGACTGGATCGGGGCGATGCTGATCCGGACAACCGCCAGCCTGGCGATGCTCAACATCGCCCGGCCCGCGGCGAGCGGACCCTATCCGCCCGCTGCGACGGCGACGATCCGCGGGCTGCTCCCCCACCTCCAGCGTGCGACAATGATCGGCCGGGTGTTCGACGCCGCGGCGGCGATCCGCGCGGGTCTGACGGCGATGCTCGATCACGTTCGCGCGCCCGCGCTTCTTCTTGCCACCGACGGCCGGGTGAGCTTCGCCAACGCTGCCGCAAGGGCGCTTCTCGCTGAGCGGAGCATCGCCGCCGACGTCAGAGGCCGGCTGATCCTCGCCGACCTATCGGCGCGCCGACGGCTCGAGCAGGCGTTGGCCGGCGGGCCGTCCGCCGCGGCGACAATGGCCGTGGGACCCAAAACCGCCCGCCGTGTCGTGTCCATCATTCCGGCGTCGCCGGGCAGCGGCGATCATGCCATCATGATCTTCACCCCCATCGAACCGGAACTGCCCCTGCCTGGTCCGCTGCTCGCTGTCGCCTTCGGCCTGACGCCGGCCGAAATCAGGGTCCTGGTCGCCTTGTATCAGCGCAAGAGCCTAGTTCGGATTGCCGACGACAACGGCATCGCCGTACGCACCGTCAAGGCGCATCTGCAGGCACTGTTTGCCAAGACCGGCACGCGTCGTCAGGCCGATCTTCTCGTCGAGGTCCTCCGTCTGATCCCGCCGGTAAGCATGTTCTGACCACCCCAAAGGCAGACGATCAACGCTGACAGCTCTTCCCAAGATCGGACATTCGTTCATCTCGGCGCGCCAGGGCGGACTTAGCGTTTTGACGAAGGCCGACCTACCCTCGCAGGTGCGCGTAGCAAGAGGGCGGCGCGCGAGGAAGCGTTCGCGAGCCAGCCGCTGCGCTCGACATCGGTGCTCGTGGCGACGACGCGATAGACCTGCCGTTCCACTCGTTCGAATCCGCAATACATCAGAAGGCAGTCGCGCCAGATGCGCTCGAGTGGATCACCGAACGATTCGCGTTCGCGCTCAGCCGAAGTGTTACTGGTATTGATGACCAGTGCGCGCTTACCTTGGTGCAGACCGACGGGCGCCTCGCCATCGTCGCCTCCCTTGGCGAAGGCATAGGCCGCGCCGGGGGCGAAGACGCGGTCCATCCATCCCTTCATCATTGCGGGAGGGGAGCCCCAGCAGATCGGGTGGACCACGACTAGCAGCTTGATGTCACGAAGAAGTTCTATTTGATTGACGACGAGCGGATCGGTTGCCGCCACACCGCGCGCCTCGGCGGAGGTCAGTAGCGGATCGAAATCGATCGCGTGGAGATCGATCGAACTGACGGCCGCATCCATCCTTTCGAGTGTCCGCGCAATTGCCGCGGCGAGCGCGTGATTGAAACTGGTTGGATCCAGATGACTAATGACGACGAGCGCTCCGCCCTTCATGATCAAGCCTTCTGTTGCTTGACTAAGTCGCTGACGAGTTCAGTCACGAGAGCCCCGCTCAATTCCACCAGCGTATCACGGCATCGCCTTGAGCGTGAGCCATCACGATGGCTCGCCCTCACCGCGATCGAATGCAAGCTACTCACGTTCTGACAGCCAGCCGCTCATGGACCAGCGGATCATCGGGTTGCTGGTCATTCGCCATTTCAGAACAGCGTCATCTGTCCGAGACCGGTGCCATTCATCTGCCGCGATCGCTTTAAAGCAGCTCGCCGACGATCAGGACATGGTCGTCGACCAGATCGGCGAGCGCTGGACCGAGCTCGGCATAGACCAATCCAGCCATATATGCAGCTGACGCTTCCCGGGATCGCCACCAGTAGTAGAGGAAGAGCCGTTCCGGTGCGTCGAGTGAAACGCTCGCTTCGACTTGGATCAGGCCGGGCACGCTGCGGACGCGAGGCAAAGCGGCGCGCGTAAACTTGGCGAGCTCCACATCCTTTCCAGCCTTCGGCGTCAGCACGGCGATGGCACGAAATGCGCTGTACTCCATATTCTCGATCCCTCCTACCGGCTGTCGATCTCAGATCGAGTCGACGCTCGAATGCCGTTCGTAAATCGTCGAAGGCAGCGCGTAGTAGATCGCAATCGCGGCGCAGATGGCGAGCGTGAGATACGCCGACGCAAACCCAGCCAGTGTCGCGACGACGTAGGGGATGAGACCCGCCCGGCCACGCCGGTCGATCGTCCGCTTTGAAGCCTCGTCGATCCGCGCGTGGAGGAGCTGGCTGCGGCTGAACAGAATATGGCGCTGCATCGCGTAGAAGGCCGCGGTGAGGACGACGAAGCTGCCACCGTAGATCGCGGCGGCGAGGCTGCTGCCATGCGGCTCGGTCATGTACTCGGCGAGGAGGTCGGTCGTCCACGGGACGATGCAAACCATCAGCAGCAGCAGGAGGTTGATGAACAGCAGCATATGGTCGACCTCGCGCAGCCGGCGCAGTGTCGCGTGATGGTTGATCCAGATCACGCCGATGGTCAGGAACGAGACAAGATAGGCGACATAGCTCGGCCATTGTTTCGCTAGGTCTTGCGCGAGGAACGCGCCCTCGCCGCGTGGTGCGGGAACCTTGATCTCAAGGACGAGGAGCGTGATGGCGATCGCGAGCACGCCGTCGGAGAAGGCCTCGAGGCGCGCGCGCTCCATGGCTAGGCTTCCTGCTCCGCGGTCGCCGGTGCGGCCGTCACTGCCGCCTGCTCGACGGCATAGCGGGCGCGGCCACGTTCAGCAGCGTCGGGAGCGGTCCAGGGATACGGCTCGAGGTCGGCCATTTCGGGCGGTGCCGGGTCGCGGAAATTCGCGTACCAGTGCGATCCGTCGCAAAACGGCTTGTTGCGCGACTGTCCGCAGCGACATAGCGTCTGCCGCTCACGGACTTCGTAGGGTCGGCCGTCGCCGCCGATGACCTGAATGCCGCCATGAGCGCGGTAGGGGCCGTCGACGATCGGCCGGATGGTCGGCTCGCGGTGCTCCTCGACGGGCTCCGCCTCGCCTGCCGGCGCGAAAGCCAGGGCACCGGAAGGACAGCCCTGCGCTACGCTGGCCAGCGTCGCTGTTGACGCGGCGAGTGGATTGACGAAGTGATCCTCGGTAACTCCGAAAGCCTCCGGGCAGCGCGACGTACACTGGCCGAAGTGCGCGCACCGTGTGCGGTCGTCGTAGACAGTCGCTCCGTCGGCGGTGACATAGGACGCGCGGCGGTCGGCGATCCGGTCATGGCTGGCATGCTCGACACCCTCGAAACCGATGCGGGCGTGCGTGCCGTCGCAGAACGGTTTCGTTCGCGATCCGCCGCACCGGCAGAGCACACTGATACCGCCATCGCGGCGCAACGTCTCGCCGGCATCGAAAACCTGCATGTCGCCGCGCACCAAATAGGGCCCGCCGGGCAAAACATTAATGTTGAGCCCGGTGAAGCGTCGATCCTCGGGCGGCACCCACTCGAACGTCGGGCCAGCGCAGCTGCCGTCAGCGCCAGTTATCGAGACCAGCTCGATCATCTATTGCTTTAGGCCGTACATTGCCCCCGTCGCGTGGCGCAGCAACTGCGGCGTGCCGTTGAACGTGCGCTCAAGAAGCTGGAGCACCGTGCAATAGGCACTATTGAAGAGGTCGACGGCTTCGCGTTCGCGGGAGCCGACGGCGAAATCGGTAGCGCGCGGATCGACCCGCATGCGATGGACCGCCGCCCAATTGACCGCGACCGGCTCGCCACTTGGCCCGCCCTCGGGCGTGTCGCCGGCCGTGAACCCGCGTCCCTCGATCAGCTGCTGAAAGCGGAAATAGTGCGCGATCTCGTCGCGTTCGGGATGAAACATATCCTTGTCGCCGTCGCGGATCGAAGCGTGGTCGAGTCCCTCGCCCTGCTCGACGATCTCGCGCAGCGCGCGCCGCGCGGACGCTAGGTCGGTCACCTCGATGATCCGTCCGGCACCGCCATAGTAAATCGCGTCGGTCACCTGCCGCTCTGGGTCGCCGCAGAACAGCGCGGCCTCGCCGAGCTCTGCTGAAAGGCGGCACAATGCCTCGTCGATGGCCGCGTAGAACTGGCCGATCGACGCATAACCCTCGTCCTGCGCCACTGCCTCCAGCGCGCCGGGCCGTTCGACCGCCATGAAGCCTTCTACCGCCTCCCGCGAGAACGGCCGCAACGAGAGGATGACGCTGCCGTCGCCGTGCGGCAGCGGCGTCGGGTGGAGCGGCAGCAGGTCGGGCGAGTCGAGCATCGGTCGGCCGCCGACCGCATTCAACACGTTGGCCGCCAGCGTCAGGTGGAGCATCTCCTCAATCGCCACACTATGCAGCACGTCGCGCGCCTTGGCGTTAGTGCCTTCCTTGATGGTGTACAGAGCAGTCAGATAGGGTGGGAGCGTCGAATGCTCGAGCTCGATCGCCGTCTGTAAATGCTGGTGGAGGCTGTCGCGATCGATCACGGTCATGGATACATCCTGCTTGAGGCGGCGCGCTGGCCGACAGGGGCTGCGCGATCTTGGCAGCCTTCCGCGATCTCAGAGGCGCTAAACGCAAACAAGGGGGGGCTTTTCATAGTGTCAGAGAGCCGGAAAGAACGATCTTGCCAGAACCCGAAAGCTGAGGCTGTGGCGTGATACGAACCTCGAGAATGCTCCGCCGTCCCATCTTCGCACCTTGTTCTATGGCAATTGCGGGCGTCGCGAGGACATTCTGCTCGTGGAGGTATGCAGCGAGAGGGCCTGCCGCGGTCCCGGTCGCCGCGTCCTCCCAGAGCCCCACGGTCGGGTTGAAGAAACGAGCGTACGCCTTGCCGGGACACGATGGGTCGAAGGCATACAGATAGCACCCTTCCGCCTCGGTACCTTCCAGTACACGCAGCAGCGCCTCGGCGTCAGGCTTTGCGCGGTCGACCGTCACGGCATCGTTGGCGCGAACCATCAGGTGTGCGGCACCAGTATCGGCGGGTCGAGCGGGCGGGTCAGGACGGAGATCGCTCGACTCCAGCGACAGAGCCGCGGCCAGCGGCCCGAGATCGTCGAGCGCTGCGAAGAGACGCAATGGCCTCTGAAGCATTCGGCCGTAGACCCGACCCTTATCGGACTGTAGCTCGATCGGCAGGACGTCTCCGCCGATTTCCTGCTGCAATATGCGTGCGTCGTTCAAGTCGCCGAAATCACCTCGTTCCGCGAGCCACAGCCACGCGCCCAACGCGTTGTGTCCGGCCCCGAACACCTCGGCGCCGGATGCTGTGAAGGAGCGGAGCTTGCGGTCCGCGCGCACGCTGCTGAAAATGAAAGTAGTCTCCGCCTGGTTGAACTCGCCGGCGAGGCGTCGCATGACTTCGACGGTCAGGTCGTCAGCATGATCGACGACGGCTAGAGGATTGCCTTCCAAAGGCTTCTCAGCAAACACGTCGATCAGCCCGAACGGGTAAGTCTGCATCTTTTTTCCTTACCAGAAAGTGGGCCGGCACGACTGCCTATCAATACTTCGGCATGCTCGAGGGTCACGCTCGTAATCGACCCGACGAGGATCTTGCGGCGATCATCTCGATCTCAACTGCCGCGCCAAGCGGCAAGGACGCGACGCCGATCGTCGTTCGGGCGGGATACGGCGCGTGGAATTGCTCGACATAGATCCGGTTCATGGCATCGTAATCGGCCATTCGTACAAGATAGACATTGCATTTGATAACGTCGTCGAAACCAAGGCCAGCAGCCTCAAGAACAGTCTTCAGGTTATCAAGGCACTGGCGCACGTGATCGTCGATACCGCCGGGCATGATCCGGCCTGTCGCGGGCGAGATTGGCGTCTGGCCCGAGAGGAAGAGGTGATCTTCGAGATAGACGCCCGGCGAATAGGGACCGACTGTCGGACCCGAGGAGACGACGCGGCGGGTCACAGGAAGATCCTGGCATAGGTTTGCGCTCCGCGCCTCGGCTCGATACCGCACCTCACGACCGGCTTTTCATAATGGCCACCAGATAGCGGCATGGCGTTCCCGTCTTGTTGGCGAAGCCACTATCCTGCGGCGGACCGAAGGCCAGGCAATCGCCTACATGAAGCTCGTGGACGCCGTTCCCCTCGGCAACCGTCAGTTTACCTTCGAGTACCCAGACCTGCTGCCGAATGAATGTGTAAGCCTGTGCGGGGTAGTCGACGCTCTGCCCAGGCGGCAGGGTGATTTCGACCAACTCGAGCGGGCTCGCCCTCGGCGAGATCGAACGCCGCACGTACCCCGTCGCGGGATCTGTCCAAACCGCCTGTCGCTCCTTGCGGACAAGCTGCTCGCTGCTCTCAGCATCCTCGAGCAGGGTAGAGAGCGTGATGCCAAACGCCCCGGAGAGACGACCGAGAATGACCGCCGTGGCGCTGACCTCGGCGCGCTCGATCTTGCTGATCATCGCGGGAGAGACCCGCGCCTCCGTAGCCAGGGCGGCGATCGACCATCCACGCACCGCGCGCTCCCGCCGCACTCGCGAGGCAAGGTAGGTTGTCATGCCATCAGCCATGTGAGAGATTATCTACTATGGTCAACACGGCGTCCAGCGTTTCTGATGTGGTTCTCCGTCCGGCGACGGCGTTTGACCTCCGTGCCATCATGGCGATCTACAACGAGGTCATCGCGACGACGACCGCGGTCTTTCGGGAGGAGCCGGTCGATCTGACCGAGCGCCGCAGCTGGTTCGCAATCAAAGCGGAGCGGCGGTTCCCTGTGCTCGTCGCCGACCGGGAGGGCGACGTCCTTGCCTTCGCGACGATCGGCGGCTTTCGTCCTTGGCCGTGCTACAACAGGACCGCTGAGCATAGTGTCCATGTCCGCGGCGACGCACGGCGGCTGGGGATCGGGCGCCGTCTGATATCGGAATTGGAAAGCGAGGCGGTCGAACTTGGTTTCCACGTGATGGTCGCCGGCATTGACGCGGACAACACGGCTTCGATCGATCTCCACCGAAAACTGGGCTTCTTCGAAGCCGGGACTCTTCGTCAGGTTGGACGAAAGTTCGGCCGCTGGCTAGATCTGGCGTTCCTACAGAAAATTTTGCCAAGCGATACGCCATCCGCCGGCCGACATGTCTGATCCAGGAGCAATCATGCGCCCTCTCCTCAAGCTTGCTGCGAAGGTCGTTCCTCTCTTCACTCTCATGACTAACTCGCCTGTCGTCGCAGCGCCTGATTCTGCCGAGGCTGCCCAGCTTTTCGCAGAGGCGCAGGCGATCTGCGCGCGCGACGAGGCGCGGCTGTGGGGTCTGTCCCTTTGTGGGCCTATCTTATTGGTCGACTACACAGATCGGAAGGTGATCGCCAACCAGGCCGATGCGCAAGGACGCCTTACACACGAGGGCAGTATCTTCCTGGGTGTACTGCCCGACGATGTCATCATCGCCAACACGGCGACAGAATGGGCTGGGACGCGTTGGACACAACTGATCGCGCCGTCGTCGTCGGAGCCGATGAACAGGCACGTGACGCTTGCTCACGAGCTCTTCCACCGGGTCCAAACGAGTTTGAGACTGAGCCGTGAAGAAACCAGCAACCGCCACCTCGACACCCTGGAAGGTCGCTTCCTGCTCCAGCTGGAATGGCGGGCGCTCGCACGCGCGCTCACGGCCACTTCTTCAAATGAGCGACGCGCCGCTATCGTCGACGCGATGGCCTTCCGTCACGAACGCGGCCGCCGGTTTCCCGCCGCTGCCGTCGATGAGGCCGCTCTCGAGATCAACGAGGGTATCCCCGAATACACAGGGGTGATGCTCGGTCTCGCCACGTCACAGGAGAGAATCGCCTATGCCGTGTACGATCTCTCGCGGTTCGTCGAGGCGCCGAGCTTCGTGCGTTCGTTCGCCTACGCAACTGGCCCGGCCCTCGGATTGCTGTTGGACGGCCAGGTTCCCGACTGGCGGACGAGGATCAGATTGGGTGCGCGGTTAGACGAGCTGCTCGGTTCGGCGACCGACGTGGCGGCGGAAACGCGAGAATTGGACCAGCGTATCGCGAGGTATGACGGCGACCACTCGCTGCGTGCGAGCGAGGAGAGGCGCGATCACGATCGGCGTGGGCTGCTGGCCGACTACCGTTCACGCCTGGTCGATGGTCCCGTGCTGTCGCTGCCGAACCTCCATGCCAACTTCCAATTCAATCCACAGGCGCTGATCCCGCTCGACGGCGTAGGGACGGTCTATCCCAAGCTCGGGATCGTCGATGACTGGGGCAGCCTGGAAGTCTCCGACGGGGGTGCCCTCGTTCTCGACAGGTTCTCCGGGGCGAGCGTTTCGGCGCGAGGCATCGCGACGTCGCACCTGTCCGGGCCCGGCTGGCAATTGACGCTGAAGCCAGGCTGGAGCGTGGTTGCCGGTGGGCACGCGGGGAGCTTCGTGTTGGTGCGCGACGATCCTGGTATTCGATGAAAAGCACAGGGAATGGCGCACCCGCTGTGCTAAGATGCCGTTATTGGAATGGCCGACTTGGAGTACCGATGGGATTCAAAGCTCACGTTCGATAAGATGAGACGCGATCAATTCGAAATTCGAGCTTGCTGCTTGGCTGCGATGACCGCAGTCGACGCCCGCTCCGAAAGCTCGTTCGCACGCCACTCCCATGATGAGTTTGGCGTTGGCCTGATGACGGGCGGCGGTCAGCTGTCCTTTAGCGGGCGCGGACAGGTTGAAGCCGCCCAAGGCGATGTCATTTCCGTTAATCCGGGCGAGATACATGACGGCATCCCGATGGGCCAAGCCCGATCGTGGTCGATGCTCTACCTTTCACCGGAGATCGTTCGGACGATCGCAGGTGATCTCGAGGAAGGCCGAGCGTCCGATCGAGAAATGCATGCGCCCGTCATGCGCGATTCTCGGCTCGCCTGTCTCTTCACTTCTACCCGCCAAGCGGCCTTGCGTGCCGACGGTGAAGCCGTGCTGGAGGAACGTCTGCTGACATTGTTCGCAGGCCTTTTCCGCGTCGCGCCGCAGCAGAGGGGTGGGCCGACCCATCGGCTGTCGACCGCGCGTCAAAGCATCGACGACGCCCCCAACCAGACCCACACACTCGTGGATCTTGCTGCGATGGCCGGCTTGAGCCGCTATCAAACGTTACGCGGGTTTGCCCGACTGACCGGGCTGACTCCTCACGCCTACGTTCTGCAGCGCCGGCTGGAGACCGCCCGCGACCTGATCCAGACCGGCGAATCCCTGGCCGACGCGGCGATCGAGGCCGGCTTCTCCGATCAGAGTCACATGCATCGGACCTTCGTCACCCGTTACGGCTACACGCCCGGGGCCTATGCCGCTGCCTTGCGACCTGCCAGTGCAATATCGTCCAAGAGATATGTGGGGCGACCTCGCTAGGGTGATCCCGGCATCAAGCTGGAGGTCGATATCGTATGACGGATCAAAACCGATACCGGGGCGAAATCCATTCATCCGACGCTGCATACGCCGAGAAAATACTCGAGGTCATCAACGGGG
>CAXTQJ010000054.1:0-387 GCA_964246245.1 uncultured Sphingomonadaceae bacterium
GCACGGGACCGGCGCTGGTCGGCGTGATGATCGAAAGGCCGGCCGCCGCGGTCACTGCCGACCTGCTTGCGGCCCACGCCGATTTCTTCGCCATCGGCACCAACGATCTCAGCCAATACGCGCTGGCGATGGATCGCGGCAATCCAGCGGTCGCGGGCGGGATCGACGCGCTCCACCCGGCGGTGCTGCGCCTGATCGCGCAGGCTTGTGCGGGGGCGGCGGCGCATGGGCGGCCGGTCGGCGTCTGCGGCGGCCTCGCGTCCGATCTCGCCGCGACTGCGATCCTGATCGGGCTGGGCGTCGGCGAGCTGTCGGCGGTTTCGGCGATGGTGCCCGAGGTCAAGGCGCTCGTCCGCACCCTCGACGACGCCGATTGCACGGCGCTCG
>CAXTQJ010000054.1:397-10099 GCA_964246245.1 uncultured Sphingomonadaceae bacterium
TGTCATCGCCGCGCCGTGCGCGCGCTGATCACGGCGCGGCGATGACACGCCCGCGCTTCTCCGCCGCCGGGCTGCAGGGGCTCGGCCGTGCGCTGATGCTGCCGATCGCGGTGCTGCCGGTCGCCGGCATCCTCCTCCGTCTCGGCCAGCCCGACCTGCTCGACATCGCCTTCGTCGCCGCCGCCGGCGACGCCATCTTCAAGAACCTCGGCCTGTTGTTCGCGATCGGCGTCGCGGTCGGTTTCGCCCGCGACGGCAACGGCGCGGCGGGGCTGGCCGGGGTGGTCGGTTTCCTCGTCGCGACACACGGGGCCGAAGCGCTGATCGCCGTTCCCGCCGCGACGGTCGCGGGCCTCGGCGGTCCGGCGCGGCCGCTCGCCGAGGCCGCCTTCCGCGCCGCCGCGCTGGCCAAGCTCAGCGTGCCGCTCGGCATCCTGTCGGGCCTGATCGCCGGTCAGGCGTACAACCGCTTCGGCGCGATCAAGCTGCCCGACTATCTCGCCTTCTTCGGCGGCCGCCGCTTCGTCCCGATCGTCAGCGGCGCCGCGGGCGTGGTCCTCGCGCTCGCCGTCGGCCTCGGCTTCACCGCGCTCGACCGGGCGATCGACGGCCTGTCTCACGGAGTCGCCGCCGCCGGACCGGCGGGCCTGTTCCTGTACGGGCTGCTCAACCGGCTACTGCTGGTGACGGGGCTGCATCACATCCTCAACAACGTCGTCTGGTTCATCCTCGGCAGCTTCCACGGCGCGACCGGCGACCTCAACCGCTTCTTCGCCGGCGATCCGACGGCGGGCGGGTTCATGGCCGGGTTCTTCCCGGTGATGATCTTCGGGCTGCCGGCGGCGTGCCTCGCGATGTACCACGCCGCGCCGCCCGCGCGGCGATCCGAGGTCGGCGGCCTGTTCGTGTCGCTCGCGCTGACCGCGATGCTGACCGGCGTGACCGAGCCGATCGAGTTCACCTTCATGTTCCTCGCGCCCGCGCTGTTCGTCCTCCACGCGGTCCTGACCGGAACCGCGATGGTGATCATGGACGCACTCGGCGTGAAGCTCGGCTTCGGCTTCTCCGCCGGGTTGCTCGATTATGTCCTCAACTTCGGGCGCGCGACGCGGCCGTTGCTGCTCATCCCGATCGGCGTCGTCTACGCCGTAGTTTATTATAGCCTGTTCCGTTGGATCGTCGTTCGCTTCGATCTGCGGACGCCGGGGCGCGAGGCCGTTGCCGCCCCCGCGCCGATCGCGTCGTCCGGCAACGGTGCGGCGGCGATGATCGCCGCGCTCGGCGGGGCCGCCAACCTCGTCGCGATCGACGCCTGTACGACGCGCCTGCGCCTGATCGTCCGCGATCAGGCGGCGGTCGACGACGCGGCGCTGAAGCGGCTCGGGGCCCGCGGTGTCATCCGTCCGTCGGCCGACACGCTGCAGGTCGTCGTCGGCCCGGTCGCCGACACGCTGGCGCGGGGGCTGCGCGACACCGTCGCCGCCGACGCGGTCGATGCGCCGTCGGCCGCGCTCCTGCAGGCATTCGGCGGAGCAGACAACATCGTCGCGATGCGCGCGGTTTCGAGCCGCCTCGTCGTCACCGTCCGATCCGACGCGCGCGTCGACCGCGCCGCCGCGGCGGCGACGGGCAGGGGAGGGGTGTGCTCGTCGCCCGGGACGTGGCACGTCGTCATCGGTCCCGGTGCCGCGGCGATGGCCTTCGACGCAGGGTTCGGCTGATCCTCGCGGCGACGGCGGTCGGGGCATCAGGCCATGGCCGAGCTCGGCAGCCGTATCCGGGTCAGGCGCTGCTCGCCGTCGATCGCCATGCTGACCGACCCGCCGAGCTGGTGCGCGATCGCGCGTTCGATCCATTCCGCCCACGACGACGGCGGCGTGTCGGGCTCGCGCGCATCGGGGCCGGCCTCGATCCAATCGATCAGCTGGTGCTGTTCGGGGCCATCGGTGCTCACCGACCAGTTCACCCGAAGGCGGCCGGGCTCATCGAGACGACCCGTCGCGATCGCTGCCGAAGCCAGCTCGTGGTACGCCAGCCCCACGAGTATGGCGGCGCGGCTGGTCAGCCGCACCGCCGGCCCGGCCAGCTCGACCCGATCGCCTTCCTTCAGCCCGAAGATCAGCAATTCGTTCGCGACGAGGAGGCCCAGGTCCGATCCCTGGTACCAGTCCTGCGCCACGATGGCCTGGAGACCGAGATACGACGACAGCCGCCCGTCGAGGACGCCGCGATAGTCTTCCACGGTCGTGACGTCTTCGCTCGTCCGCCGGGCGATCAAGCGGATGACCGAAAACATGTTGCGCAGGCGGTGCTGTTCCTCGCGGCGTTCGTCGCGATGCCGCGCCTCGGCCGCTGCCGCCGCGCGCAGCGCATCGTCCCGCGTCCGCTCGGCGGTCGCCAAAGCCAACCGCAGCGTCGCAATCTCGTCGTGATCGGCGGTCATCTACCCACCTGCGCGCGCGCGATCACTGCGGGCGTCGCGCTCGAGTTCCTCGCCGAGGTGCAGATAGTCGGGCACGAAAAGCGACGCTTCCTGCAACCTCGCAAGGTCGAGGATCGTCAGTACCTTGCCGGTCAGGCTGATCAATCCCGATGCGCGCATCTGCTGCACCGTGCGGTTGACGTGGACCGACGTCAGGCCCGTCGCTTCGGCAAGGTCGGTCTGGGTCAGGGGAAAATCGAACGCGGTCTCGCGCGTCATGCCGATTGCCCGAAGCCGCAGCATCAGCTCGCAGAGCAAGCTGCCGATCCGCTCGAGCGCGGTGCGCTGGCCGATGTTCATCGTCCACTCGCGCTGCTGCGCAACGTTGACCAGCATCTGCCACCACAGCGCCTGTCCGACGCGTGGATGCTCGACCGAAAGCCGATGCAGCGCATCGTTCGACAGGGTGGCATAGCGGACCGCGGTGACCGCCCCGATCGAATGGTCCATCCGGGCAACGACGACGTTATGCAGATCGCACATGTCGCCGGGGAGGAGAAAGCCAACGACCTGGCGACGCCCATCCTCGAGCATCTTGTAGCGGCATGCCCAGCCCGACAGGATGAGCAGGACGCCGCGCGGGGGCTCGCCTTCGCGGATCAGGTCGCTGCGGGCTTCCGCCGATTGCTGGCGACCGGATACGGCAGCGTTGATCGCGGCCCTTTCGTCGGGCCTCAGTGCGGCGAAATTGGTCAGATGCCGACACAGAATATCGCCGGCCGCCGCGATGCTGATGGTATTCATCTCGACCTTTTCCATTTAACTTATGGCAACACTGCTGCGGCGGAGACTAATCTATGTTATGTCTGGCAAGGCGGATTTATATCTAGGCGACCGATCATGAACAGCGCAGCCGCCGCCTTCAAGGTCCTGATTGTAGAGGATGAATTCCTCATCGCCGATGACTTGGCGCGCGCGTTGCAGAAAGAAGGCTGGACGGTCGCCGGCCCGGTGGCCGATGCCGCCGGCGCGAGCGCCGCGCTCGACGGGACGGTCGACTTCGCGGTCGTCGACATCAATCTCGACGGCGCGATCTCGTTCGCGGTCGCGGCCGAACTTCGCCGCAAGGCCGTCCCGTTCCTGTTCCTCACCGGCTACGATACGTCGGTCGTGCCCGCGGAACTGGACGATGTCGTTCTCGTGCAAAAGCCCAACGACGGCGAGGCGGTCGTCGCCGAAATCTGGCGTCAGCGGCAAACGTGAGCGTCACCCATTTCCATGCGATCAGCTGCGGCCGTTTGTCGCAATGAGCTGTGCCAAGTGCTTGATGAGGATGCGCATGTCGAGCGGCTTGTCGCACTTGATCACGTCCGGGTAGCGCGCGCTCGCCATGTCGTCGCCGTAGCCGCTCGAAAAGACGAACGGCACGTCGCGACGGTTCAGCGCGTCGGCGACCGGGAAAGCCTTCTCGCCGCCGAGGTTGATGTCGAGCACGGCCACGTCGATCGCCGCTTCCTCGACGACGCGCCGCAGCGCTCGTTGAACCGAAGGCTCGGGTCCGATGACGACGGCGCCGACATCCTCCAGTTTGGTGCACAGATCGTGGGCGATCAGGTATTCGTCCTCGACCAGCAGGACGCGGCAGCCGTTCAGATCAGCCATCGTAATGGTCCCTGCCGTCCGCGCCATCAGCCGGCACGGGCAGGGCGATCGAACACTTCACGCCGTCGGGTGCCAGAACGTAGGTCGTGCGCGCCTGCAGTTGATAGGGCAGCGCCTCCTCGATCAAGGCGCGTCCCTGGCCGGTGCCGTGCGATCCGGCCTGCGCTGCCGACATATCGACGCCAGTCTCCGCCCAGTCGATGCACAACCACGAGCCGCCGGTGGCCGTGTCCGGCTCCAGCCGCCACTGGACGTGAAGATGGCCGGCCGGCTGCTTGAGGGCACCGTACTTGACCGCATTGGTGATCAGCTCGTGGATCGCCAGCGCGACGGTCTGGACCGTACCCGATCGCAGTGCGACATCGGTCGGGCCGTCGAGGGTGATGCGGCCGCCGTCGTCGGTCAGCGCGCCCGTCGCCGACAACTCGCTGCGGATCAGCTCGTCGAACAACACGCGGTCGCCCTCCTTCAGGCGCGACAGCAGGCGCTGCACCCGCGCCAGTCCGTCGATCCGGTCGCGGAACCGCTTCTTGAAATCGTCGAGGCCGACGCTCGAACGCACGGTCGCGTCGGCCATGCTGCGGACCATGCCCATCAGGTTGAAGGTGCGATGCTGGAGCTCGTCGACCAGGATGCGCTGGCGTTCCTGCAGCGCGCGCAGTTCCTCGATGTCGGTCGACGTCCCGAGCCATTCGACGATGACGCCGTCGGCGCTCCGTACCGGAGTTGCCCGGCTTTGGAACCAGCGGTTGCTGCCCGACGGCGCGTGGCGAACGCGGTACTCGACCGCGATCCCGCCCCGCTCGATCGCGGTCGCCCACGCCTCGCGGGCGAGCTTCCGGTCGTCGGGATGGACCACCTCCAGCCACCCCCAGTCGTGGCTTGCCGTACCGGCCTGCCCGGTATAGGCGGTCCATTGCGAACTGGCCCACGTCCAGTGGCCGCCGTCGATCGCGCGCCAGACGAGCTGGGGCATCCCCTCGATCAGCGCTTCCTGGCGGAGCTGGGCCTCGGCGAGCGCCGCCTCGGTCGCCTTCAATTCGGTGACGTCGTGACCGATGCCGCCGATGTGCGCGACGTAACCCGTCTCGTCCTTGATGGGAAAATCGGTATCGCGGAGCCAGCGGATCGTTCCGTCCGACGGTCGGCGGATGCGATACTCGAAGGTGACCCACTCGCCGTCGCGGACGCGGCGGATGTCGTCGATCGCGCGGTCGCGGTCTTCGGGCACGATCAGTTCGGCCCAGCCCGCCATGTTGTCGCCGCTGAGCGCTGCGGCGCGATCGAGGCCATAGATCGTCTCGAACGCCGGCGTCAGGTATTCCCACTGGAACGTCGCGGCATCGCGAATCCACAGCACGTCCTGCGACGCCTCGCCGAACTGGCGCAACAGCTCTTCGCTCGCACGCGCCGCCGCCTCCGCGCGCGCCCGCGCGACCGCCGCCCACGTCCGTTCGGCCACATCCTCGACGAGCGTGATCTCGTCAGCCGCGAACGCGTGCGCCACTGCGAAGTTGACGCCGAGAAAGGCGACCAGCGCGCCGCCCTTGACCAGCGGGACGTTGAGCGAGGCACCGACATCGGCCGCGGCGAGGCTTCGCTTCTGGTCGTCGTTCAGACTGTCGTCGGACGCGACGTCCGACTGGACATGGTTCCGCCCGCCCGCGAGCCCGGCGCGGATGTCCGGCCCGAAGTCGCCATAGCGCCGACGCCCCGCCACCTCGGCGGCGCCGGCGACATAGTTGCGCGCGACGACGAAATGCTCGCCGTGATCTTCGGCATAGGCGACGCGGTTGGCCCCCAGATACCGGCCGAGCACCGTCGCCGCGGTCAACTTGATCGCTTCCGGATCGCCGAGCGGTCGCAGGGCGTCGCTCAGCTGCAACAGGAACGCCTGGCGTTCGTCGCTCGCCCGCAGCGCCTGCTCGATGAGCTTCCGGTCGGTGATGTCGACGTGCGCGCCGACGAGCCGGATCGCCTTGCCGTCGGGACCACGCTCGATGTCGGCGCGGGCGTGAATCCATTGCAGTGCGCCATTATCGGGGCGGATGATGCGGTATTCGCTGTCGTAGGTCGCGGCGTCGCCGGCCAGCGCGGCGAATAACGCCGCCTCGGCGTGGTCGAGGTCGTCGGGGAAGACCCGCGCCCGCCAGTCCGCGTGCGTTTCGCGCAGGATGTCGGGCGGCAGGCCGTGCAGCTGCAGGTATTCGGGGGACCGGCCGCCGGAGACGCCACCGGCGACGTCGATGTTGACGCCGCCGACCTTACCGATCTGCTGGACGCGGGCGAGATCGGCTTCGCGCTCGCGGAGCGCGGTCTGGGCGTCATGGACGGCGGTCATGTCCGAGAAAGTGACGACCGTGCCGCCGATGTAGTTGTCGACGCTGCGGTACGGCAGCACCCGCGCGGCGAAGTGGCGGCCGGTCGCCGGGTCGGTCACCGCGCGCTCGACCGGGACCAGTGTCCGCAGCACCCGGCGCGCATCGTCGGCCAGCTCCGGGTAGGCGACGCGCGAGACGACGTGGTCGAGCGGCCGCCCGACATCGGTCTCGAGCAGGTGGAAGACCTCGGTCGCCGCCGGGGTGAAGTTGCGGACGCGCAGATCGTTGTGGAGGAAGACCGTCGCGATCTGTGTCGATTCGAGCAGGTTCTTGATGTCCGAATTGCTCGCGGCCAGCTCGGTCACGCGGTGCGCCAGCTCGCTGTTGACGGAGTGAAGCTCCTCGTTGACCGACTGGAGTTCCTCCTTCGACGTTTCCATCTCCTCGCTGGCGGACTGCAGCTCCTCGTTGATCGATTGGTATTCCTCGTTCGAGGATTTCAGCTCTTCATTGCTCGATTCGAGTTCCTCGATCGTCGCCTGGAGCCGGTCGCGGGTCATGCGGAGTTCCGCCTCGAGGCGCTGGAACTGTTCGTCGCTGGCGACCCGGTCGCCGCTTTCGCTGGCGTCGTCGGCGACCGGACCCGCGTCCTGGAATACGACGACCAGCGAGGTGACCTCGCCGGACGCGTCGACCGGCTCGACGATCAGGTTGACGCCGTGGGTCCGGTCGTCCTGCTTGACGAGCAGTCGTGGCAGCTCGACCCGCCGCGCTTCGACGAGTGCCCGCTGCATCGCCGCGCGCAGGTCGAAGCGCAGGTCGCGATGCACGAGCGCGGTCAGGGCGAGGCTGGCCGTGCCGGTCGTCGGCTCGAGGTAGCGCCCGGTGCGGCCGGCGAAGTGGAGCACGTCGCCCTGCAGGTCGACCACGACATAGGCCGGCGCGTAGCGTTCCGCGACGGCGGCGGCCTGGCGGCTGACGGGGAGGCTGAGCCGCGCCGGCGGACCGGGCCGTTCCCGCGCGGTGTCGAGGGTTCCGTGCTTCGGCGGGCGCGGCGTCAGCGGAAAATCCGGGATGACGCGGGTCGCCGTTTCCAGCCGGCGAAAGACGCGGTTCCTGCGATCGACCGGCGCGAACAGCTTCTGGTGCCGGGTGACGTTTTCCGACGAGCCGAGGAACAGGATCCCACCCGGCCGCAGCGAGAAGTGGAAGATCGGGATGACGCGGTTCTGCAGGTCGCCGTTGAGGTAGATCAGCAGGTTGCGGCACGACAGGATGTCGATGCGCGAGAAGGGCGCGTCCTTGACGATGTTGTGCGGCGAGAAGATGCACATCTCGCGCAGCTCCTTGGCCACGCAGTACGTCGCGCCTTCGCGGGTGAACCAGCGGTCCAGCCGGTCGGGCCGCACATGCCCGGTAATCGCTTCCGCCGCGTAGCGCCCGGCCCGCGCCAGCCCGAGCGCGCGGGAGTCGAGGTCGGTCGCGAAGATCTGCGCCTCGGGTGGATGGTCGAGCGTCGCCATGTGCTCGCGGAGCAGGATGGCCAGCGAATAGGCCTCCTCGCCGGTCGCGCAGCCGAGCACCCAGACGCGGACGGGATTGCCTGCGTTCTTGCCGGCGAACAGCCGCGGGATTTCGCGCTCCAGCGCCTCGAACTCGGCGGGATCGCGGAAGAACTGGGTGACGCCGATGAGCAGGTCTCGGAACAGGTTCTCGACCTCGTCCCGGTCGGACTGCAGCCGGGCGACATAGGCGTCGATGCCCTCGATCTGCATCACCTGCATCCGGCGCTGGACGCGGCGGACGAAAGTGCCGCGCTTGTAGCCGTGGAAGTCGTGGCTGGTGACATTCCTGAGGAGCGTCGTGATCTGGGTCAGATGGCCCTCGATGCCGTGCGCGACTGCATCGGCGATCTGGTCGTCGGCGACGGGGACGAGGCTGTCGGCATAGAGCGCGATCTGCGCCGCGATCTCGGCGATCGGCAGGTGGAGATCGACCACCGCGCGCGGCCCCACCGCGCCGATGCCGGCGCTGTTGGCGTCCTCGCCGTCCGCCAGTTCGGCGATCGACAGGCCGCCATATTGCTTGGTGGCGGTCACGCCAGCCGTCCCGTCGCTGCCGAGGCCCGTGAGCAGGACGGCGATCGCCCGGTCGTGGACGTGTTCGCACAGCGAGATCAGCATCGAATCGATCGTGCCACGATGGCCGACCGACTCGGTTGCGGGGCGAGCCTCGACGTGGCCGTCGACGATGGTGACGATGTCCTCGGGGCCGCCGACGTAGATGTGGGTCGGTTCGAGCCGTTCGCCGTCGGCGGCAATCTTGACCGGCAGCGGCGACTGGCGCCTGAGCGCCTCGACGACCGTGGCGACGTCGAGCCCCTCCTGCTGGCGCACGGCAATGATGTAGGCTGCGCCGATGTCCGGCCTGAGCGTCGCGAACAGCTGCTCGAGCGAGCGGAGCGACGCCGCGGAAACGCCTACGCCGACGACCGCCATCGAGCTGCCGCGCTCTTTCACTTTCGACCGCCGCGGCGATGGATTGGTCTGCCTGTCGTTATCCGCCACGGATCAATCCACGCTGCATATGGTCTATGCTACCCGCCCGGCTGAAAGAAGCACAGGCGGTCAGATGTCCTGCTCGCGCGACCCTCGCGCGAAACGGAGCGAGGCGACCGCAGCCTCGCGGAGCGTCGCGGCATAGCGCCGGTACTCCTCGGCGCGCACCTCGTAGAGTTCGGCCACTGCGGTTCGCCCGGTATCGCGAGCGTCGACCGCCATCCGCTCGACCAGCGTCACCCGCTCTTCCATGACGCGCATGGCGACCCGGATCGCCTGGTCGACCTCTTCGCCGTGCGCGACCAGCACGTCGGCGGTATAGGCGTGACCGATCTGGCAGCGGTAGCGGAGCGGCTGCGAGCCACGCACCTCCGACAGCACGCCGTGGCAGGCTGGACACGACAGCGGGCTGGGGCTGGCGATCTCGCGCAGCCGCGCACTGCCCAGCCGCTTGCCGGCCGCGATTTCGACCTCCAGCCGCAGGTCGGCCGGGGGGCTGCCCGGCGGCCCGGCGTCGCTGCCGGCGAGGTCGACAAGCAGCGGACCGAGCCCGTCGGCCGCCGCGACGTAATCGGCATTGACCGCCTCCAGCGCAGCCAGCGGCATCTGGTCCGCCTCGGCGTCGAGCGGGTGCTGAACGACGGCGGTGCCGCCGCACGACTTGATGGCGTGGAGCCCCGCGGCGCCGTCGTTCAACATGCCGGGCAGCACGATGCCGACCACGCGCGGCCCGAACGAC
>CAXTQJ010000054.1:10109-12263 GCA_964246245.1 uncultured Sphingomonadaceae bacterium
AGACCTGACCACGCTCGATCGGCTGACCATCGACCGCCTGCGTCACCGGCAGCGACGCGCTCGCCGCAAGAATCTCGGACAGGAAACCGGGCGACCGCGTCGGGATATGCGTGCTGACGAGGATGCTCGCCGGCAGGTCCGTCGGCAGTGCCGCGAGCAGCCTCTTGAGCACCGCGCCGCTGCCCGACGAGCCACCGACGACGATGATATCCTTCGTCGCGGACGGCGGCATTGGTCTCGACCCTTCGCCGCTCAACCGCGACTTGGCCGCATCGGTTCCCGGTCGCCGGATGATAGTCGATCGTCGGACGGCGAGTAACCGCTACGCCACCGTCCTCGCCTATCGGCCAGCATGAATCACGCGTAGCTATCGATGCCAAGGAAATCCGCGCCGAACAGCGCACCGCGGTCGGCTGCCCGTCGTCGCCACCATCGCGCTACTGCTGGTGGGAACGGCAGCTGCTGCACGTCAGCCGAAGCTGGCTCATCAGGATCGTGGTTGATGCCATCGTGCGGTTGGGCTCGCGGCGATCTGGCTCGCGGTCTGGCTGACGCCACCGCTGCTCGAGGCTGGAGCCTAATCGAACCTGCCCCGGCCCGATCATGCGAATCAAACCATCAGATTCTATCGCATATTCGACGCGGTCATCGCCCCAGCGAGTTTCGTCAATCCAGTGGCCGGGGCGGTCTCGTCGCTAGCCGACGGTACGACATTGACAACTGGGCCGCTATTTTTGCGTGTGCAGCGCGACTGCCGCAAGCATGGCGTCGAGATCAATGCGCGATAGATAGGCGCCGGCGCGGACGACAGCGGAGATGCGGTGAAGATTGGCGACGCTATCGACCGGATTGCCGTCGAGGACGACGAGGTCGGCGCGTTTGCCCGCGCTGACGCTGCCCATGACATCGTCCCGGCCGAGAAATCGGGCTGCGTCGCGTGTCGTCATCTGCAGGACGTGCAGCGGTGTGAAGCCGTCGGCCGCGAGCAGATCGAAATCGTGATGGAGCGAGAAGCCGGCGATGTCCCATTGCCCGCCGAGGTCCGAGCCCGCGATCATCGGAACACCGGCGGCATCGAATTGCTCAAGCATCCGCTGTTGCACCGTCCAGAAGCGGTCGAGCACGGAACGATGCTCGGGGTTGATCCCCGCCGTCATTCGCTGCGCCAAGGACGCCCACAGCGCGCGGCGGGCAGGCGGCACGTAGCGGAGATCGGGATCGTTCAGGTAAGCCGGGTCGTCTCCGTATAGGATTGTTCGGACCCGGATAAGCGTCGGCGACATCCACGTGTCGTTGGCGATGAAGGTCCTGGCCAGCGCATCGCACTTCGCCGGGTCGTAGGTTGCGGCGATGCGGTCGAGCAGCGCGAACAGCGCCGGATCGGCGAGGCGAGGCAGCAACGGCGCGGCCGCCGCCGCTTCGAGTGCCGCGAGCGCCGCCTCGGGGGGCAGCGTCGGCGGCGCGGGCGATGGCGCGGCCGCCTGTTCGGCGCGGATCGCGGCCTCGTCGCGTGAGCAAGAGAGGATCATTGTGGCGAAAGGCCCGAGATGCTCGATCGCATGGAACCCCGCCGCCGACGCCTTCGCCGCATCCACCCCTGGCGGGAGGTGGCCGACAAAGGTCAACCCGTCTTTCTTCGCTTCGGCGGCGACGGCGAAGAAGGTTGCCGGGCTGACATCGACGATCTTGATGAAATCGCTGCCGGCCGCCTTCTGCGCGTCGACCGCGGCGACACCAGCCGCCGGCGTCGGTGCCACCGGGCGGATGAGGACATCGCCCGGCATGGCCAGAAGTGCCGGCACCGGCCCGGGCGGCATCAGGGTTCCGGCGGCGCGGGCGGCGAGAAGCTCGCGCGATCCTGACATCTGGCGGAAGCCGGTGACGCCGTTGGCGAGGAGCAGCCGCAGGTCGTCCCGCCCCGCCTCGCCGCCGTGGTTGAGCGGATGAGCGTGCATATCGTTGAAACCGGGTACGATGAACTTTCCGCGTGCGTCGATGACCCGCGAGCCGGCAGTGGCGACGCCCTTGGCCGGAACGACGCGGGCGATGGTATCGCCGTCGATGACGACAGCCATGTCGTGCGACAAGTGGCCGTTGGCCGTGTCGACGACGGTGATATGGTCAAGGATAAGGGACTGGGCGACGCCCGGGACG
>CAXTQJ010000055.1:0-9000 GCA_964246245.1 uncultured Sphingomonadaceae bacterium
GGTCCAGCTCGCCTCCATGCGCCTCTGGCTTCGTGCTTATGAGTCTACGGCCTAGTACGGCTACGGCGGCGACAAGCTAGCATGCGCAATGGTAGTCAACCGGTTCCACGTGACGCACCCCGCATCCCGACGTTCACGCAAGTCGGAGCGCCTCTTGCAACCAGCCATTCGTTCGGACTGCCAAATGATCGCCGCTGGTTCGACGCAATTGGAAAAACTATAGTTGTTGAATGCACACGCGCTGGGTGAAACGTCTAACGTTCGCAACCGCGATCCTATGGCTCGTTATCGGGATCGACGGATTGCGGCGTGGTGACATTGGGTTCGTACCGGTGGCCGCGACATTGACCGGCGCGCTTGGACTAATCGCGACGTGGCTCGATAAGAAGCTGAAAACCTGAGCGCAAGCCGCCAGTGGTGAGTCCCACCTTCGGACGCCCAAGGTCAATTTGAGACTTCTCGAAAGCAGTCGCTCATTCGTCTCCAGCTAGCGCGGCAGCCAATGCTTAGCCTGCCTTCGCGATCACGAAGCACGGTGTATCTCGCGGCTGTCGACGGGCACCTGTTCTCGGTCGATCATACCGTAATCCCGCTCGACCTGGGCGACGCGCAATCGGTAATCAGCGAATACGCCGCTGCGGCCGTGCCGCTGCGTCGCCCGGTGCGCCGAGGTGTTGCGCCACTTCGCGACGGCCTCCTCGTCGCGGAAGAAGGAGAGCGAGACCATCTTGTCGGGATCGACAAGGCTCTGGAATCGCTCGACCGAGATGAACCCGTCAATCGCCTTCAGCTCGGGGAGCAGTGCTGCCGCAAGATCCAGGTACTGTGCCTTCCGCCCCGCCGCCGGCGTGACTTCAAAGATCACGGCGATCATGCCGACACGACCGACGCGGGAGGGGCAGAGGCGAGCCGCAGGAACAGCCGGTCCTCGCGGCGGATGAAGCGCTCGCGCCGGGCGAACTCGTAGTTCTCCCGGCCAAGCGGGTCAGCCCTCAAGCGAGCGCGGTACGCCTCGTACGCCGCGAGGTCGGCCACGTGGTATACGCCGTAGGCGGTGGTCGCCGACCCCTCATGGGGGGCGAAATAGCCGACGAAGTCGGCACCGCAGCGAGGAATCGCCTCTCCCAGTTGCGCGCGTATCGCTCGAAGGCTTCGACCCCGAAGGGATCGAGCTCATATCGGATAAAGCAGGTTATCATGGCCGTTCTCTCCTCTGGCGACGCCTCTTACCGGTCCGCGCCGCGCATTGGTTCGAGCGCGATCGAAGCAATCGCTGGTGGGGTCGTGCTTGATTGGCCTTCCGCCCGTGCGATGGTGCGCGGCGAGGAGGCCCCATGCTGACGACCAGCACCTTCGCCGAGATTGGCGCCCTGATTGGCGACCCTGCTCGGGCGGGGATGCTGGTGGCGCTGATGGACGGCCGCGCGCTCACCGCCGGCGAACTCGCCGCCACCGCAGGGGTGACGCCGCAGACCGCCAGCAGCCACCTCGCTCAGTTGAAGGGGGCGGGCCTGCTCGTCATGGAGCGGCAGGGTCGCCACCGCTACCACCGGCTCGCGACTCCTGAGATCGCGCGGATGGTCGAAGGGATGATGACGGTTGCAGCCGGCATGCCCAAGGCCGGCGCGAGACGGGTTCGGACGGGACCGGCAGATGCGGCAATGCGGCGTGCGCGGACGTGCTACGACCATCTCGCCGGGCGCGTGGCGGTCGGAATCGCCGACGCGATGGTGGCGCGTGGCGAGATCATCCTGTCTGCGGACGGCGGTGAGTTGACGTCGGTAGGACTGAAGTTCCTCCTAAACGCCGGCATCGAAGTCTACCGGGGCGTCGAGCGACCTCGAACTGGAAGGGCGTTCTGCCGGCCCTGCCTCGACTGGAGTGAGCGCCGGCCCCATCTCGCCGGAGCGGTCGGCGCCGCCCTGCTGCGGCACTTCATGACAGAGGCCTGGATCCGACGGACGGCGAACACACGGACGGCAACGATCACGCCCGACGGACGGCGCAACCTCGCCGGGCTGTTCGGCCTCGAGGACGGAACGTTCGCATGACGGGGCATCGGGAGCGGCACGATACGCACATCCAGGCGCAGCGGCGATCTATGGATTTGACCGTGCGCGAGGCGACGCCGGTCGACGCCGATCGCCTCGCGTTGATCGGCGGCGCGACCTTTCTCGAGACCTTCGCGGGCCTGCTCGACGGCACCGCCATAGTCGACCACTGTCTTCGGGAGCACAGCGCCGCCGCCTATCGACGGCATCTGGACGAGGGTGCGCGCGCATGGCTGGTCGAGACCATCGCCGGGGGCGCGCCGATCGGCTTATCGCTGCTGGGCAGGGCCGACCTGCCGGGCAGCACCGCGGAAGGACTCGACATCGAGCTTAAGCGCATCTACACGCTCTCGCGCTTCCACGGCGGTGGAGTTGGTCAAGCGCTGATGGAGAAGGCGGTGGCCGTCGCCGAGGCCGGCGGTTACGAGCGGCTCCTCCTCGGCGTATTCACGGGCAACGAGCGCGCCCGGGCCTTCTACGCCAAAAGCGGCTTTGTCCAGATCGCCAATCGACGCTTCCGCGTTGGTGATCGCGAGTACGACGACGTGGTGCTCGCCCGTCCTGTAATTTCGGGCGACTGCCGTTTGGGGGCAACGCTTGAAGCAAACGCCTCTTCTAAACTTCGTCTGCCTAGCCTTGCGGCAAACGTTAAGCTGTGACTACCGAACCGAATGCGCATGCCGTAATCCGGCGGCCGACGACCGGAGACGCCCTCGTTATCGCAACCCTCATTAGAGCCTCAATCACCGAACTCTGTATCATCGACCACAAAGGCAGAGACGAGCTCAGCGATTGGCTCCGCGAAAAAACCGCAGCGAATGTCGAATGCTGGATCCGGAACCCGGTCAACATCATGCTGGTGGTAGATTTAGAGCGAGCGGTTGCCGCGTTGGATGCCTGAGAACCGACGGTTGTATCATCCTGAACTACGTCTCTCCCAGATTTCGCTTCCAGGGTATTAGCAAGGTCCTGCTGCGCGCGCTTGAGGGATGCGCGCGGGAACTCGGAATCGAGATGATCGCGCTTGAAAGCACCAGGACCGCTCACCGCTTCTACGAGGCGGAGGGCTACGTCGACACGGGCTGCCGGTGCTTCCGATGTACAAGCGCCTGGAAGCTACCGACTGAACGACCTAGTCTATCACAATCTGGCGCAAACAGCGCAGTATTTTCTAACCTAAATGGATTTCGACTTTCAATCACACAACTTGACCAAGCAGTTGACCCCACACCCCGGCCATCCAACGGCCACGCCGCCCTTCCCTATGCTAGACACCCGTTCATTTCGGCATGGCGGCCTTGAAGATCCCGATAGTTCTGCAAGTTCGGGCGAGATCCGATGGAGGGCGAAATGGCCGCTTTTGGGCGATCGCAAACGCATTGCGAACGTCGAAGATCGCGCTAAGCTTGTTGGATGCGCGAGCCGGACTTCGACATCGACGGGTGGTGCCTTGACGACGGAGAGGCTTACCAAGCCGCAGCGCCCGAAACCTTCTGGCTCCCTGAACGGCATAGGCGCGAGAACCTGAAAGTCGGTGATAAAGCCAAGCTGATCTTCCGCATCCGCGTCGACAATGCCGACGAGAATGTCGCCGTTGAACGCATGTGGGTGCTTGTCCGGGAGCGCATGGCATGCGGGTATCTTGGCGTCCTTGACAACGAGCCCTACGCCCTCGCTGAAAACGACGAGTTCTGGCTCGGCAGCGAGCTTCCTTTCTCTGCCAACCACGTGATCAACATCGAAGAGCGGGATGCGAACTCCGTTGCGATCGCCTCAAAAAATGCCGCGCACCCGCTGGTTAGATTGACAGCTACTCGCGTCCGCTACCGGAACGCGGCGAATGAGTGCTGAACGGCCGGCAAGGAGCGGAGCCGCTCGACGGCTTCGCCGCGGCAGACCCCAGAAGCGGCCATTCGCGGCGGCTATCCGGGCTCCTGTTTCCGGTCGCTCGTTCACTTCGCCTACCACAGCTTAGTAACCATCAAACAGCACTAGAGAAACGTGTTTACAGGGCTTGCGCTGACGATAATGCCGCGAGCAGATAGACGGCATGAAGCCCTACCGGCATCAGACTACGTCATGCCATGATGACAGCGTGGATGCGTGGCGTACGACCCGTCTCAGTGCGGCCCCCCATTTGGCAGACGCGGTTGCAGGCTACGCCGACTATTGGGAGCAAACCGGCAGCTTCTCGGTTCGCCGCGAGCTGCCCCACGCCGAGGGCGTGCTGATCGTCAACCTCGGTGGCCCGATCGCGATTACCGGAGGCGACGGGCAAGAGATCCGACTACGCGCCGGCGAGGCCTTCGCCGCGGGCGTCCATCTTCAGCCGGCGCTATCCCGCTCGATGGGTGCGCAGGCCGGCATTCACGTCTACCTGCCGCTGACCACCCTGCGACGGCTGTTCAGCGTATCGATGGACGAGCTGCTCGACCGGGTCGTCCCGCTCGATGCGATGCTTGGCCGCCGCGCCAGCGAGCTCGGCGAGGCGCTTGGCGACGCCCGCGATGCCGACAGCCGCGCTGACATCCTCGACGACGCTCTCGCCGCCGCCTTAGCCCGGGCGCCCGTGCTCGACCGGCGGCTGCTGCACGCGCTCGCCGCGCTGCGAGCCTCACCCCACCGCGACATCGCGCACATCGCCGACGATGTCGGATGGAGCCGCAAGCATCTGGCGGCAACCGTCCGTGATGCCGTCGGCGTCGGGCCGCGCTCGTTCCGCCGCCTGCTCCGCTTCCAGAAGCTTACCGGTCTTGTGGGGGCGACGCCGAGTTACCCGGACTGGGCCGACCTCGCCGTGGACGCGGGCTACTACGACCAGTCGCACATGATCCGCGAGTTTCGCGAGTTCAGCGGCATCTCCCCTGGCACATACGTCGCCCGCAGCTTGCCCGAAGGTGGCGGTCTGCGCGAAGGCTGAGGTTCGTTTCGTCCAATCCGAGTTCCTCGTTCGTCGGGCATGGCGGTCGCACGGAGGAACCCATGCGCCACGAGATCATCCCCAACCTACGCTACGCCAACGCGCCGCGAGCGATCGACTTCTTGTGCGCGGCATTCGGCTTCGAGCGGAAAGCGGTCCACCTCAACGAGCGCGATCCTGCTATCGTCGATCATGCCCAGCTCGTTTGGGCGAACCGAATGATCATGGTCTCCAGTGTGATCAACTCGGAATACACGCGTGCGGCACAGATGCAGACGGCGGCCGAGGCCGGCGGTCCGACCGCCAGCCTCTACCTCATCGTCGCCGACGTCGACGCCCACGCCGCGCGCGCTCGGGCCGCCGGCGCGACGATCATCCTCACGCCGCGGGATCAGGACTATGGCGGTCGCGGCTACTCGGCGAGCGACATCGAGGGAAACGCCTGGAGCTTTGGCAGCTACGATCCGTGGGTCGACGGATGACGGCGACCGCCTTGCTTGGGCAGCCGGCCTGGCCGCCCTTGAGCGCGCTATGATGCGCAACGGCTTGTCGGTCATCGCTGGGCTGATTGCCTGGGCCTTGGGCGCCACGCTGCTCGATCGCTGCCTGCGCGCCGCCTTGCCCGGCTACGCTGCTGCCGAGCCGATCCTTGCCTTCTCGCTGACGATGAAGGTCGCGCGATTGGGCATCGCTGTCACTGCATCACTCATCGCCGGGGCAGTCATCCGCGCCGTTGCTCCCGCCAGCAGGTGGATGCCGTGGATCGTGGGACTGATCCTGCTAGTCGTCTTCCTACCCATCCACATTCACATCGGGTCGCGCCTACCCCTGTGGTACCACCTGTTCTTCCTGCTGACCCTCGCACCGCTCGTCGCGCTTGGTGCTCGCATGCGGATCGCTGCGAACGTGCAGCAATAGTGTCCACACCGGGCTCGCCGAACTCCAGTTTCGGTCATCCACAGCGGGGCGGAGCCGTTCTCGAAATAGTCAGTTATTCGCCTATCCTTTTCTTGGGCGCGACGATGAGACGACTCGGTTCTGATCCGCCGTTGGTATTTCGGACCTTGCTCCACGGCCCGTTCTGATGGATCGACGGCAGCCATGATCCTTTACCTTTTCGCACTCGCGCTGATCCAAGGCACCGCAATCCAAGCGGTCACGCATGACCCACTTCGCGACCCCGTCCACCCGGCGACGATGAATGCGGTGCCGATCCCGAGCGGCGAGACGGCGCTGAACGCGGTGCTTTACACCGCCGACGGCGCCGGGCCGCACCCAACCGTGCTGCTGCTTCACGGCTTTCCGGGCAACGAGCAGAACCTTGATCTCGCGCAAGCGATGCGACGGGCCGGGTGGAATGTGCTGACGCTGCACTATCGCGGCTCGTGGGGAACGCCCGGCGCGTTCAGCTTCCACCACGTGCTTGAAGATGCCGACGCCGCGCTCGCCTGGCTGCGTGGCCCGGCTGGGGTCGCGGCCGGCTGCGACCCGCGTCGCCTCGCCGTGGTGGGCCATAGCATGGGCGGCATGGCGACCGCCTACGAGGCTGGTCACGATCCCGCAATCCTCGGTGCGGCGCTGATCTCGGCGGCCGGCATGAACCTGTTCGACGGTCCCAAGGCCGCATCGGTCAAGGCGCTGGGCGACGAATATGGCGCAGGCACCATGCACACCCTTGCCGGCACTAGCCCGGAAGCGCTCTATGCTGAGATCATCGCCGACCCTAAGCCGTTCGCGCTCGATACCTATGCCGCTGGGGCGGCGAGGAAGCCGGTGCTGATCGTCAGCTCGGACGACGGGCTGAAGCCAGTCGACGACCGTTTCGGCAGCGCGATCCGGACCGCGGGCGGTTCGCCCTTGGAGGTCCATCTTGCCACCGACCACAGCTATTCCGACAAGCGGATCGCGCTCGAGACGACGGTGATCGACTGGCTGGCGACGCTGCCTGGTGCTCCGGCGCTATAGCCCGCGCTCACCCCTCGATCAATATTGATGAAGTGTGCTAAACTCTCCGTGATTGCTACTTAACAAGAGATTAGGATTACCATCTGACCCCATTTCCGGCCATTTAAGGATCTCATCGCGCATCCCAGCTTCGGACGCTTGTTCATCGCTTGGCATGGCTGCTTTCAGGAGGCCGAGCCAGTCGCGACGAATGCGACGGGTAGAGAGCGGCTGTGCCGAGGGATTGCCACGAAGCAGATTAAGACGGGCGCCTCGGATGGCCCGCGCGGACATGTCGCGGCTGGCGGCGAGTGCTTGGCCGACGCGGCCTAACCTCAGTTGCGACGCCGGGCGGGCACGCTGGCTACGGTGTCATATGACATATCCTGATCACAAGTCGTCGAAACGCTCCAATGTCCGTTGGACCTTGCGGCGAACAATGGCCATCGCGCTGGTGGTCGCCTCGAGTGCGGCCGTCGCGACGCCGGTGCAGACCGTGGGCCTGACGTCGGTCGCGCGCTTTGGCCATCAGATAACCGGTGTCGCCGTCACCGCCGATGGCCGGCGCTTCGTCAACTTCCCGCGCTGGACCGACGACGCGCCGGTGTCGGTCGCCGAGGTCCTGCCCGGCGGAGCATTGCGTCCCTACCCCGATGCTGCCTGGAACGCCTGGCGCAACGCCTCGGCGAACCAGCAGTCAGTCGCCGACCACTTCGTCTGCGTCCAGTCGGTCGTCCCCGACGGCCACGGCCACCTGTGGGCGGTCGATGCCGGCGCGCCGGGCAACGAGAAGATCCTCCCCGGCGCGCCCAAGCTGGTGAGGATCGATCTGGCCAGCAACCGGGTCGACAAGGTCATCCCCATGGGCCCCGACCTGGCGCGGCAGGGCAGCTACCTCAACGATATCCGCTTCGCCCCCGACGGCCGCACCGCCTACCTGACCGACAGCGGGTCGCGCGGCGCGATCGTCGTCGTCGATCTCGACAGCGGCAAGGGCGCGCGGGCGCTCGACGGCGATCCGAGCACCCAGGTCGAGAAGGACGTCACGGTGACGGTCGGCGGCAAGCCGCTGCGCCGGCCCGATGGCCGCCAGCCGATGTTCGCCGCCGACGGGCTGGCGCTGTCGACCGACGGTGGCACGCTCTACTTCCAGGCGCTGACCGGCCGCACGCTCTACGCCGTCGACGCCGCCACGCTGCGCAGCGACCCGGCGCATGCCACCGCCCGCCGGGTGGCGACAACAACGGTCGCCGACGGCCTGTGGATGAGCCGCGCCGGTACCCTTTACCTGACGTCGCCGACCGACGACTCGGTCAAGCGGCTGGCCGGCGACCACCTTGAGACCGTCGTCGCTGATCCGCGGCTGCGCTGGCCCGACACCATGGCCGAAGGGCCGGACGGCCGCATCTACGTCACCGCCAGCCACATCCAGGACAGCGCGTGGTTCAAGCCCGGCGCGCCGGCATCACTGCCCACCGAACTCTACAGCTTCATGCCGACGGAAGGCCCGACCCAATGACCTATCTTCGCTATAGCCCCGCCATCGAGCAGTTGGAGACCGGCGAGCAAGAGACGATCGACGGCATCATCAAGGGCATGACCCAACAGAGCGAGACGGTCGAGAAGCGCGAGCATCACGCGGTCCGCGCCAGCCACGCCAAGAGCACGGCGTGCGTCGTCGGCGAGCTGACGATCGCGTCAAACCTGCCGCCCGTGCTAGCGCAGGGACTGTTCGCGACGCCCGGCAAGCACCCCGTCGCGATCCGCTTTGCGCAAGGCCCCGGCGAGACGCTCGGCGACCGCGTGTCGACCCACCGCGGCATGGCGATCAAGGTGTTCGACGTGGCCGGCGAGAAGCTGGCCGGGCACGACGCGCCGACGCAGGATTTCGTTCTCGTCACCGGCACGACCTTCCCGTCGGGCACGGCCAAGGGGTTCCTGCGCGACGCCAAATTGATCGGCACGTCGACGCCGATGCCCGAAGGCGTCAAGAGCGCGGTGTCGGGCCTCGCCCGCGGGTTCAACCAGGTGCTCCACGCGTTCGGCACCGAAAGCCCGCGCGCCGACTTCTTCGGCCATCCTTTC
>CAXTQJ010000055.1:9010-12260 GCA_964246245.1 uncultured Sphingomonadaceae bacterium
CCTTTCGGCCACCCGCTGGCCGACGCCTACTTCAGCCAGGCCCCTGTCCGCTACGGGGACTATGTCGCCAAGCTTGGCGCGGTGCCGGTGTCGGCGGCGCAGGCGGCACTCGAGGATTGGCGGCTCGACCCGGGCGCCGACGAGGACGGCTTCCGCCACGCAGCGATCGACTATCTCGCGCGCAACGACGCCGTCTACGAGTTGCGCGCGCAGTTGTGGACCGACGCGGACACGCAGCCGATCGAGGATGCCTCGGTCGACTGGCCGACCGACGCCGTCGGCTACGTCACCGTCGCGACGATCCGCATCCCAGCGCAGCCGGCCTACAGCGCCGCCCGCGTCCGCTACTTCGACGATGTGATGACCTTCGGGCCGCCGCACAGCCTCGCCGCGCACCGGCCGCTCGGCGGGGTCATGCGGGCGCGGATGCAAGTCTATCGCGCGCTGTCGGCCTTCCGCCACAGCGAGAACGGCATTGCGGCGCAGAACACCGCCACCATCGACCAGATCCCCGCCTGAGCCGGAGCAACGCATGCCGACATCCGTCACCACCCTGACGCTCGCCGACGCCAGGAAGATGATTGCCGCCGGTGAGGCACAGGCCGAGAAACTCGGCGTGCCTTACAACATCGCGGTCGTTGACGCCGGCGGCAACCTTGTCGCCCATGTCCGCATGGACGGCGCATGGCTCGGCTCGATCGACATCGCGATCAACAAGGCGTGGACTGCGCGCGCGTTCGACCTGCCGACCGAGGACCTCGCTAAGATGGCACAATCGGGCCGGCCGCTGTTCGGCATCGACAGCACGAACCGCGACAAGGTCGTCATTTTCGGCGGCGGCGTACCGATCATGTCAGGAAAGACCGTCATCGGCGCGGTCGGCGCGAGCGGCGGTACCGTCGACGAGGACATCAAGGTCGCGGAGGCCGCGGCCAAAGCCTAACCCCAGCTGTGGTCACTTAGCCACGGCAGGCGGCTCCTCGAAGTCGGACGTCCATTCATCTGAGCGCAACGGTGGTTGCAGCGGGCTGAGGAGTCGCTCGGATCGCCTCGTCTTGCGACACCTCGGAGGATCGTAGAAGGCCTGAGACTGGGGCTAATCCAAAAAGCGATGCCCTCATGCGAGCGAATTGCGCTTGCAGGCGCCGCAACGCGTTACGTCACATCCGTGGCTGCAGCGGCCTTATCAACATCTGCCAGTAGAATTCAGCGGCGCCTTCCTGGGTCAGCTTGCCGGAGCCGCCGCGCTGGCCGCTCATCGCTGCCATGCCCATGCTGGTCAAAAACAAGCTCTGGTCGTCGGCTTCGACGTTTAACGCTTCATTGTAGCCATTGATGGACATATCGGATGAGGAATAGGCGATCCCGGAAGTGTATGGGCGTTCGCCCATGAAGATTGAGCAGCGTGCGATAGACCGCCCGTCGCGGTAGATGATGGTCGAAAAGCGGTTCGCATCGATCCGGCGGAAAGTCACCTCGATGCCGGGGTTGCGTGCGCTTAGCTCGGCCGCCGAATTCTCGAAGTACCGAGAAATGTACTCAAATGTTTCGAGCTTGAACGAGTCCTTATCCCGCTCGGTAAAGGTTCGCGCCAGGGCCAAGGCACTCGACCGCGGCCCTTTGGTGGATAACGGCGCCGCAAAACTGACAGCTGTGGTTACAGGAGCGGCCGCAGCGCTTGTCGGCGACGAGCGGCTGCTGAGCCGGCCCACCGCGCCACGCACGGCCTTCGCGACTTCCAGCAGCGCCTGATCACGATCCGGCGAGGTGGTAATAGCCTTCCCGTCGGGTGGCGTCGCGTTGAGCTTGCCAAATGGCGTACCGTGCCAATCACAAGGGCGGAGAATAATTGGTATGACGATTGCCTCGCCTGCCTCATGGCGCTCCATCGCGCGCCGCATCTCTAGCTCATAGCAATAGTCGGAATCAATGAAGTCTGCGCTGACCAGAAGCAGGATTATGTCGTCCGTCTCGACATGCTGGTCGATCTCGCGCGCAAACTCCTGCCCGGCTCCGATTCGCCGGTCATGCCAAGTCTCGATGATCCCCTGCCGCTTTAGCAGCGAAAGCTGCTTTTCCAGCTGGTCGCGTAGCGCCTCGTCGGCATGCGAGTATGAAAAGAATACCTTAGCCATTTCGATCCTCCGCTCCATAATAATAGTGAGCACCGGCCGGGCGGCACGCAAGAGGAACAGAGCCCTCGCTGACCTTGCCACGCTGGCGGTGCGTTAGCCGGACGCCTTTTCAGTTATCCCAATGGCTCAGGCAGGTTCGCGACTTCCGAGACGACCTCAGAAGCCGTCGTTCACCCACCTATCGACGCTTCCGAACTTCAGCCGTGCGTCCATTGGCAGATACGGCGAGAAAGGGGCGCCATCTCGCGCCAGCGAAGCCGCCCGTTGACACTGGAAAGCGGGAGCGCAGATTACACCGATGCGCAGCATTCTCGCCCTCTCCGCCTTCGGCATGCTCCTGCTTCCTGCTTCGGCCTTTGCGGCACCTTGCTACAATCTGGCGAAGGGCGAGCCTCACGCGCTCACCGGCATCCTGGACTATGTCGTCTTTGCAGGCCCACCCAATTTCGAGGATGTTCAGAAGGGCGACACACCCGAACCGACGTACGTCCTGCGGCTTGCCAGCCCGATCTGCCTGACAGGCGATTCTGACTTCGCCGAACCATCACGCATGTTCAAATCGGTGCAAGTGGTGGGCTCAGATGCCACGTTTCCGCTTCTTCGGGCGAACGTTCGTCATCAGGTGACAGTCGGTCTTTCCAGCCCGATGGCGGCGGAAACCGGGCATCATCACGAACCACTTGTCGCCTGGGTAACGTCAATCCGACCCGCGCAGGTACGCGCAATGGATTTCATCGACGAATACGGGACAGCAGCGACGACCATCAGAGCGTTCTATGACGCTTTGCATGCGGGACAGGGTGCAACCGCCTCGTCTTATATTGTGCCGGAGAAGCGCCAACTGGCCGCGTTCTCGCCGGAAGCCCTAACCCGCTATTATGGCAGTATGGCCTCTCCGATCAGGCTGATCGACATCACTCAGCACAGCGCAAACTCCTACCTAGTGCACTATCGTTACAGCGCGAAAACGCGAACTTGCGACGCAAATGCCACGATCACCACGGAAAGCCGAGATGGCCGGAACTTCATTCAAGCAATTAGACCTATGGAAGGCTGCTGAGACCCATTCGCGGTCGTTCAGCGCCGTTTTGTCCGCTCCCAAAGCTGGACGCTGG
>CAXTQJ010000056.1:0-364 GCA_964246245.1 uncultured Sphingomonadaceae bacterium
GGGCGGGGGGGGGGTTGTTCCGCCCCCCTTGCCCCGCGCCGCGGGGGGGGGCGGCAAGCCGGTTAGTGGGGATCGGCACTCCGGCGATCGTCGAAGCGATATGATGGTAACCGGCGGTCTTGTAGCGGACGCCGGTCACGTTCTTGCCGTGACCCCGAGCGAATGGCGTCAGCCGGGGAAGACATAGGACGCCGACCTGGCCGATGTGGCGCGCACCGGGGGCGATCCGATCGCGCACGGGCTGGCGCGGTAGCGGAATGCGGCAAGTGAGGTCGGCCGCGGCGCCTCGCCATCGCCGCGGCGCCTCGCCGTCACATGGCCGGGGCGCCAAGCGAAACCGGCGTGCGGGCAGGATGACGACACC
>CAXTQJ010000056.1:374-3715 GCA_964246245.1 uncultured Sphingomonadaceae bacterium
CCCCCGCCCCCCTGGTCTTTTTCGCGCCCCCCCCCGCGGGGGGGGCGAGGCCGCTCGTCGCGAAACGACCATCGACGCGACCATGTCGCTGCTCATTCGTAAGGGCTGGCCGCCCCGACCTTTGCTATCAGCCCGGTGACCGGCCTTCCGGGCCTGGCGAAGCGGCCGGGATACGGTCCGGTGACGACGGACATGATCAAGGCGATGATTAACGAGGAAGACGAAGAATATTCCCATTGACCGGTCATCTGCTTGACGACGATCACGTTCATCATCCCGCCGCTGAGCGGTGGCTCGCGACGCATCGACCGAGCGGATGGGCGACCTGTCCGCTGACGCAGGACGCCGCCATGCGGATTATGGGACGGCCGAGCTATAGCGGGGTTTTCGGCTCGCCTTTCGCCATCGCCGTCGCGCTGCGGAAGGTCGTTGCCGCGCCGGACCACGTCTTCTGGCCCGACGACATCAGCCTGCTCGATCCCGGGCTCGTTGCGCTCGACCGGTTGACCGGCCATCAGCAGCTGAGCGATACGTATCTGCTCGCCCTCGACGTCGCGCGCAGCGGAGCATCGGCCACCTTCGACCGCGGCATCGACCCCGGCGCCGTCAGCGGCGGCTCGACGGCGCTTCATCTCATTTCGACCACCGCCGCATGACCCCCCGCCGCGATCCCCTCGCCGGCGTCCGCCCCTATTTCGAACGCGCGCCGTTCGCCGCGCTGCTGCTCGGCATCTCGTCGGGGTTTCCCTTCGCGATGATCGCGTCGACGCTGACGACGCGGCTCGCCGAGGCGGGGATCGACAAGAAGGCGGTGACGGCGTTCAGCCTCGGCATCCTGATCTACAGCTTCAAGCCGATCTGGGCCCCCGCCGTCGACAAGGTGCGGCTGCCGGTCCTCGCGCCGCTCCTCGGCCAGCGGCGCGCGTGGCTGCTCGTCGCGGCGGTCATGGTCATGGCGTCGGTGGCGTGGCTCGGATCGACCGATCCCAAGGCGGCGCTCGGGACGACGGTCGCCGCCGCGCTCGCCGTCGCGTTTTCGGGCGCGACCTACGACATCGTCATCGACGCGGTGCGGATCGAGAGCCTGTCGCCGCGCCAGCTCGGCGTCGGCTCGGGGATGGCGCAGTACGGCTGGCGGATCGGGTCGGCGGGGGCGGGGGCGCTCGTCCTGTTCGTCGCCACCCGCGCCGGCTGGTCGGTCGGCTACCTGTCGGCGACGCTGTTCGCGCTGCCCGCGCTCGTCGCCGGCCTCGTCGTCGGCGAGCCGGCCCGCCCCGTCGCGGTCGTGTGGCGGCGCGGGCGTGGCCCGGTTCGCGACGCGGTGATCGGGCCGCTCGCCGACTTCGCCCGGCGCGACGGCGCGTTCGTCGTGCTGATCTTCATCCTCATCCACAAGATGGGCGACACCATCGCCAACCTCAGCTTCCGCCTGCTGTTCCACGACCTCGGCTTCACCAAGGACGAGGTCGCGACCTACGACGTCGGCTTCGGGCTGGTCGCCTACCTCGTCGGGCTCTTCGTCGGCGGCATCGTCTACACCCGCATCGGGATGAAGCGCGCCGTCCTGCTCGGCCTCGTCCTCATCGCGCTGTCGAACCTCAGCTTTTCGGTCCTCGCCGCCTACGGCCACTCCAATCTCGGGCTCGCGGCGGCGATCGGGTTCGAAAACTTCTCGGCGTCGGTCGGCGACGTCGCGATCGTCGCCTACCTGTCGGCGCTGTGCAACCTGCGCTTCACCGCGACGCAGTTCGCGCTGCTGTCGGCACTCCGCGCGATTCTCGGCCGCTTCGTCACGGGGACGTCGACCGGGGCGCTGATCGAGCGCGTCGGCTACGTCGACTTCTACCTGCTGACCGCCGCGATCACCTTGCCGGGTATCGCCCTCTACCTCTACATGCTGCGGCGGGGGCTGGTCGCGGTGCCGCGCACCGATGGCGACACGACCGACGTATAAGTTACACTGTCACAATTCAGCGCTAGAGCATCCGCCGAAGCGCGAGGGGACGGGGTTGATGGGATTCTCGGCGAAGGCCGCGACCGCGGTCGCGGCGCCTCTGCTCGAAGGAACGCCGCACCTCCACCGCGCCGGTCAGCTCGACGTGCGGTTGGCCACGACCGAGGCCGAGGTCGCCGCGGCGCAGGCGCTCCGCTACCAGATCTTCTACGACGAAATGGGGGCCGCGCCGACACCGGCGATGGTCGCGGCGAAGCGCGACGTCGACAGCTACGACGCGATCTGCGACCACCTGCTCGTCATCGACCACGGCCTGCTTGGGCAGGGGCCGCACGTCGTCGGCACCTATCGCCTGCTCCGCCAGGTCGTCGCGGCGATGAACCACGGCTTCTATTCGGCCGGTGAGTACGACCTGTCGCCGCTGATCGCGCAGTCGGTCGAGGGCGGGCAGCTGCTCGAGCTCGGGCGCAGCTGCGTCGCGCCCGCCTACCGCAACAACACGACGATCACCCTGCTGTGGCGCGGCATCGCGAGCTACCTCCAGACCCACGCGATCGGCCATATGTTCGGCTGCGCCTCGCTCCACGGGGCCGACCCGCGCGTCCACGCCGCCGAGCTCAGCTATCTCTACCACCACCACCTCGCCCCGCCCGAGCTGCGCGCGCGTGCACTCGGCGAACGCTATGTGCCGATGGACGTCCTGCCCGCGACGGCGTTCGACCAGCGCGCGGCGGCGAAGGCGCTGCCGCCGCTGGTCAAGGGCTATCTCCGTGTCGGCGCGATGATCGGCGACGGGGCCTTCGTCGACCCACAGTTCAATACCACCGACGTCTTCGTGGTGATGCCGGTCGAGCGGATCACGCGGCGCTACGCGGGGCGGTTCGGGGCGGGGGCCAACGACGCCGACTAGGATTTGGGCGGCGTGCAGAGCTCGATCGCGTTGCCTTCGGGATCGGTGCCGAAATCGGCAACGCTGGGTACCGCTTCGCGACCCGGAACGCCCTGCGTCGCCAGCCACGCGGGCCAGCGGCCGGGTAGCCGCGCCCCGCCGCTCCGCCTATATCGTCGGACGATGACCGCGACCCTGTACAATACCGCGATCCTGCGTCTCGCCGCGGCGATCCCCCTCGCCGGTCGGCTCGACCGCTGCCAGGCGAGCGTGACCCGCGTCTCGCCGGTGTGCGGCAGCAAGGTCACCGCCGACGTCGACCTGGCGGACGGGCGCGTCGTCCGCTTCGCCCCCCCCCTCCCCCCCGGCGCCCGCGGGCAGGTGCGAGACGATTGGCCGGAAGCGCGGGGCCCCGTGCACATCCGCACGCCGCACTATCTGCGGGGGCGGCAAGGCACCGTGGTGCGGCACCTGGGCGACTTCCCGAACCCCGAGGAC
>CAXTQJ010000056.1:3725-10344 GCA_964246245.1 uncultured Sphingomonadaceae bacterium
CGCTTCGCCCACGACGTCCGCGCCTGCGCCCTCGGTCAGGCGTCGGCGGCGTTGCTCGCGGCGGAGGTCATCGGCAAGTCGCCGGTCGAGCTGGCCCGTGCGCGCGACGATCTCGCCGCCTATCTCGGCGGGACCGCCGACACGCCGGGCGCGTGGCGCGGGCTCGACGTCTTCGACCTCGCCCGCCCGCACAAGGCGCGCCACGGATCGATCCTGCTCGCCTTCCAGGCGGCGGCGGACGCCGCGGCAGCGGCCACCGGCATCGCCGCGGCAGCGGCCTCCGACACCGCCGCGGAGCAGGCCGAGGCCCTGGCTCCCGCGTGAGCCACATCGCTGCGCCGCTGCTCGACGCGGTCGTGTATCTGGCCGCCGTCGTCGTCCTCGTGCCGCTGTTCGCGCGGCTCAAACTCGGCGCGGTCCTCGGTTATCTCGCCGCGGGCGTCGTCATCGGCCCCGGCGTCCTCGGCCTCGTCGCCGACGTCGAGGGCATCAGCGGGCTCGCGGAGTTCGGCATCGTCCTGCTGCTCTTCGTCATCGGCCTCGAACTCAAGCCGTCGCGGCTGTGGAGCCTGCGCCGCGACATCTTCGGGCTCGGCACGTTGCAGGTCGTGCTGTGCGGCCTCGCGCTGACTGGCGTCCTCCTCGGCGTCACCGGCCTCAGCTGGCAGGCGGCGCTCGTCGTCGGCCTGCCGCTGGCGCTGTCGTCGACCGCGCTGGTGATGCAGCTGCTCGCCGAGCGCGAGCTGACGACGACGCCGTTCGGCGAGCGGGTGTTCGCGATCTTGCTGTTCCAGGACCTCGCCATCGTGCCGCTGCTGACGATCGTCGCGGTGCTGTCGCGGGTGCCGGACCCCACGACGCGGCCGGGGTGGGAGCAGGCGGCGCTGACCGTCGCCGCGATCCTCGTCCTCGCCGCCGCCGGGCGCTTCCTGCTCAATCCGCTGTTCCGTCTGATCGGTCGCCTCGGGGTCCGCGAGGCGTTCGCCGCCGCCGCGCTGCTCACCGTCCTCGGTGCGGCGCTGGTGATGGCGAGCCTCGGGGTGTCGATGGCGCTCGGCGCTTTCGTCGCCGGGGTGATGCTGTCGGAATCGCCGTACCGCCACGCGCTCGAGGCCGACATCGAGCCGTTCCGCGGTCTGCTCCTCGGCCTGTTCTTCGTCTCGGTCGGGATGACGCTCGACCTCGGTGTCGTCCGCGAGCACTGGTCGATGGTGCTGCTGCTCGTCGCGGCGGTCATGGCGACCAAGACGGCGGTGATCGGCGGCCTCGCGCGGCTGTTCGGGACGACGACCCTGCGCGCCTGTCAGATGGGCCTGCTGCTCGCCCAGGGCGGCGAGTTCGGCTTCGTCCTGTTCGCCGCCGGCACCCGCGGGCTGCTGCTCGACGCCGCCGCCGCCAACTTGTTCGGCGCGGTGGTCACGGTGTCGATGCTGCTGACTCCGTTCGCCGCGCGCTTCGCCCGAGCGTTCAACCCCAAGCCGGTCGAGCGGACCGACCTCGCCGGGCCCGACGCCGAAGTCCGCGGCGAGGTGCCGTGCCGCGTCGTCCTCGTCGGGGCCGGGCGCTTCGGCCAGGGCGTCGCGCAGATGCTTCTCGCGCGCGGGGTCGAAGTCGTCGCGGTCGACATCGACCCCGAGATCATCGACGTCAGCAACCTGTTCGGCAACCGCGTCTTCTTCGGCGACGGACGCCGCGTCGACATCCTCCGCGCGGCGGGTGCCGAGGGGGCGCAGCTGCTGGTGATGGCCAACGACGGGTCGTGGCCGCCGGTCGAGACGCTCGGCCCGATCCGCGACGCCTTCCCCCACCTGAAGATCCTCGCGCGCGCCTACGACCGGCTCCACCACCTCGACCTGCTCCGCAACGATGTCGACTATGCGCTGCGCGAAGTGTTCGACGGGTCGATCGCGCTCGGCCGCGCGGCGCTCGCGCTGCTCGACACCCCGCCCGAGACGATCGTCGCGATCGAGGCCGAGTTCCGCCGCCGCGACGACGAACGGCTGCAGGAGCAGCTGTGCAGCGGCGACCGGCTGTCGGGGCTCGACAAGCTGTTCCGCCCGGGGACGGTGTTCGTCCCGGACGCGCTCGGCGAAATCCCGTTCCAGCTGTGACCGTCTAGCCGTGATACGCCAGCCGTAGCCCCGGCCGCGGCCAGCGGCATTTGGCCAGCTTGCCGGTCGTCGACAGGCACACCCACGCGTCCATCATGTCGTCGCCGCCGAAGGCGATGTTGGTCGTCAGCAGGTCGGGAAAGGCGAAATCCTCCTGCGCGCCCGTCGCGGGGTCGACGCTGCAGATCCCCGGCCGCTCGACCAGCGTCGCGACCGCGATCCGCCCGTCGGCCTCGACCGCGAGGCTGTCGAGATAGGTGTAGCCGGGGAAGCTCGTCACCACCCGCCCGGGCAGCGCGGGCAGCGCCGACGGCGCGACCGTCCCCGGGCCGGTGACGTCGAAGGCAAGGAGCAGCCGCGCCTGGGTGCATGCGACATAGACTGTGTTGCCGTCGGGCGACAGACCGACGCCGTTCATGTTCGGCCCGTGGACCGCGCAGGTGATGCTCCGCCCGTCGGGGGTCGCGTAGTAAAGCCCGCCGTAGTCGGTCCCGTAGGCATGGTGCTTGCCGAGATCGGTGAACCAGAAGCCGCCGCTCTTATCGAAGACGATGTCGTTCGGCCCCGACAGCTTGGCGCCGTTGCCCGCGTCGTACAGCCGCTCGACCGTGCCGGTGGCGAGATCGATCCGCTCGATCCGGCCGCCGTCATAATCCGCCGCCGCGCCGCCGGGCAGCATCAGCCCCGCCTCCTCGCCGCTCCACGCGAAGCCGCCGTTGTTGCAGCAGTAGAGCGCGCCGTCGGGACCGAGCGCGAGACCGTTGGGCCCCCCGCCTGGCGTCGCGACGACCTCGGTCCGGCCGTCGGGGCGGACGCGGGTGATCCGCCCCGCCATGATCTCGACGACGACGACGCTGCCGTCGGCGAAGACCACCGGCCCCTCGGGAAAGGCGAGGCCCTCGGCGACGATCGTGTGCGAATGCATGGCGCGGTCTCCCCTGGCGCGCGGTCTGTCGCCGGCGCGGCCGCATTCAGCGGCGGCGCGGGGCGAAGCGCAAGCCGATTTCGCCGTTTCCCGCCGCACCGCGATCGGCTAGGCTCGGTTCACCTTACGTTCGCTTGGGAACCCGTTGGTGGAAATCGTCGTCGCCGCCGTCATCGCCGCGCTGGTCGCGCTCGCCGCCGGCTGGCTGCTGTGGGGACGCGGCGTCGCGCAGACGGCCACCGACCGCGATACGGCGCTAACCGAGCGCGACGCCGCCCGCGCCGAAAACGGCGAATACCGGGTCCAGATCGCGCGGACGATGGTCGAGATCGCCGCGCAGCAGCGCGACATCGGCGAGCTGAAGGAGGTCGCGCGCAGCCATGCCGTCGTCGCCGGCGAACTCGCCGCCGCGAAGGCGACCCAGGCCGAGCGTGACGCCGCCCACGGTCGCCAGCTGGCGGCGCTCGACGCCTCGTTCGCCGCGCTCGCGACGAAGGCCCTCGACGGCGCGCAGGCGGCGTTCCTCGAACGCGCGGAGGCCGCGCTGGTCCGCCACCGCGAAGTGGCCGGGGTCGGCCTCGAAGCCAATCGGACCGCGATGGCCGCGATGATCGCGCCGATGACGGCGACGCTGGGAGCCTATGCGACCAAGCTCGATGAGATCGAGAAAGTCCGCGCCGAAGGCTATGGCGCGTTGAACGCGCTCCTCGATCAGGTCGCCAAGGGCCAGGACCGCGTCACCGGCGCAACCGCCCGGCTCGAAACCGTGCTGCGCTCGTCGGGCAAGGCAGCGGGACGCTGGGGCGAGGAACAGTGCCGCAACGTCCTCGAGCGCGTCGGCCTTGTCGAAGGCATCGACTTCGTCGCCCAGACCTCGGCGGCGAGCGACGACAATCGCCGGCCTGACTTCGTCGTCACCCTTCCCGGCGAGCGCAGGCTGGTGATCGACGTCAAATGTTCGGTCGACGCGTACATGGCGGCAGCCGGCACCGACGACGTCGCCGAACGGGCCCGCCATCTCGGCGCGCATGCCCGCGCTGTGCGCAGTCACGCCACCGCGCTGGCCGGCAAGGCGTACGAGAAGAGCGTCGGCGGGGCAGTCGACTTCGTCGTTCTTTTCGTTCCGGGCGAAAACTTTCTCGCCGCCGCCTTTGAGCACGATCGCGATCTCTTGTTCGACTTCGACGACCGCCGCCTCGTCCTCGCCGGGCCGATCAACCTGATCGCCGTCGCGCGGACCGTTGCGGCGATGCGCGATCAGGCGCGGCTGGCGAAGCAGGCGGCGGAGATCGCCCGGCTCGGTCGCGAACTCTACGACTCGGTGCGCGTCATGGGGGGCAAGGCGACGGCGATGCAGAAGGCGCTCGGCGGCGCGGTCAATGCAGCGAACGACCTCGTCAAGTCGCTCGACGGACGCGTGCTGTCGCGCGCGAAGAAGTTCGAGGCGCACGGGGCGACGACCGGACTGGAGACGATCGGCGAGGTCGGGCTGGTCGAGGCGCTGCCGGTGCTGCCGACGAACCTCGACCTGCCGCCCGCCGCCCTCGCCGCCGAGTAGCGAACCGGCGCGGTTCCCGCGCGTTGACCGTGATCGACAACGGAGCACCGCCATGGCCAAGCTCGACGCCGACGACCGCAACCACCTCGACGCGAAGCAATTCGCCTTTCCCAAGCAGCGCAAGGAGCCGCTCGAAAACGCCAGCCACGTCCGCAACGCGATCGCGCGCTTCGATCAGGTCTAGGGCGTGACCGACGCCGAGCGCGACGCGGCGTGGAAGCGGATCAGGGCGGCGGCGAAGAAGTTCGACGTCGCGGTCGGCGAGAAGAGCTGGCGCGAGCTGAGCAAGAGCTAGCCTCGACGCCCGATCGATGTCCGCGCCACGACGATCGCCCGACCGTCTTAGTTGGTGCCCACGGCCGGGATCGAACCGGCACGACCTTGCGGTCGAGGGATTTTAAGTCCCTTGCGTCTACCGGTTCCGCCACGTGGGCCGGCGTCCCCCCTCGACTACGTCATCTGGTCGTCGGGCGAAAGGCGGTCTGATGGCCGACGATCCCGCGGGGCTGGTTAGGGACCAAGCGTGGAAAATGCTGTCCTACAGGCCCGCTGTCGGCTTAAGCTCGTACGATGACTGCCCGTCGCGCCTTTGCTGTTCTGCTACTGCGTCGCCCGGCAGACGTGCGGGCACCCGACGGCGTTAAGCCCTTGGCGCGGCGGCAGGGGTGGTGCCCCTCGCCACGTGGCGTCTCCTTCATCAACTTAGCCTTAAAATCCGGTAATGAGTCTTACGATCGGGCTGATCGAGCGAGCGCCGCCGGGGCTGGCCGTCCGATGGGGCCGGCGCGATTCGGCTCGCGCACGGGCGCACTGGATGCCTGCAGGGCGCTACGCGAGTTCGGCTCAGCCAGCGTTGAGCCGCTCGCGCAGGTCCTTGCCCGGCTTGAAGTAGGGGACACGCTTGGCGTCGACCGCGACGGCAGTCCCGGTGCGCGGGTTGCGGCCGGTGCGCGCCTCGCGGGCGCGGGTCGAGAAGGCGCCGAAGCCGCGCAGCTCGACGCGGCGGCCGTCGACCAGCGCGGTGGTGATCGTCGCGAAGATGGTAGCGACGACGCGCTCGACGTCGCGCTGCGTCAGATGCGGGTTCGCCGCCGCGAGGGCCGCCACCAATTCCGACCGGATCATCCTTCGCCTTTCCTCCGCAGTCGCCGCGTTTATTCGCGTCATCGCGCCGCACACGCACGACTTGTACGCCGTTGCGCGGACACTGGCAGCCAATCTCTTCTATGATCATGCCCACGGGTTTTTTACCAGTCGAAATCTTACCGGCGGTCTAGGCCAGCCGCTGATTAACGGTTAATCTGCGGCCGGACTGCGGCGCGCCGGCCGCGCCACCCACGCGGAGGCGAGTGCACCCTTTCCCCTGGCTCGACGCCGTCGTCGTCGTCGCGCTGATCGCGCTCAACGGCTTCCTCAGCATGGCCGAGTTCGCCATCGTCTCGGCGCGGCGGCCGCGGCTGCGTGGGCTGGCCGCGGCCGGAGGGCGCGGTGCGGCGGCGGCGCTACGTCTCGCCGAGGATCCGGCGCGCTTCCTGTCGTCGGCCCAGATCGGCATCACCTTGGTCGCGATCCTCAACGGGGCCTTCTCGGGGGCGAGCCTCGCCGGGCCGGTCGCCGAGCGCGTCGCGAAGGTCGTCCCGCTCAGCCCGCATGCCGCCGCCGACCTCGGCTTCGGCATCGTCATCGCCGTCACGACCTATGTCTCGCTGATCGTCGGCGAGCTCGTCCCCAAGCAGTTCGCGCTGCGCTCGCCCGAGGCGATCGCGTGCGCCGTCGCCCCGACGATGATCGGCCTGATCCGCCTTGCCGCGCCCTTCGCGTGGGTGCTCGACCGGACCAGCGCGCTGATCTTCCGCCTCCTCGGCCAGCGCCGCGACGCCGACCATGCGGTGACCGAGGAGGAGCTGCGCTCGGTCGTCGCCGAGGCCGAGACGGCCGGGGTGATCGAGGAAAGCGAGCGCCAGATGATCAGCGGCATCATGCGCCTCGCCGACCGGCCGGTGCGCGGGGTGATGACGCCGCGCA
>CAXTQJ010000056.1:10354-12244 GCA_964246245.1 uncultured Sphingomonadaceae bacterium
CGACGCCAGCGACGCCGAGACGCGCGCCGCGCTGGCCGCGACGCCGCACACCCGGCTGCCGGTCGCGAGCGGATCGGTCGACGCGATCATCGGTGTCCTCCAGGCGCGCGACGTCGTCGCCGCGCTGATCGCGGGGCGGCCGCTCGACCTCCGCGCGCTGGCGCGGCCGGCCCCGGTGCTGCCCGACCTGCTCGACGCGGTCGACGCGCTGGAGGCGCTGCGCGACGCTGCCATCCCGATCGCGCTGGTCCACGACGAGTATGGCCACTTCGAGGGGATCGTGACCCCGGCCGACCTGCTCGCGGCGATTGCGGGCGAGTTCCGGTCCGACGTCGACGCCGGCAGCGACCCGCCCGCGGTCGAACGCGCCGACGGGTCGTGGCTGCTCAGCGGCTCGCTCCCGGCCGACGAGATGGCCGAGCGGCTCGGCATCGACCTGCCCGCGGGGCGCGACTACCAGACCGTCGCGGGCTATGTCCTCGCGCGGCTCCGCCACCTGCCCGAGTCGGGGGAGGTGTTCGACGCCGACGGCTGGCGTTTCGAGGTCGTCGACATGGACGGGCGCAAGATCGACAAGGTCATCGCGACCTGCGCGGAAGGCGAAGCGACGTGATCAGGCGGCAATGCGGCGCTGCTCGTTGTCGATCTGCGGAGCAGCTTGAGCGCTCACGCCCCCGCTTTCAGCGCCTGCTCCCACGCCAAGTTCGCCAGCGGCTCGACCCCCGCGCCGCTCGCCCTGGCGTGGGCGCTCGCCGCGGTGCCGCGGACGACGCGGCCCTGGATACCGTGGAGGATCGCGGCGAGGCGGAACATGTTGTAGGCGACGTAGAAGTCCATGTGCGCGATGCCGTCGCGCCCGGTCCGGCGGCAATAAGCGGCGGTGTAGGCCGCCTCGTCGGGAATGTTGAGCGCGGCGAGGTCGACCCCGGTCAGCCCGGCGGTCATCGACGGCGGCATCCGGTACATCATCAGGTGGTAGCTGAAGTCGGCGAGCGGGTGGCCGAGCGTCGACAGCTCCCAGTCGAGCACGGCGAGCACCTTCGGCTCGACGGGATCGAAGATCATGTTGTCGCAGCGATAGTCGCCGTGGACGACGGCGACCTCGTCGCCCGGCGGAATGTGCTGCGGCAGCCACTCGACAAGCTGATCCATCGCGGCGAACCGCCCGGCGTCGCTATCGTCGAGGTACTGCTGCGACCAGCGCGCGATCTGGCGGGCGAAATAGTTGCCGGGCTTGCCGAAGTCGCCGAGCCCGATCGCGGCGGGGTCGAACGAATGGAGTTGCGCGATCGTCGCGTTCATCGCATCGAAATAGGCCGGGCGGTCTGCCCGCGGCACGTCGGGGAAGGTCGTGTCCCAGATGATCCGCCCGTCGACACAGTCCATCACGTAGAACCACGTACCGATGACGGCATCGTCGGTGCACAGGCCGAACGTCCGCGGCGCGGGGAAGCCGGCAGCATGAAGCGCCGTCATCACCTTGTATTCGCGGTCGACGGCGTGCGCGCTCTTGAGCAGCTGCCCCGGCGGCTTGCGACGCAGAACGTAGTTCTGCCCCGGCGTCTCGAGCTTGTACGTCGGGTTCGACTGGCCGCCGTTGAACTGGCGGACGGTCAGCGGTCCGGCGAACCCGGCGACGTTGGCCCGCAGCCACGCGCCGAGCCGACCCTCGTCGAAGCCGAGTCCGGCGCGGACTTCGCCGACGCCCGAGTTGAGTTCCTGCCGGCTCGCCATCGTCATTCCCCACCGCCTCAAGAACTGGCGATGTCGGTCCGGCAGAAGCCGCCCGGCCAGTCGATCTTGTCGACCGCAGCATAGGCCACGGCCCGCGCCGCGCCAACCGTCGCACCGGTCGCGGTGACGGCGAGGACGCGGCCGCCCGCGGCGACC
>CAXTQJ010000057.1:0-12232 GCA_964246245.1 uncultured Sphingomonadaceae bacterium
CGGCCCGGCGTCCACCGGGCCCGGGGCGTCAGGGGTCCTCGGCGCGCTGCTCGGCGCCAGCGGCGGGACGGCGGGCGCGACCGGCGCGCTCGACGGCATCCTTGGCATGTTGCGCCGGTAGGACATCGTGCCGCGACGCGCGCGCACCCTCGACTGGGGCTTTCCGCGCTGGCGCGACTACGGCAGCGGCAGCGCGGCGACGACGGTCCGCACGTGCGACCGCGACGGGTGCGACGAACCCGGCGACCGTCCCGCGCCGAAGGCCCCAAATCGGCCCGAACGCTGGTGGTTCTGCGAAGGGCACGCCGCCGAATACAACCGCGGCTGGAACTATTTCGAAGGCCTGACCGCCGGGGAGGCCCGCGCCCGCGAAGCCGACGCGGCGGGCGACGCCGCCTTCGCCCACGCGCGGCACTGGGCGTGGGGCGGACCCGGCGACGGCACCCGCAGCCGCGCCGAGATCGACGCCCTCGCCGCGCTCGACCTCGAGCCTCATGCCGATGCGGCCGCGATCAAGGCCGCCTATCGCCGGCTGGCGAAGGCGAACCATCCCGACGCCGCGCCGAACGACCCGGCGGCAGCGGCGCGTTTCATCGCGATCCATGCCGCCTACGCCGTCCTCCAGCGCGCCGAGGAAGCCCACCACGAATAAACTGTCATTTACCAATTCTTAGCTTGTCATAATGAAAAGTTACGTCTAGGTCCCTAATCAATCGTTAACGAATGATGAGGGACTTACCTATGCGCATCACCCTGCTCGCTTCGGCGATCGTCGCTGCGGCCGCCGCACCGGCATTCGCGGCGCAGCCGATCACCATCACGTCGGCCGGCATCTACGATCCCGGCAACGTCACCGCGACCGTCGGCGGCAACGCGATGAACGAGTTCGCCGTGCCGCTGACCTTCACCGGCAGCTCGCTCGCCCACGCGGCGTTCGACGCGCTCGGCTTCTGCGTCGACCTGCCGCACACCATCTATGTCGGCGTCGGGTCGCAGCTGGCGGAGACTCTCCACTACACGACGGCGCCGCTGACCCAGGATGGCTATGGCCATGCGCTGTCGTCGACGCAGGTCCGTGAGATCACCGGCCTCGCCGCGCTCGGCTTCGGCATCGCCAAGGGCACGGCGAGCGACAAGCCGGCGCAGCTCGCCGCGGTCCAGCAGGCGATCTGGACGGTCGAATACCCGACGTCGACCTTCGCCGCCGCCGGACCGTTCGCCGCCGCGCAGGCCGGCTACGCCGCGCAGTTCGTCGCGCTAGCCCCGACCCTCAAGGGCTATGCGCGCAACGTCGTTTCGCTCAACGGCGTCCAGGGCCAGATCACCAACATCGGCGACGTCCCCGAGCCGGCGTCGTGGGCGCTCATGCTCGCCGGGTTCGGCGTTGTCGGTACGCTTGCGCGCGGTCGCCGGACCGCGATGCCGATGGTTGCTGCATAGCGGCAAGTGGCGGTCGGATAAGGGCTTCATCCCGTCATCGCTTCGCGCTACGGAATGCGCGTGGCGATGACGGGGTCCCGATGCGACAAGTCTTGGCGCTGGCGATGAGCCTTGCGCTGGCCGGTGCCGCCGCCGCCGCGCCAATCATTATCGGCCACCGCGGGGCCGCCGGCGAGCGGCCCGAGCACACGCTCGAATCGTACCGGACGGCGATTGCCGGCGGGGCCGACTTCATCGAGCCCGATCTCGTCCCGACGAAGGACGGTACCCTCGTCGCGCGCCACGAGAACGAGATCGGCGGGACCACCGATGTCGCGGATCATCCCGAGTTCGCCGTGCGTCGCGCGACCAAGACGATCGATGGCGACGAGGTCACCGGCTGGTTCACCGAAGACTTTACGCTGGCCGAGCTGAAAACGCTGCGCGCACGCGAGCGGCTGCCGCGGCTCCGCCCCGCCAACACGGCTTGGGATGGCCGGTTCGACGTGCCGACCTTCGCCGAGATTCTCGCGCTGGCCAAGGCGGAGAGCGTCCGCACCGGCCGGACGATCGGCGTCTACCCCGAGACCAAGCACCCGAGCTACTTCGCGTCGATCGGCCTGCCGCTCGACCAGCAGCTCGTCGATCAGTTGACCGCCGCCGGCTACCGCGACCAGGGCGACGCGGCCTTCATCCAGTCGTTCGAGGTCGCCAACCTGAAGGCGCTGCGCATGATGACGCGGCTCCGGCTGATCCAGCTCGCCGCCGCCGAGGGTCACCCCGCCGACGACGCGGGCGTCACCTATGCCGCGATGACCACGCCGGCCGGGTTGCGCGCGATCGCGACCTACGCCGACGGCATCGGCCCCGACAAGGCGATGATCGTCCCGAGGGGACCCGACGGCCGCTCGCTGCCGCCGACGACGCTCGTCGTCGACGCCCACGCCGCCGGGCTCGCCGTCCATCCGTGGACCTTCCGTGCGGAGAATGTCTTCCTTCCGGCCGAACTGCGCCACGGCGCGTCGCCGGCGGCGCACGGCGATGTCGTCGCCGAGATGACCGCCTTCTTCCGCCTCGGCGTCGACGGGCTGTTCAGCGACTTCCCCGACCTTGCCGCGCAGGCGCGCGCTGGAGCCAGCTGGTGATCCGGGTGCGTTTTGCCCTCGCCGTCGGCCTCGCCGCCGCGGTCGCCGCGCCGGTTGTTGCCGCGCCATGGGCGTCGGTCGGCGACGACCAGCTCCGCTCCGACCTGACGCTGCTGAACGACGCCGGCATCGCCCAGACGATGGTGACGCAGTGGCCGGTGCCGTGGCGCGGCGTCCTCGACGCGCTTCAGCCGTCGCCGACGCTCGATGCCCAGCCAACGTACATCCGCGAGGCGATCCGCCGCGTCCGCACCCGCGCGCAACGCGAGACCGCCGAGGGCGGCCGCGCCGAGACGCTGCTCGACGCGACCAACCGCCCGGCGCTGGTCCGCGGCTTCAATGCCGAAGGCTATGGCAAGGGGACGATCCAGGAAACCGCCGAGATCACCGCCGGCCGCTCGGACCTGCACGTCCAGATCGGCGCGATCGCCGGGCAGACCGGCCAGCACGGCGTCCAGCTCGACCTCGACGGCAGCTACCTCGCCCAGCGCTTCGGCAACGTCCAGATCTACGGCGGCGAGGTCCCGCACTGGTGGGGCCCGGGCTGGGTGTCGGCGCTGACCTATTCGAACAACGCGCGGCCGTTCCCGCAGATCGGGATCAGCACCGCCGGACCGCTGCGTTTCAAGACGCCGCTGCTCAGCTGGCTCGGGCCGTTCCGCGCCGAGGTCGTCGGCGGCATCCTCAACGACACGCGGATCGCGCGCAGCACGGCGTTCAACGCCATCCGGGTCACGCTCAACCCGGCGCGCGGCCTCGAGATCGGCGGATCGCGGACGCAGATCCTGTGCGGCAGCGGCCATCCGTGCAGCCTCGGCCTCGTCTTCGACCTGCGCAACAACGACACAACGCCGTCGAAGACCGCGAGCGAGGGCGAGTTCGATGTCCGCTACGGCTGGCGGATCGGCGGCGTCCCGGTCGAAGCCTATACCCAGATCATGAACGAGGACTCGAACCCGATCAGTCACAGCTTCTCGAGCTACCTCGTCGGTGGCAGCGTCTATGTGCCCGTCGGGCGCAACACGATGCGCGTCACCGCCGAATATACTAGCAGCATCTCGACCCTGAACCTGTTCAGCTTTTCGACCGTCGGCTACGGAATCAGCTACACCGACGGCAAATATCCCGATGGGCTGCGCTATCGCGGTCGCGATTTCGGTTTCAGCCTCGACAGCGATTCGCGGCTGTACACGCTCCAGGCCAACGTGACCGACAGCTACGATCGCAACTATACCCTCAGCCTTCACCGCGCACTGGTGTCGCGGCCGCAGACGGGCAGCGCCAACGTCCTCACGCCGACGCCCGTCAACATCAACTACGCCGAGGCGCGGGTGGCGACGCCGTTCTACATCGGGGTGCTGAGCGTGTCGGGCCGCGTCCAGGACGACCAGCTGCGGCCGGCGCGGGGGTTCACTGCGGCTGCCGAAGTGAGCTTCAAGGTGCGGATCAAGTAGTGATCCTCCCCGCGCCGCAGGGAGGCACGGCGCAGCCGTGACGGAAGGGCGGTAGGGCGAGAGGCTGAGGTCACCCTGTCGGCCGCCCCTCCGGCGCTACGCGCCACCTCCCCGCGAGCGGGAGGATTACCCCGCCGTCAGGTCCCCGATCCGCGCCAGCATCGACGCCAACCCCTGCGTCCGGTTCGACGACAGGTGCCGCGCCAGCCCGAGCGCGTCGAGCCGCGCGCGCACCGCCGCGACCTCGATCTCGCCCGCCGTCCTGTCCTGGACTTCGAGCAACACCAGCGCGACGAGTCCCTTGACGATCGCCGCGTCCGAGTCGGCGGCAAAATGTAATCGGCCGTCCTCGCCGCGCGTCGGGTAAAGCCACACCTGGCTCGCACAACCGCGGACCTTGGTCGTGTCGGTCTTGAGCGCCGGGTCCATCGTCGGCAGCGCACGGCCAAGGTCGATCAGCAGGCGATAGCGGTCGTCCCACTCGTCGAGTGCGTCGAATTCGTCCTGAACCTCGTCGAGCGACCGGGGCAGCGTCATCGGGGCATCGTCACTGGGGCATCGTCACTGGGGCAGCATCAGTCGCGCAGCAGGTCGTTTATCGCGGTCTTGGCGCGCGTCTGCGCGTCGACCCGCTTGACGATGACCGCGCAGTAGAGCCCCGGCCCCGGCGCGCCCGTCGGCAGCGGCACACCGGGCAGCGTTCCCGGCACGACGACGGCATAGTCGGGCACCCGGCCGACGACGATCTCGCCGGTGGCGCGGTCGACGATCTTGGTCGACGCGCCGAGGTAGACGCCCATCGACAGGACCGCACCGCGGCCGACGACGACGCCCTCGGCGACCTCGCTCCGCGCGCCGATGAACGCGCCATCCTCGATCACCACCGGCCCGGCCTGGAGCGGCTCGAGGACGCCGCCGATCCCCGCGCCGCCCGAAATGTGGACGTTAGCGCCGATCTGCGCGCAGCTCCCGACCGTCGCCCATGCGTCGACCATCGACCCCTCGCCGACGTACGCGCCGATGTTGACGAAGCTCGGCATCAGGACGACGTCCGGCGCGATGTACGCGCCGCGGCGGACGATGCTGCCCGGCACGGCGCGAAAGCCGGCGGCGGCGAAGCGCGCCTCGCCCCAGCCGTCGAATTTCGACGGCACCTTGTCCCACCACTTCGCGCCCGCCGGACCACCGGGAATCAGGGCATTGCCGGTCAGGCGGAACGACAGCAGCACCGCCTGCTTGAGCCACTGGTTGACCCGCCAGCCGCCTGCTCCATCGGGTTCGGCGACGCGCAGCGTCCCGTTGTCGAGCCCGGCGAGCGCCGCCTCGACCGCGGCGCGGACCGCGCCGTCGGTTGCCGGGGTGATATTCGCGCGGTCGGCCCAGCCGGTCTCGATCGGGGCGACGAGGTCGTGGGCGATGTCGGTCATGCGCTTTCCAGTTCGGCGACGACCCCAGCTAGCCAGTCGGCCACGTCGGTCACCCGTAAGTCGATGCAGTCGGCCGTGGGCGAAGGACCCTGCTCGCTGCCGTTGTCGACCCACACCGTCGTCATGCCGATCGCCTTCGCCGGCGCAAGGTTGCGCGCCATGTCGTCGACGAACAGTGCGCGCGCCGGATCGACCCCGAAGCGGTCGCACAGCCCAAGATAGGCGCGCGGATCGGGCTTCGGCAGGTAGTCCATCGCGTGGACGTCGTGGATGTCCTCGAACGCCGCGGTCAGGCCGAGGCGGGCGAGCACCTTATCGGCGTAGGCCGTGTCGGCGTTGGTAAAGACGAGCTTGCGTCCTGGCAGCCGCGCGATCGCCTCGGCCAGCATTGGCGCGTGGGCGACGCCCGACAGGTCGATGTCGTGCACATCGTTCAGGAAAACGTGCGGATCGACGTCGTGCTCGTCCATCAGGCCGCGAAGCGTCGTGCCGTGGGCGTGGAAGAAGTCTTTCTGCACCCGGTGCGCGGCGGCGGCGTCGACGCCGAGCAGCCGCGACACGAACGCCCTCATCCGCGCGTCGATCAGCGCGAACAGGTTGGTCTTCGCGGGATAGAGGGTGTTGTCGAGATCGAAGATCCACGCGTCGATATGGCCGAGGGGGTGGGGCATAGGCGGGCTATAGCGGAGGGCAACGCAGGGGTCGAGCCGATCCCCCCGCGAGCGGGGAGGATCAAAGCGGCAGCGACATCGCCACGTCGCACCGCGCATAGCGTGCGCCATAGTCGCGCATCACGCTCGCATCGTGGACGAAGCCGGCGCGTTCGTAGAGGTGGATCGCCGCCGCGCACCTGGCGTTGGTCAGCAGGTAAAGACGCGCGAGGTCCAGCCGCCGCGCCTCGGCGACGACATGGGCGAGGAGGAACTCGCCCGCGCCGCGGCCACGCGCCGCGGCAAGCACCCCCATCTTGGTCAGTTCGAAGACGCCGTCGTCGATTCGGATCAGCGCGCACGTGCCGACCACGCCCAACCCTTCTGCTGCGACGAAGCGGACGATGCCGCCGCGGTCGACGATGCTCTCGCGCGGATGATCGAGGATCGCGCGGTCGTTGGCCTCAAGGGTGAACATCGCCTCGATCCACTCGGCGTTGATGTCGTGGAACGCCGCCGCGAGGTCGTCGGTGAAATCGAGGATGGTCAGCCCGTTCATCGCGCGAGCCTAGCGGAGAAGATACCGCCTTATCCACCGGGTTGTTGGATTGCCGCGGAGACCGCCGCGCGCGACAACGGCCCTGATGCAGGCCCCGACTCCTCTCCCCCCGACCGCGCCGTCCCTCGCGCTCGTTCCGGCCGCGTCGCTGCCGCACAACCTCGAGGCCGAGGCGGCGCTTCTCGGCGCGCTGATGATCGACAACCGCCTGGTCGAGGACGTCCAGCTCAAGCTTGGCGAGCAGCACTTCTTCGAACCGCTCCACGGCCGGGTCTATGCCGCGATCCTCAAGCTCGTCGACCGGCGGATGACGGCGACGCCGGTGACGCTCAAGCCGCTGTTCGACGCCGATCCGGAGATGATGGCGATCGGCGGGACGAGCTACCTCGCCACGCTGACCGAGCAGTCGGCGGCCCTGATCGCCGCGCGCGACTTCGCCCAGCAGATCTACGACCTTGCCCTTCTCCGCGAGATGATCCGCGTCGGCCGCGAGATGGCGACCAACGCCTTCGACACCGCCGCCGGGGTCGAGCCCCTCGCTCAGATCGAGGCGGCGGAGCTCGCGCTCTACAAGGTCGCCGAGCAGGGCGAGGTCGCCGGCTCGGTCAAGACCTTCGGCGTCGCCACGCGGCTGGCGATCGAGATGGCCGACCGCGCGATGAAGTCGGGCAGCCACCTGTCGGGGTTCACCACCGGACTCGACGCGCTCAACCTCAAGCTCGGCGGGCTGCACAAGTCCGACCTGATCGTCCTCGCGTCGCGCCCGGCGATGGGCAAGACCAGCCTTGCCACCAATATCGCCTTCGCCGCCGCGCAGCGGTACATCCGCGACACCGCCGACGGCATCGAGCCGGGCCAGTCGAGCGGGGCCGGCGTCGCCTTCTTCAGCCTCGAGATGTCGGCCGACCAGCTCGCCACCCGCGTGCTGGCCGAACAGTCCGGGGTCAATTCGGAAGAGCTGCGCAAGGGCAAGATCAGCCAGAGCGAGTTCAACAGCCTCGCCCGTGCCGCCGGCCAGCTCAGCGATCTGCCGCTCTACATCGACGACACGCCGGCGCTGTCGATCGCCGCACTCCGCACCCGCGCCCGGCGGCTGAAGCGGCAGAAGGGGGTCGGCCTCATCGTCGTCGACTATCTCCAGCTCCTCCAGGGCTCGGCGCGCGCGTCGAACGAGAACCGGGTGCAGGAGATCAGCGAGATCACGCGCGGTCTCAAGACCTTGGCCAAGGAACTCGAAGTGCCGGTCCTCGCCCTGTCGCAGCTGAGCCGCGCGGTCGAGAACCGCGAGGACAAGCGGCCGCAGCTCGCCGACCTGCGCGAATCGGGGACGATCGAGCAGGATGCCGACATCGTCCTCTTCATCTACCGCGAAGAATACTACCACGCGATGAAGCAGCCCGACGAGGAGGACGTCGACAAGTACGCCAAGTGGAAGGACCGCGCCGAGAAGCTCCACGGGCTGGCCGAGATCATCGTCGCCAAGCAGCGCCACGGGTCGACCGGCACGGTGCCGCTGACCTTCCACAAGACGACGACCAAGTTCAGCGACCGGGCCAACGACGCGTATCTGCCCGAGCGGTACGAGTGACACCTGCCGCCGGTTGACGCAAGCGTCACCCTCGGCCAAAGCTGCGCCGCAAAACCGGGGAGAGAAACGTGCGCGCTGCGTTGCCGCTCGACGAATACCGCGCCCGCGTCGGGACCGAGGTCGGCGTGTCCGACTGGGTCGTCGTCGACCAGGCGAAGATCGACGCCTTCGCCGAGGTCACTGGCGACCACCAGTTCATCCACGTCGATCCGGTTCGGGCTGCGGCGACCCCGTTCGGCACGACGATCGCGCACGGCTTCCTCACGCTGTCGCTGCTCTCGGTCATGGCCTACGACGCGCTGCCCGGAATCGAGGGCGCGCGGATGGGGGTCAACTACGGCTTCGACAAGGTCCGCTTCATGGCTCCGGTCAAGTCGGGAAGCCGGATCCGCGCGCGCTACACGCTGATCGGGTTCGCCCAGCGCAAGGACGGCGGCTGGCAGTCGACCGTCGCGGTGTCGGTCGAGATCGACGGTGAGGCCAAGCCCGCGCTGGCCGCCGACTGGTTGACGCTGGCTTACCTGTGAGCCGCATCGGCACCCTGCCGCGGGACAGCTGGCCCGAACCGTTCGCGGCGGCGATGGCGGGGATCATGCCGCCTGGCGTCGAACCGCTGACGCTGTTCACCGCGATCGCGCAGAGCCCGCGCGCGTGGGAGAAGTTCGGCGGCGGATCGATGTCGGGCAAGGGGCCGCTGCCGTTCCGCGAGCGCGAGATCGTCATCGACCGGACGAGCGCGCGGACCGGCAACGAGTACGAGTGGGGCACCCACACCAAGCTGTTCGCCGCCAAGGCCGGGTTGACCCCGGAGGAGGTCCGCGCGACGTTTGACGGACCGGCCGACGACGCCTGCTGGTCACCGCGCGAGGCGGTGCTGATCGCCACCGTCGATGCGCTGCTCGACCGGAAGAAGCTCGCGCCGGTCGAGTTCGATGCGCTCGCCGCCGAATTCGATCCGGCGCAGATCCTCGAGATCGTCCAGCTCGTCGGTTTCTACCACGGCGTCGCGCTCATCGTCGGCGCGCTCGACCTGCAACCCGAGGCGGGCATGGACCGCTTCCCGGCAAAGGATGCCACTCATGCGTGAAGCCGTCATCGTCGCCACTGCGCGGACCCCGATCGGGCGCGCCTTCCGCGGCGCGTTCAACGCCTCGCCGCCGCCCATGCTCGGCGGCCACGCGATCAAGCATGCGGTCGAGCGGGCGAGGGTCGACCCGGCCGAGATCGACGACGTCGTCTGGGGGGCATCGCTCCAGCAAGGCGGCCAGGCGCCGAACATCGCGCGGCTGAGCCTGCTCCGGGCCGGGCTGCCGACGTCGATCAGCGGCCAGTCGATGGACCGCCAGTGCGCCAGCGGACTGATGGCGATCGCGACCGCAGCGAAGCAGATCATCGTCGACGGGATGCAGGTGACGGTCGGCGGTGGCCAGGACTCGATCTCGATGGTCCAGACGAACAAGATGCGCGTCGACCCCGATCCCGGCCTGATCGCGATGCACAGCAACGTCTACATGCCGATGATCGATACTGCCGAGGTGGTCGCCAAACGCTACAACGTCAGTCGCGACCGGCAGGACGAATACAGCTACCGCTCGCAGATGCGGACCGCGGCGGCGCAGCAGGCGGGCAAGTTCGACGACGAGATCGTTCCGCTGTCGGCGACGATGGGCATGGCGAACAAGGAGACCGGCGAAGTCACGATGCACGAGGTGACGCTGAGCAAGGACGAGGGCAACCGCCCCGAGACGACGCTCGAGGGGCTGAAGGGGCTCAAGCCGGTGCGCGAGGGCGGCGTCATCACCGCGGGCAACGCCAGCCAGCTGTCCGACGGCGCGTCGGCGTCGGTGCTGATGGAGGCGGGCGAGGCGGCGCGACGCGGGCTGACCCCGCTCGGCGTCTACCGCGGCATGGCGTCGGCCGGCCTCGATCCCGACGAGATGGGCATCGGGCCGATCTACGCCGTGCCCAAGCTCTTGAAGCGTAACGGCCTGACGGTCGACGACATCGACCTGTGGGAGCTGAACGAGGCGTTCGCCGTTCAGGTTCTCCACTGCGCCGACGTGCTCGGCATCGACCAGGAGAAGTTGAACGTCAACGGCGGCGCGATCTCGGTCGGCCACCCCTATGGCATGAGCGGTGCGCGCCTGACCGGGCATGCGCTGATCGAAGGCAAGCGACGCGGCGCGAAGTACGTCGTCGTGACGATGTGCGTCGGCGGCGGGATGGGCGCGGCGGGGCTGTTCGAGGTCGCCTAGGCCGGCCGAGGGGTCGGTGCGGGACGGTCGACTGCCTAAGCCGATACTGCCGGCGCCTGGCGACGCCGCCAACGCTGCAGCCCGAGCCGCTTCGACACCGACCGCCACCGCCCGGCCGGCGCACCGCGAGCAATGATCGCAAGGACGGGCGCGCCGGTGGCGAAAGCGAGATCCTCGACCCCGCGGACCTGCCGGCGGCCGAGTTCGGCCAGCACCGCGATGGCGACGCCGAGTGCGAGGCTGGCACCGGCGGCGAGGGCGGTCAACCCGGGAACGTTGGGGTAGGTCGGGTCGTCGGACGCGATGACATCGCCGATGACGCGCAGCCCGCTCGGCGCGGCGGCGACCTGATCGAAGTCGGCGACCCGCGCGACGGCGGCATTGTACAGCTTCACCTTCATCGCGACGTCACGGTCGAACCGCGCGAGTTCGTCATACAGCGGCGCGCGGTCGATCAGGTTCAGCCGCGCCTTGAGGTAGTCGGCGTCGCGCTGCGCGCGGACGAGGCCGATCTGACCGACGGTCGCCGACGGGCCACTGAGCACGACCGCCTTCTCGCGCTCGATCTGCTGGGCCGTGCTCTCGCGCTGCGCCTCGAGCGCGACGGTCGCCGGATTGGCCTCGCCGCGCAGGCGAAGCACGGCAATTTCGCCGTCGAGGGTGTCGAGCTGCCGCTTGAGCCGATCGACGGTGCCGTCGGCCGGCGCGGCCGGCAGCGACGCGTTGCCATTGGTCGCGGCCTGCATCAGCGCCGTCTGCTGCGCCTGATAGTCGAGGCCGCCGACCGGCGTGTCGACCGCGATCCGGTTGGCGGTGACGAAGGCCGCCCGCGCCGTCTCGGCGGTCTGGACGGCGGTAAGCGCCCGGGCCGCCTGCGTCCGGTTCCACGCCGAGGCGCGCCGCGCCGCCGCCGCACGGAGCTTCTGGCTCTGATCGATGTACGCGCTGCGGATCACCGCGACGATCTGCTTGGCTGCCTCGAGCGACGACGAGCTGAAATAGATCTCGATGATCGCGCTGTCCTCGAGCTGCTGGACGCCGATGTTGCCGGCGATCTGGTGCGCCGCCCACGCGGCGACATCGCCGGTGCCGCCGGTCGCGTCCTGCCATGCGCTGATCACCGGCGGGCTGTCGGGCCAGCCGAGGCGGGTCACGGTGTCGCGCGTTACCGCGTCGTCGGCGACGAGGCGCATCTCGGTGCCGATGTAGCCGTCGGCCATTCCCCGGCGGAGCGCCGAGAACTGGTTGGGGTCGGTGTTGTCGATATTGAGCATGACCCGCGCCTTGGCCGAATATTGCTTCGGCAGGGCCGACGCTAGCGCGAACGCGACCGAAGCCGCGACGACGACCATCAATGCGATCCGCAGCCACGCCGCGCGCAACGTGGCCCACAGCTGGGCAAGGCTCACCCGTCGTCCCGATCGTCGGTCGTAGTCATTACCACCGTATCCTAATGCCGATCGCCGCGCCGGTCGCGCTCAATCAACGGCCGATCAGGCGGCGGGCCTGCGCGTCGGCCACGGCATCGGTCGTCTGCCCGGTCGCGTCGGCTTCGGCGAAGATCGCGGCGAGGCGCGGCTCGATCGCGGCGACGCGCGTGGCGACGTCGGCGGCGTTCCCCTGGCCGAGATATTCGGCGACGACGTTGATGATCCCGCCGGCGTTGATGACATAGTCGGGCGCATAGAGAATGCCGCGCGCCCTGAGCCGCGCGCCGTCGGCCGGGGTCGCGAGC
>CAXTQJ010000058.1:0-6259 GCA_964246245.1 uncultured Sphingomonadaceae bacterium
CCGGGAGCTTGCGTGGCGTGCGCGTCGGCGTGCCGCAGGAGTATCGGCTCGACGGGATCGACCCCGACATCGCCGCGATGTGGGACGCGGGGCTGGCGTGGGTGCGCGACGCCGGCGCGGAGGTCGTCGACGTCAGCCTGCCGCACACGAAATACGCCCTGCCCGCCTACTACATCGTCGCGCCGGCCGAGGCGTCGTCGAACCTCGCCCGCTACGACGGGGTGCGGTACGGGTTGCGGATCGACGGCGGCGGGTCGCTCGACGCGATGTACGAGGCGACGCGCGCGGCGGGCTTCGGACCCGAAGTCATGCGGCGGATCATGATCGGCACCTACGTCCTGTCGGCGGGTTTCTACGACGCCTACTACCGCCAGGCGCAGAAGGTGCGGACGCTGATCGCGCGCGACTTCGAGGCGGCATGGGAGCGGTGCGACGTCCTGCTGACGCCGACCGCGCCGTCGGCCGCGTTCAGCCCCGGCGACAAGGCCGACCCGCTGGCGATGTACCTCAACGACGTGTTCACCGTGCCGTCGTCGCTCGCCGGGCTGCCGGCGATGTCGGTGCCGGCGGCGCTGTCGGCGGGCGGCCTGCCGCTCGGGCTGCAGGTTATCGGCCGGCCGCTCGACGAGATGGGGGTGCTCAACGCCGGCTTCGCTCTCGAACGCGCCGCCGGGTTCGCCGCGCGGCCCGACCCGTGGTGGTAGGCGGATGAGCCAGCCCGAACTCAGCCTCGTCGTCCCGGTGTTCAACGAGGAGGCGACGATCGACCTGTTCCTCCGCGAGGTCGCCCCGCGGCTCGACGCGATCGACCCGCGGTGGGAGGTGCTGTTTGTCAACGACGGCAGCCGCGACGCGACGCTCGACATCATCCGCGCGGCCAACGCCCGCGAGCCGCGCGTCCGCGGGATCGACTTCAGCCGCAACTACGGCAAGGAGGTGGCGCTGTCGGCCGGGCTCGACCATGCCGCCGGGCGCGCCGTCGTCCCGATGGACGTCGACCTGCAGGACCCGCCCGAGCTGATCGCGGCGATGGTCGCGAAGTGGCGCGAGGGCTACGACGTCGTCCTCGCCCAGCGGACCGACCGGTCGAGCGACGGCGTCCTCAAGCGGGTCACGGCGGGCATGTTCTACCGGCTGATCGGGCGGATGAGCCGGGTCCGCATCCCGGCCAACGTCGGCGACTTCCGCCTGATCGACCAGTCGGTCGTCGCCGCGCTCAGGACCTATCCCGAGCGCGAACGCTTCATGAAGGGCATCTTCGCCAGCGTCGGCTTCAGGACGACGAGCGTGCCCTATAGTCGGCCGCTGCGCGCGGCGGGCACGACCAAGTTCAAGCCGGCGGCGCTTATCAACCTCGCGCTCGAGGGGATCGTGTCGTTCTCCACCGCGCCGCTGAAGGTATGGACGTACATCGGCTTCGTCGCCGCGCTGGTCGCCGTGGTTTACGGCGCGGTCATCGTCGTGCGGACGCTCGTCTTCGGCATCGACGTGCCGGGCTATGCGTCGCTGCTGTCGATCATGCTGTTCCTCAACGGCCTGGTCCTCGTCGGCCTCGGCGTCCAGGGCGAGTATATCGCGCGCATCTTCGCCGAGGTGAAGAGCCGCCCGCTCTACATCGTCCGCGAGACGATCGGCGCACCGCTGGCGGCCGTACGGTCGTAGCCAAGCAGCGTGAAGTGCGCGGTGGCGGCGACGACCCGCCCCGGCACCGGCGCGATCGGCGCATCGTGGCATAGCAGCAAATAGTCGAATCCCGCCTGCCCCGCGGCGGCTGCGACATTGGCGTAATCGTCGGCCGTCGACGCCACCGGCCCCCGCGCGCGGCCGAGCGCATCGAGGGCGCGGCGCAGCGGGCCGACGAGGAGCAGCGGCTGCTGGGTCTCGTTGGCGAACAGCGGCCCGATCGCGCCGTGGCGGCTGATCAGCAGCGGCCGGAACATCTGGAAGCGGAGGCGATCGTCGTGGTGGCTGCCGCCGGCATAGGCGTCGGCGACCAGCGCGCCCGGCGGGACGAGTTGCGCGACGCGGTCGAACTCGGCGGCGATCCCGCGGTACGCCTGCCAGCCCGCGCCGATCGCGACGAGGCGGACGATCGCGATGCCCGCGAGGACGGCCAACGCGACGCGACCGGCGCGGTCGCGCAGCGGGGCGACGTCGAGCGACCCGACGACGATCGCGGCCAGGAACAGCGGCATCCGGTCGGCGACGTAGCCGACGCCGAACAGCGCCGGCGGGATGACGACGACGAGCACCACGCCGACCGCGATCGCCGGCCACGCGGCCCGGCCGATCCGCGCGCGGCCGCGGGCGACGAGGATGCCGACGACGGCGATCTGGAGCGCGAGGCAGGCGACGTCGAACCACAGCGCGGGCCCCTCCTCGACCCGCACGATCGTCGTCAGCCGGTAGCAGAGCAGCGTCCACAGCCGGCCGCCGAGCGCGCCGGCGCTCGCGAGGCGGGCGACGCTGGTATCGGCGTTGCTGATCCCCGCAGCCCCGTGGCTGGTCGGCGCGGCGAGGAACAGGAGGACCGGGATCACCGCCTGGACGGCGACCGGGACCAGCGCCCGCACCAGCCCCGCGAGGCGGTGCGCCGGCTGGCGCAGCCACAGCCCGACCTCGAGCGCGACGACAAGAATGCCGTACAGCGCGAAGGCGAGGCCGTGGGTCAGGAAGACGACGACCGCGGCGACGCACGCGACCGGCAACCCGACCGCCAACCGGTCGCGACGGCGCAGCCACCACGCCGCCGCGGCGAAGACGAGGCCGAGCCCGAGGAGGAAATTGGCGAAGCCCCAGTCGAGGATGTAGCTGTAGAGCAGCGGCACGACGAGGACGGCGACGACCGGCGAGGTCCGGCCGGTCAGCGCGCGATTGAAGGCGAGGATGCCGGCGAACTCGGTGGCGAGGATGACGATCACGACGGCGTGTGCCGCCCACGCCGCGGGCACGAGCGGCAGCAGCGCGGTGCCGACGACGTCGAGCCCGATATTGGGCAGCAGCGACCAGTTCGCCGCGTAGAACTGCTGCAGTGTCGGGTTCGCGCCGAGATGGGCGAGGACGAAGTAGCGCGCGAGGTGGTTGTACAGGTCGACGAACGGCAGCACCGGCGTCGTCAGCAGCGGCACGACCGCAACCGCGAAGATCGCGGCGAGCACCGCGATCGGCGCGCCGGTCGATCGGCCGGCGGCCGGGATGGTCAGGCGATCGGCGCTCTGTTGCAACTGATCCTGCCTCCGCCCCAACCGCCGGGCCCGATCGAACGGCAGCGGCTGCCGCATACAACACGCTGCGATGCAGCACGGCAAGCGCAACGCGTCGCGTGACCCCGGACGCGGTCCGCGCTATCATCGCCGCATGACCGAGCCGCTAACGCCCAGCCCCTATATCGTCCGCGGCGCGACCGGCGACTGGGAGATCGTCGTCGGCCTTGAGGTCCACGCCCAGGTCACGGCGAGCTCGAAGCTGTTCAGCGGCGCGGCCGCGAGCTTCGGCGCCGCGCCGAACACCCAGGTCAGCCTCGTCGACGCGGCGATGCCGGGGATGCTGCCGGTGCTCAACGGCGAGTGCGTCCGACAGGCGGTGCGGACCGGCCTCGCGCTCGACGCCGAAATCCACCGCGTCAGTCGCTTCGACCGCAAGAACTACTTCTACGCCGACCTGCCGCAGGGCTACCAGATCAGCCAGCTGTATCACCCGATCGTCGGCGAGGGGCACCTCGACATCGAGCCCGACGGCGAGCCGCCGGCGCGCGTCGGCATCGAGCGCCTCCACCTCGAGCAGGATGCGGGCAAGTCGGTGCACGACAGCCACGCGACGATGACCTACGTCGACCTCAACCGCTCGGGCTGCGCGCTGATGGAGATCGTGTCGAAGCCCGACCTCCGCTCGCCGGCGCAGGCGGGGGCCTATGTCCGCGCGCTGCGGTCGCTGCTCCGCTACGTCGGCAGCTGCGATGGCAACATGGAGGAAGGGTCGATGCGCGCCGACGTCAACGTCAGCGTGCGCAAGGCCGGCGCACCGTTCGGGACGCGGACCGAGACCAAGAACGTCAACTCGGTCCGCTTCGTCATGGCCGCGATCGAAACCGAGGCGCGGCGGCAGGTCGACCTGATCGAGTCCGGCGGCACCGTCGTTCAGGAAACGCGGCTGTTCGATCCCGACCGGATGACCACGCGGTCGATGCGGTCGAAGGAAGACGCGCACGACTACCGCTATTTCCCCGACCCCGACCTGCTGCCGCTCGAACTCGCCGAGGATTTCGTCGCCGACTGCGCCGCGAGTCTGCCCGAGCTGCCGGGGGCCAAGCGCGCGCGCGCCGGCGCGCGCCGCGGCCGGGCGCCGGCCGGCGGCGCGGGGCGGCCGGGCCCGCCCCCCCCCGCCGACTGGTTCGAGGCACTGCTCGCCGACCTCGTCCGCCGGACCGGCAGGCCGGGGTTCGACCTCGCCAAGTCCGCGGCGAACTGGGTGTCGAGCGAGTTGTTCGCGGCGCTCAAGCGCATCGGCGTCGGCATCGACGCGTCGCCGGTGACGCCGGAGGCCGCCGCCGAGTTGCTGGCGCTGGTCGCCGACGGCACGCTGTCGGGCAGCCTCGCCAAGCAGGTGTTCGAGGCGATGCTCGAGACCGGCGACGGCGCGGCGGCGATCGTCGCGGCGCGCGGCCTGCGCCAGACGAGCGACACGGGCGCGATCGATGCCGCGGTCGCGGCCATTCTCGCCGCCAACCCCGACAAGGTCGCCGAGTACCGCGCCGGCAAGGACAAGCTGTTCGGCTTCTTCGTCGGCGGGGGCCCCCCCCCCCGGCCCCCCGGCCGGGGGGGGGGCCGGGGGGGGCCGGCGACTCGCGCGAGCCCGGCCGGCGGCCGCGGCGACCTTCCCGCCGCAAGCCGTCCGACAGCACGGCTCTGCCGCGACGCCACGTCATGAACTCGGTTCTACGCCCACCCCTTGCTGTAGGATGCCGATCGGCAACACCCGTCCCCCGCGACGTCCTACAGCGCGAATGCGTGCTTCCAATGTAGGAGATCGGCGCATACCTGAGTCGCTCCCCGGTGGATGAAGCACCGTCCATCCGGGCGGGGCGACGACGTTCCGGGGGTCACCGGAGCCGAGCCGCCTGACGGCGTGCGGCTTCGGTTCGATCGACCCTGATCGGATTGATGATCGATCGTGGATCGACCTGTGATCGCCCCTGAAGATCGCTGCGAAATAGAAGATCGAAACGCCCTGCCGGGGTCCGCACGTCCCTTTTGTCGATCGGCCTGTTAGCCGATCGGCCGTTTGCCGATTGTCCCGGAACCCCTGTCGCGACCGGACAGCATCAGGCGCCGGAACAAGGGCGAACAAACCCTCCGCCCCGTGGTGCCCCGCACCGGCGGGCGAAGCCGCGTATCGACGATTTTCCCTGCTCGCGGAGCGCAGCCGTGACGGGGGCGCGTCGCGATCCTCCCCGCTCGCGGGGAGGTGGCAGCCGCAGGCTGCCGCGCGATAATCCGCCTGCCCGCTATCATCCGCATTGCGTCCCCCCGTCCCCCCGACGACGATAGAGCGGCATGGCGATTCGACCGAAGCGCCTGCGGGTCCGGCTCGGCCGAGCGAAGCCCGCGCGATCGTCGCCGGCCGGCGCAGTCATGGCCGACGCCGCCGCGCGCGCCTATCTTGCCGCGATGGACCTCGCCACTCCGGCCCTCGTCGTCGCCGTGCTGCCCCACGGCGAGCACGGCGCGGTCGTCCGCTTCCTGACCGAGACCCACGGCATCGCCGCCGGCTACGTCGCCGGTGGCCGGTCGCGGGCGAACCGTCCCGTGCTCCAGCCGGGGAACGGCGTCGCGCTCCGCCTGCGGTCGCGGTCGGCGACGACGCTGCCGGGGGCGACCGTCGAGCTGACCCGGTCGCGGACCGCGCTGGCGACGACACGCGCGACCGCCGCCGGGCTCGGCTGGCTGACCGCGCTGGTCGCGACCGTGCTCGACGAGGGCAGCCCCTGCCCGCGCCTGTACGCGGCGCTCGACGGCGTCCTCGACGCGATGGCGCTCGCCGCCATTCCGCACGAGTGGCTCGCCGGCGTCGCCCGCTTCGAGCTGCTCCTGCTCGCCGAGCTCGGCTTCGGCCTCGATCTGTCGACTTGCGCCGCGACCGGCGAGGCCGCCGCGACCGCCGACCTCGCCTTTGTCAGCCCGAAATCGAGCCACGCCGTCGGCCCCCCCCCCCGCGCGCCCAAACCGGCGAAACGGGGGCCCCCGCCCCCGATACAACGCCC
>CAXTQJ010000058.1:6269-9450 GCA_964246245.1 uncultured Sphingomonadaceae bacterium
CAACTGCTCGGCGCCTTCGCCTCCGGCGAAAGTTGATCCCAAGCAACGGCCTTCTTTACAATTTTCTTCGCTACCTGGTGCACGGAGGGACGGCTGGGCGAACGGTCGGCGACGCGATGCCGGGATCGACGCCGCCGGCTCAGCTGTCGGCCCAGCGGCGGATCAGGTTGTGGTAGATGCCGGTCAGGCCGACGACTTCGGCGTCGCCGAGGCCGTCGCGCGCGGCCAGCCGCTGGATGGTGCGGTCGAGGTCGAACAGCAGTGCCCGCGCGCCGTCGTCGCGGACCATCGACTGGACCCAGAAGAAACACGCCAGCCGCACCCCGCGGGCGACGCGCGTGACCTGGTGGAGGCTCGACGCCGGGTAGAGGACCATGTGGCCCGCCGGCAGCTTGACGCTCTGCCCGCCGCTCGCGCCCTCGACGATCAGTTCGCCGCCGTCGTAGCTGTCGGGGTCGCTGAGGAACAGCGTCGCCGACAGGTCGGTGCGCAGCTTGATGCTCGTGCCGCGCACCGGACGGATGGCGTTGTCGATGTGGGTGCCGAACGAATGACCGCCGGCATAGCGGTTGAACAGCGGCGGAAAGGTCCGGTGCGGCAGCGCCGCAGCGACGAATTGCTCGCTCGCGCCGAGCGCGTCGAGGACGCGGTCGCCCCACGCGCGGGCGACCGGCGAGGTCTCGCTCAGCTGCTCGTTGTCCTTGACCGGGGCCGACTGCAGCCCCGCGGTGACGCGTCCGTCGCCCCACGTCGCCGCGGTCAGGTCGGCGACGCAGGCGGCGACTTCGGCGGGGGTGAGGATGTCGGGGATGACGAGGAGCATGGCTTGCCTATACGCCGTGACGCAGCGGACACGACCCCTCTCCCGCTTGCGGGAGAGAGACGCGCCTGCAGGCGCGTCCCGGGGCGAGGGTCTCGGTCGCCGTGGTCGCCTCCGTCGCCGTCAGTTGGCCTGGCGTACACCCGCCGCGCGGGCGCGCGAGTGCCGCTCCCGCAAGCGGGAGCAGCAAGGTTTCCGCCACCCCTGTGCGATCAAATCTTGAACCGCAGCGTCGCCAGCGCCGACCGTCCCGGCGCGATATAGCTGAACGGCGTCGCGCTCCGGTAGATCGCGTCATAGTAGACCTTGTCGGTCAGGTTGAGGATGTTGACCTGGACCTCGACCGTGCTGGTGATGCTGGCCTTGGCGGTCAGGTCGAAGCGCCAGTAGCCCGGCAGCGTCGAGGTCTGTGCGACCGTCGTCCCGCCGAACCTCGCGCTGTTGTAGAATGCCTGGCCGCCGACGGTGACGCTGTCGAAGATGCGGTACGTCGATAGCAGCGAGAAGCTGTGCTTGGCGACGTTGGGGAATGGCCCGCCGGCGACGACCGGGCTCGTCGTCGGCAGGACCCGCGCGTCGAGATAGGTATAGCCGCCGAACACCGCCCACCGCGGGGTAATGTTGCCGCTCGCGTCGAGCTCGACGCCGTTGACCCGCTGCTGTCCGGCAAGGACCTGCGAGGTGCCGCTCAGCGGGTCGGTGACGCGGGCGTTGGTCTTGTCGGTACGGAACAGCGCCGCGGTCAGCAGCAGGTGGCCGCCTTTCCCCGCCTCGTACTTGGCCCCAACCTCGTAGCTGTAGTTGCGCTCGGGATCGAGATTGACCGTCGTCGCGCCGAGACCGCCGTAACTGACGCTCGACGCATCGCTCTGCTCGCCGCTCGGGTTCGACGAACTCGACGCGGCGAAATAGATCGTGCCGCGCGGCGCCGGCTTGTAGGTCAGGCCGGCGTTCCAGTTGACGAAGCTCGCGTGGTTGCGGAGGAACGACCGGGTCTGCGCCGGCGCTGTGGCCGACGTCGGCAGCGCGGTCAACGAATCGTACGACACGATATAGTCGTCGAACCGCACCCCGCCGCTCAGCTTGACCTTCGGCGTCAGGTCGATCGTGTCGAGCAGGTACGCCGCCTTGGTCACGATCAGCGTGTCCAGCCGCGCCCCCGACAGCGAGCGGAACAGGGTGTAACCGGGATTATACGGGTCGGGCGCGAAGATCTTCTGGAGGATGACCGGCGCGGCGACGATGTTCGCCCCGAAGTCCTCCGAGCTGGCGAAGGCGAACGGCCGGTTGACGACGTCCTCGTGGTCGAATTCGACGCCAGCGACGACACTGTGGTGGAAGCGCCCGGTGTCGAACTCGCCCGCCGCCTCGGTCGCGTTGGCCCACGTCTCGGTCCGCGCGTTGCGCGTCTGCGGGTTGGCGCGGACGGTCCAGTTGGCCGGGTTGGGGTCGGTCAGGTTCGGCGATTCGGCGACGGTCGCGATATAGCTGTTGAGCGAATTGCCGTAGCGCGTCCGCGTCGTCAGCTTCAGCCCCGCGATCGGCCGCCACTCGCCGCGAACGGTGCCAATGTCCATGACCCCATGCGTAAAATCGCGGCGGACGATGCCGTAGAAGGTGGTCCGCGGCACGGCGAACGGCTGCTGCGTCCGCGGGTCGAACGGCACGCCCCAGTCGGGCAGGCCGTCGGCGGTCAGGTGGTAATAGTCGGCGATCAGGTCGACGTCCGGCGTTGGCTGCCACGCCAGCGACCCGGCGACGCCCCAGCGGGTGTTGTGGGTATAGCCGCGGCCGGCGACGTCGCCGTCGTTGAACATGCCGTTGATGCGGAGCTCGACCGTGTCGGTCAGCTTGCGGTTGAGGTCGCCGGTGAAGCGCCGCGTCTCATCGCCGCCGCCGGTGACCTCGCCGATGAAGAAGTCGTCCTTCTGCGGGGCCTTGCTGACGAGATTGACGCTGCCGCCGGTGGTCCCCCTGCCACCGTAGGTCGACGACGGGCCCTTGACGATCTCGACCTGCTCGAGAGCGAAGACCTCGCGGCTGCCGACGCCGGGATCGCGCAGGCCGTCGACGTAGACGTCGTTGCGCGCGTCGAAGCCGCGGATGAAGATGCGGTCGCCGAAGGCGTTGCCGCCCTCACCGGTGCCGAGGGTGACGCCGGGCTGGGTCCGGGCGAGGTCGCGGAAGCTGAGCGCACCGAGCGCCTCGATCACCTCCTTGGGGATGATGGTGATCGACTTCGGCGTGTCGACGACGTCCTCGGTCAGCTTCGACGACGCCGAGCGGTCGACCTTGAACGGCGCGGCGGGGTCGGCGAACGGATTGTTGCCCGACCGGACCCCGGTGACGACGATCTCGTCG
>CAXTQJ010000058.1:9460-10393 GCA_964246245.1 uncultured Sphingomonadaceae bacterium
GGCAAGAGCTTTCGCGAATGAGTTGCAAGACGGGGCGCGCCTAGCGCCGCCGCCGACCATCGGCTAACCGCCTGCCATGCCCGACGCCGCCGCCGCCGACCCCCGCATCCTCGATACGCCTTTCGCCGACGCGCTGTCCGAACGGTACCTGGTCTATGCCCTGTCGACGATCACCGCGCGGTCGCTGCCCGATGTCCGCGACGGCCTGAAGCCCGTCCATCGCCGCATCCTGTGGGGGATGCGGCTGCTACGGCTCGACCCGGCGACGGGGTACAAGAAGTGCGCGCGGATCGTCGGCGACGTGATGGGCAAGTACCATCCCCACGGCGACGCCTCGATTTACGACGCGCTGGTCCGCCTCGAGCAGGGGTTCGCGCTGCGCTATCCGCTGATCGACGGACAGGGCAACTTCGGCAACGTCGACGGCGATAACGCGGCGGCGATGCGCTACACCGAGGCGCGGCTGACCGCCGCCGCCGCCGACCTGATGGACGGCCTCGACGAGGACAGCGTCGCCTTCCGCGAGACGTACAACGGCGAGGAGAGCGAACCCGAGGTCTTCCCCGCCGCCTTCCCCAACCTCCTCGCCAACGGGGCCGCCGGCATCGCGGTCGGCATGGCGACGTCGATCCCGCCACACAACGTCGCCGAGATCGTCGACGCCGCGACACTGCTCCTCGACGACCCCACCGCCTCGGTCGAAGCGCTGATGGCGCATCTGCGCGGGCCCGATTTTCCGACCGGCGGCGTCCTGATCGAGCCGGCGGCGGCGATCGCCCACGCCTATGCCACCGGCCGCGGCAGCTTCCGCCTGCGCGCGCGCTGGATCGAGGAGAAACTGTCCGGGGGCGGCTGGCAGATCGCGGTGACCGAGATTCCCTATCAGGTCCAGAAGGGCAAGCTGATCGAGGACATCGCGACGCTGATCAACGC
>CAXTQJ010000058.1:10403-10911 GCA_964246245.1 uncultured Sphingomonadaceae bacterium
TCCGCGACGAGTCCGACGCGGCGATCCGCCTGATCCTCGAGCCGCGCGCGCGGACGGTCGACGCGGCGGTATTGATGGAAAGCCTGTTCCGCCTGACCGACCTCGAGACGCGCTTCGCCCTCAACATGAACGTCCTCGACCGCGAGCGGGTGCCGCGGGTGATGACGCTGGCGGAGGTGTTGCAGGCGTATCTCGACCACCAGATTGAGGTGACGGCGCGGCGGACGACGTTCCGGCTGGCGAAGATCGACGACCGGCTCGAATTGCTCGACGGTTACCTCAAGGCCTACCTGTCGATCGACGAAGTGATCGCGATCATCCGCGAGCACGACGACGCCAAAGCCGAGCTCGTCCGCCGGTTCGACCTGAGCGAACGTCAGGCCGAAGCGGTCCTCAACCTCCGCCTGCGCGCCCTGCGGCGGCTGGAGGAGGTCGAGATCACCAAGGAACACAAGGCGTTGACGGCGGAAGCGAAGAACCTGCGCACATTGCTCGCGGCGCCCGAAGC
>CAXTQJ010000058.1:10921-12217 GCA_964246245.1 uncultured Sphingomonadaceae bacterium
GCGTTGCGCGGACGCTACGGCCCCGACACGCCGCTCGGCGCGCGCCGGACGACGATCGCGGCGGCACCGGTGGTCGCGCCGGTCGCGTTCGAGGCGATGCTGCCGCGCGAGCCGGTGACAGTGGTCCTGTCGGCGAAGGGGTGGCTGCGGGCGCTCAAGGGCCATGCCGACCTCACCGCGGGCGACGTGCTGAAGTTCAAGGAGGGCGACGGCCCGGGTTTCGCCTTCCATGCACTGTCGACCGACCGGATCGTGATCGTCGCGGCAAGCGGGCGAAGCTATACGCTCGGCGTCGACCGCCTCCCCAGCGGGCGCGGCTTCGGCGAGCCGGTGCGGCTGATGGTCGACCTCGCCGGCGACATCAGCATCGCCGCCGCGTTCGCGCACCGGACCGACGCGCGCTACCTGCTCGCGGCGAGCGACGCGCGCGGCTTCGTCGTCGACGGCGACGATCTTCTTGCCGAAACGCGCAAGGGGCGGCAGGTGATGACCCCGCGCGCCGGAGCGGCGCTCAGGCTGGTGCGGCCGCTCGGGCCCGGCGACGATTACCTCGCACTCATCGGCGACAACAGAAAGCTGCTCCTCGTCGCCCTCGCCGACGTGCCGGTGATGGCGCGCGGCCAGGGGGTGACGCTGCAGAAATACCGCGACGGGGGCTTGAGCGACGCGACCGCCTTCCGCCGCGCCGACGGGTTGTCGTGGCCGATGGGCGGCGCGACCGGGCGAACGCGGACCGAGGCCGACGTCGGCCCGTGGGTCGGCCCGCGCGGCGGCACCGGGCGGCTCCCGCCACAGGGGTTTCCGCGGGATAACCGGTTCAGCTAAGCGCAGGGTCCCACGTAGATATCACATCGTTGCCGACGGGGACTGGAAAAGTGGTCCACCCCTTCCGGGAATGCCCTAGCGGCCAAGCACCGTGTCGATGATGTCTCCGACGTCGGCGGGAAAGCCGGCGGCGAGCCACGCGCGCTCGACCTCGCCCAGGCGGCGGCCGACCTCGGGGCCGACGGGAACGCCCCGCGCGATCAGGTCGCGGCCCGAGACGGCGAAGACCGGCTTGACCCACGTCGCGGCGAACTCGGCGACGTCTTCGCCGCGCAGCAGGCCGCGATCGATCGCGCTGTCGACCCCGTCGCGATACGCGATCTCGGCGAGGCTACCGGCGCGTCCGGCCGTCAGGACCAGCCGCTTGCGCTCGGCGTTCGACAGGCGCAGCCGGGTGGCGACGGCGTCGAGCACTTGCGCGTCGACGGGGAGCAGCGCCGCCAGCCGGCGAAGCACCCCCGGGGCCAAGTC
>CAXTQJ010000059.1:0-5500 GCA_964246245.1 uncultured Sphingomonadaceae bacterium
GGCCGACGTCGTGTCCGCGGGCGAGCTGCGCCGCGCGCTCGCCGCCGGGGTGCCGCCGGGCCGGATCGTCTTCTCGGGGGTCGGCAAGACCCGCGCCGAGATGGCGGCGGCGCTGGCGGCGGGCATCTACCAGGTCAACGTCGAGGGCGAGGCCGAACTGCACGCGCTGTCAGGTGTCGCGGCCGCGCTCGGGGTCGAGGCTCCCGTCGCGCTGCGGGTCAATCCGGGGGTCGACGCCAAGACCCACGCCAAGATCTCGACCGGGCTGGCCGAGAACAAGTTCGGCATTCCGCTCGACCGCGTTCCCGCCGCCTATGCCCTCGCCGCGTCGCTCCCGGGACTGAAGCCGGTCGGCGTCGGCGCGCACATCGGCAGCCAGCTGACCGATCTCGCGCCGCTCGAAGCGACGTTCGCCACGCTCGGCGACCTCGTGCGCGGTCTCCGCGCCGCCGGCCTGCCGGTCGAGCGCGTCGACCTCGGCGGCGGCCTGGGCATCCCGTATCGGCCCGGTCAGCCCGCGCCACCGACGCCGGCCGACTACGGCGCGCTCGTCGCTCGCGCGACCGTCGGGTGGGGCGTTCGCCTGGTATGCGAGCCGGGACGGATGATCGTCGGCAACGCGGGGGTGCTGGTCAGCCGGGTGGTCACGGTAAAGCCGGGCGATCAGCGCACGTTCGTCGTCGTCGACGCGGCGATGAACGACCTCCTCCGCCCGTCGCTCTACGGGGCGTGGCACCATATCCGCGCGGTCGCTCCCGGCGGCGGGACGATGGTCGCGACCGTCGTCGGGCCGGTGTGCGAGACCGGCGACACCTTCGCCGAGGACCGCACGATCGACTCCGTCGACGTCGGCGACCTCGTCGCCTTCATGACCGCGGGGGCCTACGGCGCGACGATGGCGTCGACCTATAATTCGCGGCCGCTGGTGCCGGAGGTGCTGGTCGACGGCGACCGCTGGGCGGTCGTCCGCCCGCGCGAGGAGATCGACGCGCAGCTGGCGCGCGAGGTGGTGGCACCGTGGCTGTGAACGGTGGCTGGCAACACCTCAATCCTCCCCGCTCCGCGGGGAGGTGGCACCGCGCAGCGGTGACGGAGGGGCGGTCGGACGGGACGCCGCAGCTACTCGCACGACCGCCCCTCCGGCGCTGCGCGCCACCTCCCCGCGAGCGGGGAGGATCGAGTTCGCCCGGGACAGGCTAGCGCCGATCGGCGGGCCCGCCACTAAGGACGAAGCGTCGGTCGCAGTAGCCGCAGTCGGCATAGCCGCTCGCCCCCATCTCGAGATAGACGCGCGGATGACCGTTCGGCCCGCCGGGCTCGTCGCCGTCGCACATGGCGCGGGCGCGGTCGACGTAGAACACCTCGGGCGGCGGGATCGCGTCCATCGCCACGGTCGTAGCAAAGCGTTGCCGGCGACGGAAGCTTGATCCTCCCCCGCCCGCGGCGAGGACCGCCGCCGTCCTCCTGCCCTTGCCGCTCTCCCCCGCCGCGCCTATCCCGGCGGGCATGACCGACCCGCTCGCGTCCGCCATCGCCATCCGCGATCTCGAGAAGACCTATGCCGGGGGCAAGCGCGCACTCGACCGGATCAGCCTCGACGTGCCGCGCGGGAGCATCTTCGGCCTGCTCGGACCCAACGGCGCGGGCAAGTCGACGCTGATCAACATCCTCGCCGGCCTCGTCCGCAAGTCGGGCGGGTCGGCATCGATCTGGGGTTTCGACATCGATGCGCATCCGCGCAACGCCAAGGCGTCGATCGGCATCGTGCCGCAGGAGATCCTGTTCGACGCCTTCTTCACCCCGTTCGAGACGCTCGAACTCCAGGCCGGGCTCTACGGCGTGCCCAAGGCCAAGCGCCGGACGATGGACCTCCTCCAGGCCGTCCGCCTCGCCGACAAGGCGCACGCCTATTCGCGGACCCTGTCGGGCGGCATGAAGCGGCGCCTGCTCGTCGCCAAGGCGCTCGTCCACACCCCGCCGGTCCTCGTCCTCGACGAGCCGACCGCAGGCGTCGACATCGAGCTGCGCGCCCAGCTGTGGGACTATGTCCGCGAGCTCCACGCCGGCGGCACGACGGTGGTGCTGACGACGCATTACCTCGAGGAGGCCGAGGCGCTGTGCGACCGCATCGCGATCGTCGACGGCGGGCGGATTGTCGCCAACGACCTGACCTCGACGCTGCTCGCGACGGCGCAGGACAAGATCATCGTCGTCACCGTCGACCGCGACCTCGACGCCGCGCCGGCCGGGCTCGGCACCCGGACCGAGGTCAAGAACCCGCGGACGCTCGCGATCACCTACGACAAGCGCGAGACGCAGGCCGGCGACATCCTCGCCCGGCTGAGCGAGGCGGGGCTCGGCATCGTCGACGTGTCGACCCGCGAGGCCGACCTCGAGGACGTCTTCCTCAAGCTGACCGCGCGCGCGGCGTGAGCGAGCCGCAGACGTACGACGTCGTCGTCGTCGGTTCGGGCGCGGCGGGGCTGACGACCGCGCTGTCGCTCGCCGACCGGTGCCGCGTCGTCGTCCTGTCGAAGGGCGGCGTATCGGACGGGTCGACCGCGTGGGCGCAGGGCGGGATCGCCGCCGTCCTCGAACCCGGCGACACGATCGACAGCCACGTCGAGGACACGATGGTCGCCGGGGCCGGCCTCAACGACCGCGCCGCCGTGACCTACGTCGCCGAACACGCCGCCGGCGCGATCGACCGCCTCGCCGACCTCGGCGTCCCCTTCAACGTCGGCGAGAGCGTCGGCGCTGATGGCAGTGGCGCAAGCGCCACGGGGCGCTTCCACCTGACCCGCGAAGGCGGCCACAGCCACCGCCGCATCGCCCATGTCGACGACGCGACCGGCTGGGCGGTCCAGGACGCGCTGGCCCGGGCGGCGGCGGCGCACCCCAACATCACCCTCGCCCCCGGCCACGCCGTCGTCGACCTGATCACCGAGCGCCACGTCGACGCCGCCGCCGATCTGGGGCGCTTCGTCGCCCGCGCGTGCCACGGGGTCTATGCCTTCGACACCGCGACCCGCCGCGTCGAGCGCTTCACCGGCCGCGCCGTCGTCCTCGCGACCGGCGGCGCGAGCCGCGTCTACCAGTATTCGACCAACCCCGACGGCGCGACCGGCGACGGCATCGCAATGGCGTGGCGCGCGGGCTGCCGGGTGTCGAACATGGAGTTCAACCAGTTCCACCCGACCTGCCTCTACCACAGCAAGGTCAAGAACTTCCTGATCACCGAGGCGATGCGCGGCGAGGGCGGGCAGCTGCTCTTGCCGAACGGCGAGCGCTTCATGGCGCGCTACGACGAGCGCCTCGAGCTCGCCCCCCGCGACATCGTCGCCCGCGCGATCGACGCCGAGATCAAGCGGCTGGGCCTCAGCCACGTCCGCCTCGACATGACGCATCTCGGGGCGGATTTCATCGTCCACCATTTCCCGATGATCCACGCCCGGCTGCTCGACCTCGGCATCGACTGCACGCGGCAGTCGATCCCCGTCGTGCCGGCGGCGCATTATACCTGCGGCGGGGTGCTCGTCGACCTCGCCGGACGGACCGACCTGCCGGGGCTGTACGCGGTCGGCGAGGTGTCGCAGTCGGGCCTCCACGGGGCGAACCGGCTGGCGTCGAACTCGATCCTCGAATGCCTCGTCTTCGGCGTCGCCGTCGCCGACGACATCGCCGCCCGCCGGGACGACCTGCCCGCGCCGCCGCCGACGCGGCCGTGGGACGAGAGCCGCGTCACCGATTCCGACGAGGAGGTCGTCGTCAGCCACAACTGGGCCGAAATCCGCCAGTTCATGTGGGACTATGTCGGCATCGTGCGGACCAACAAGCGCCTCGAACGCGCCGCGCACCGGATCAAGACGCTCCGGAAGGAGGTCCACGACTATTACGGCGACTTCCGCGTCACGTCCGATCTAATCGAACTGCGCAACCTCGTCCAGGTCGCCGACCTGATCGTCCGCTCGGCGCGGCGGCGGCACGAGAGCCGCGGGCTCCACTACAGTCTCGACTATCCGGCGACCGACCCGGTGCCGCGCGACACGATCCTCGACCCTTGGAGCCGAGATTAACCATATAGGCTCATCGGCGGCTGATTCGACCTGTCGTGGGCGCTTACTTCGCTTACTTGTTCATCTTCACGAACCGGATTGACACACGGCGGGGTGCCGACCTAGGCGGGTGGATGACCGTCGTCGGCATCATCATGGGCAGCCAGTCGGACTGGGCGACGATGCGCGCTGCCGCCGAGACGCTCGCCGCGCTCGACGTGCCCCACGAGGTCCGCATCGTCTCGGCCCACCGCACGCCGCGGCGGATGGTCGACTATGCCGAAGGCGCGGCGGCGCGCGGGCTGAAGGCGATCGTCGCCGGCGCGGGCGGGGCGGCGCACCTGCCGGGCATGGTCGCCGCATCGACCCGCCTGCCGGTGTTCGGCGTGCCGATCGAATCGAAGGCGCTGTCGGGCTTGGACAGCCTGCTGTCGATCGTCCAGATGCCTGCCGGGGTCCCCGTCGGCTGCGTCGCGATCGGCCACGCCGGCGCGGTCAACGCCGCGTTGCTGGTCGCCGCGATGCTGGCGACGACCGACGCCGCGCTCGCCGACCGCCTCGACGCGTGGCGCGCGGCGCAGACGGCCGCAGTGGCCGAGACGCCCGAATGAGCGGGGGCGCGTGACGGCGCCGGGCGTGATCGCGCCGGGCGCGACGATCGGCATCCTGGGCGGCGGCCAGCTCGGGCGGATGCTCGCGCTCGCGGCGGCGACGATGGGCTACCGTACCCATGTCTTCGCCCCCGAAGCCGAGCTGCCTGCCGGCGACGTCGCGGCCGAGGTCACCCGCGCCGCCTACGACGACGCCAGCGCGCTCGACGCCTTCGCCGGCGCGGTCGACGTTGTCACCTACGAGTTCGAGAACGTGCCCCTGGCCGCCGTCGAGCGGCTGGCGGCGCGGGTCGCGGTGCGGCCGGGCGCGCGCTCGCTCGAGGTCGCGCAGGACCGGCTCGCCGAGAAGCGCTTCATCGCTGGCGTCGGCGGAACGGCGGCCCCGTTCCGGGCGGTCGACAGCGCGGCCGACCTCGTCGCGGCGCTCGCCGAGATCGGCACTCCGGCGGTGCTCAAGACGCGGCGGTTCGGCTACGACGGCAAGGGGCAGGCGCGGATCGCGCATTCCGCCGACGCCGCGGCGGCGTGGGCGGCGATCGGCGGGCGGCCGGCGATCGTTGAGGCCATGATCGCCTTCGCCGCCGAGTTCTCGGTCATCCTCGCCCGCGGCGTCGACGGCGCGACCGTCGTCTACGACCTGCCCGACAACGCCCACGTCGCCGGCGTTCTCGACACCAGCCGCGTCCCGGCACCGGCCGCGATCGCGCGTCACGCCGCCGCGGCGACCGATCTCGCCCGCCGCGCCGCCGCCGCGCTCGGCCACGTCGGCGTCCTGCCGCGCGAGTTCTTCGCCCCCCGCGCCGGCCCGGGGGTGCACGAGATGGCCCCGCGCGG
>CAXTQJ010000059.1:5510-7400 GCA_964246245.1 uncultured Sphingomonadaceae bacterium
CGCGATCGTGCTGCCGATCTTCCTGCCGGTCTCGGTGGCCGTCGTCGCCGGTGATGACGTAGTCGCGCTCGGCCACGTCGGCGTCCTGACGCTCGAGTTCTTCGCCACCGGCGCCGGACCGGTGTTCAACGAGATGGCCCCGCGCGTCCACAACAGTGGCCACTGGACGATCGAGGGCGCGCGGGTCAGTCAGTTCGAGAACCACATCCGCGCCGTCTGCGGCCTGCCGCTCGGTCGGGCCGATCTGACTGCAAGCGCCGTGACGATGACCAACCTGCTCGGCCACGCGGTCCACGACTGGGCCGGCCTCCTCGCCGACCCGTCGGCGCATCTTCACCTCTACGGCAAGAGCGAGATCAAGCCGGGACGGAAGATGGGGCACGTCACGCGGCTCTAGGCGTTCAACCGCGCATGGCGACCAACCGCGACACCCTCGACCGGCAGATGCGCGACGCGGCGGCGGCGGGCAAGTTCGAGTTGGCGGCGAAGCTGCGCGACGACCTGCGCGCGCTCGACGCCGCCGATGCGGCACGAGCCGAGGGCGACCTCTACCGTCAGCAGCCCGGCGCGATGGGGCTCGGCAGCAGCCGCCAGGCGGTCGAGCCGCCGCCGGGCTGGACCCCGCCGAAACGCCCCGATCCGATGACGGCGAATCGGTCGAAGCCGCGGCGGGGGCGGTAGGGGCGACGCGCGGGATGTGATCTTCCCCGCCCGCGGGGAGGATCAAGAGAAGTTCGCCACCCGCTTCTCGAAGAAGGCGGTGATCGCCTCGCGGCATTCGGCCGACTTGAGCTGCGCGGCGAAGTGGACCCCTTCGGCGTCCATTCGCGCGAGGACCTCGGCTGGATCGCCCTTGAGCAGCGCTTTCGCCAGCCGCACCGCCGTCGGCGCCTTCGCCGCGACCTGCGCGGCGAGGTCGCGCGCGGTCGCCTCGAGGTCGGCGTCGGCGACGACGCGGTTGACGATGCCCGCCGCCAGCGCGGTCGCTGCGTCGAGTGCTTCACCAAGCAGGACCATCGCCGACGCGCGCTGATGCCCGATCAGCCGCGGCAGGAGGAGCGAACTAGCCGCTTCGGGGACCAGTCCGAGGTTGACGAACGGCACCTGTAGTTTTGCGCTCGGCGCGGCGACGACGAGATCGCAGTGGAGGAGCATCGTCGTCCCCACGCCGACCGCGTTGCCGCGCACCGCGGCGACGAGCGGCTTCGGCGCGGTCGCGAGCGCGCGGAGGAAGCCGGTCACCGCTTGCTCGCCCTCACGCGGGGCCATGAAGTCGGCGAGGTCGTTCCCCGCCGTGAAGCTGTCGCCGGCGGCGGTGAACAGGACGACGCGGACGCTGTCCTCGACCGCGCAGCCAAGGAGCGCGTCGCGCAGGGCCGCGTACATCGCGGCGGTGATCGCGTTGCGCTTCTCGGGCCGGTCGAAGCGCAGTTCGGCGATGCCGGCGTCGATCGTCACCTTGACGTGGTCGGTCATGCGGCTTCCTCCCTGGCATCGGCCTCGCGCAGCACCGCCGCTTCGGCCGCATAATGAAGCGCGCCGTCGGGGTCGAAGACATCGTGGAACCACGGCTCGGGCGCGGGGCCGAGGTAGGGCTGCTCCCACGAATCCCACGGCAGGTGCGTCTGGGTCCGGCCGCGGACGAGGCCCCAGTTGAACAGCCCGACGCCGAGTCGCCGCGCCGCCGGCACGATCGACGCGAAGGTGCTGCCGCGCGGCCGGGCGAGATATTCGGTGCAGATCACCGGCCGCCCCCGCGCCGCGAGCAGGCCGACGCGGCGGACGAATTCGTCGCCCCCGTCGTAGTTGTGGAAGGTCATCACGTCGGATTGGTCGAGCTGGCAGCGCTGGATTGGGGTCAGCGTCGCCGCCGACGACCAGTCGCCCGAC
>CAXTQJ010000059.1:7410-10496 GCA_964246245.1 uncultured Sphingomonadaceae bacterium
GGACCTGTCGCCCGACCAGATCGCGGTGGTCAGGGGCTGCGTGACCCGGGGGGCGCGGACCCAACCGAACGCCGCGTCGAGCAACGGCTCGACCGCGACCGCCTTGTCGTTGAGCCGCTGCGGATCACGCAGATCGACCTCGGGCCCGTTGTCGGGCTCGTTCCACACGTCCCACATCAGGACCCTCGAGTCGCGTGCGAAGGCGGCGGCGACGCCGGTGGCGTAGGCCTGGAGTCGCGGCACGGCAGCGGGATCGGCGAGCGCGGCGGCCCCCGGCGACTGGACCCAGCGCGAGTTGTGGACGCCGGGCCGCGGCGCGGGCTGCGGGCCGGCGACGGGAACCGGATTCCAGCACGATTCGAACAGCACCGGGACGACGCCGAGGCCTTGACTGGCGGCGAGGCCAAGGAAGGCGTCGAGCCGCGCGACGCAGCCGGCGGGATCGGCCCACAGCAGGTCGTGGAGGAAGACGCGGACGGCGTTCATGCCGAGGCCGCCGGCGCGACCAAGCTCGCGATCGATCGTGGTGGGGTCGAACGTCGCCGCCTGCCACATTTCGAGCTGGTTGACCGCGGTAGACGGCACGAAGTTGCAGCCGAGCGGAACCGGCCGGGCGGCGTACCACGCGTTGGCGGCGGCTTCGGTCCATCGCGTCACGCCGCCATCGCCTCCCCCTGCCACCGGATCGCCGCGACCTTGGCGGCGAACGGGCCCCAGTCGTCGCTCGCCGCGATCGCGCCCCAGATGGCTTCGATTTCGTCGATCGGCAAGCCGGTCGGTGCGCTATCCGACCAATAGGCGTGGGTCGTCGTGGTCGCGGGAGCGAAGGCGCCGACGGCGGCGACGAACGGTGCGAACGCGGGGTGGTCATAGGCGTCGGTCGCGCGGCGAAGCGACCCGCCGCGCCAGTCGAACCAGAAGCGGTCGAGGTCGGCGCGCGTTGCCGCCAGTGCCGTCACCAGCGCCTCGCCGAGTTCGGAGTCGCGTCGGTCGCCGAACGGCACGACGCCGAGTCGCGCGAGCAGCGCTACCGTCAGCGCCGCGGTGTAGCGGTCGCCGTATGCCTCGAGCGGAGGCCGCAGCGCGTCGAGCGGCGCGACCAGTCGCAACGCCCCAGCGAGCTGGAAGACGTTCCACTGGAGCGCTTCGGGCTGACGACCGAAGCTGTAGAGGCCGTGGTGGTCGAAATAGGCGGCGGTGAAGCCGGGGTCCCAGCTTTGCGCGAACCGGTACGGGCCGTAGTCGAAGCTCTCGCCGGTGATGTTGATGTTGTCGGTGTTCAGGACGCCGTGGACGAACCCCGCCGCCATCATCGCCGCCGCCTGGTTCGCGGCGTTGGTCACGGCGCGATCGATCAGCGTCGCGTAGGGGTCGTCCAGCCCGTCTCCGCCGAAGTAGTGGGTCAGGACGTACGCCGTCAGCCGCGCCATGTCATCGGCCAGCCCGAGCGCCGCCAGCCGCTGGAAGGTGCCGTAGCGGATGTGGCCGTGGCTCAGCCGGACAAGAACCGCGCTACGCGTCGGCGACGGCTCGTCGCCGCGATCCAGTTCTTCGCCGGTCTCGATGACCGACAGCGTCTTCGACGTATCGACCCCGAGCGCCGCCAGCATCTCGGTCGCAAGCACTTCGCGCACCGCGCCCTTCAGCGTCAGGCGTCCGTCGCCGGCACGGCTCCACGGCGTCGTCCCCGACCCCTTGGTGCCGAGGTCCATCAGCCGGTCGTGGTCGTCGCGGCACTGGGCGAACAGAAAGCCGCGGCCGTCGCCGAGGTCGGGGTTGTACACGCGGAACTGGTGCCCGTGGTAGCGCAGCGCGAGCGGCGTCGGCAGGCTGCCGGAGAACGGATCGAACCGGCCGAACCGGCGGACCCATTCGGCGTCGGACAGAGCGTCGAGCCCGATCGTCGCCGCCGCGCGGTCGTTCCGGAAGCGCGGCACCGCCTGTGGGAAGTCGGCCGCCGCGACGGGGTCGAAGAAGTCGGGGCCGAGGTCGAGGATCGCCGCTGCGGGGCGGAAGCTCACTCCGGCGGCAGGCCGCACGCGGTGCGGACGAAGCGGACGGTCTCGACGACGATCGCGTCGCGCTCGGCCGCATCGTTCGTCGACATGACCTCGTCGAGCGCCTCGCCGACCAGCGCATAGATCAGCTTGGCGGCGACCGGAGCGTTCATCGCATCATATCCGCGCTTCGCGCACGCCGCCGCGATGTGACGCGTCGACCAGTCGAGCGTCACCGCGCGCGATGCGTGATAGAAGGGCTCGGCCTCGGTCCGCATCAGCATCTTCGGCTTGCCTTCGGCGCACACCTCGCCGGTCAGCGTCTCCCACTCCTTGTGCTCAAGGCAGAAGGCGACGCAGCGGCGGATGGCGTCGCCGATGTCGAGGTCGCCGAGCGCGTCGTCGCCCTGCATCACCGCGATCATCCGCTCGCCGTACATCCGTCCGATCTCGACGAGCAGGTTGTTCTTCGACCCGAAATGATAGAAGATCGACCCCTCCGACACGTCGGCGGCACGCGCGATGTCGGCGGTCCCGGTCGCGGCGAAGCCCTTGGTCGAGAACAGCAGATTAGCCGCCTCGAGGACGCGCTGACGCGTTTCGGCCGGGTCGTAGCGACGGCTGCGCGGTTCGACGGCACGAGTGGCCACGATCGTCCTTCTCCCAAGTGCAAGGCCGGTCTTATGCCGACAATCTGAGCGATAGTCAAAAGCCGATGACCGCCCCGTGAACGCACGATCGGCCGTCCTTTGCCCGGGTTAAACGGCGCGAAAGCTATCACGTATGTGGGGGCACAGTCGAAGCCATCCCCAGCAATTACAAAGGCTTGCGACTAACCAAAGCTCACACGCAAAAGGTGCCGTCCCGGTTACACCGCGCGCTTCATCGCCCGTCGCACCACCGCGCCGCCGATCGCTGCGGCGACGATTCCGCCCGGACCGAGGCGGCGCAGAACGGTCGGGAGCAGGACGCCGACGACCGCACCCACCGGGCCGGCGGTGACCCCGCCGAGACTGCGGGCGAGGCTGCGCCCCGCCACCATCGCCATGATCCGTCCGAGCATTCCTCGTCTCCTCGCACCCGTAGGTG
>CAXTQJ010000059.1:10506-11992 GCA_964246245.1 uncultured Sphingomonadaceae bacterium
GGGCGGATCAATAGTCGCGCTTCACCCGCAGGTTGGCGCTCGTGCCGCCGAGCGTCGCGACGGTCGACAGGATCGAGAACGACCGCGACAGCGCGACCTCGATCGACGTCGCCGAATAGCCCTGGGCGTCGGTCGCCAGCTCGACGTAGAGCCGCCGGCCGATGTACTTGCCCGCCGCGATCGACGTCTTGCGTCCGGTCGTCGTGTCGGCCGGCAGGGCGCGCAGGCGGTCGATCCTGAGTCCCTTGCGGACCGCGCCGAAGGGATCGAGCGCCGCGCCGACGCCGCGGCCGTTCGACCGCAGGCTGGCGAGCGCTCCGGCGAGCTGGATCGCCTCGGGGGCCGACAGCGTCGTGATCGAGGCGCCAAACAGGACGCGGCTGAGCACCTCGTCCTCGGGCAGCGCCGGGGTCGAGCTGAAGCGGATGTCGGGATGGAGCGCGGTGCCCGTCAGGTTGAGCTGCGCGGTGAAGCCCGAACTCGTGTTTTCGGCGGCGATGTCGACGACGGGGTCGGGCGGATTGCCGCCGGCGAAGCGGACGTCACCGCGGGTCAAGGTGAAGCGTTTGCCCGAGAAGTCGTAATCGCCGCGGATCAGCTCGACGCGGCCGGCGAACTCGGGCGCGGTGGCTCGGCCGGTGACCTTGACCGTGCCGCGCCACAGCGAATTGAGGCCGAGCCCCTCGACCGCGACGTTGTCGCGCGCCGTGGCGGACACGTCGAGCGTCCACAGCGTCAGCTTGGCGACGCGCGGCGCGGCGCGGCCGAGCAGCTCGGTGTTGCGCTCGTCGACCGCGAGCACCGGCACGTCGGCGGTCGCGGCGGCGCGGCCGAGACGGAGGCGAGCGCGGACGATGTCGAGCGCGCCCGAGATTCGCCCGCCGCCGCCGTCGCTGTGGAGCCTGAGGGTACCGCTCGTCGTCGCGCGGAGGTCGTCGCGGTTGATCGCCTGGGCGTTGTCGAGGCGCAGGGTCACGTCGAGCGGAAAGCCACGCTCGGCCGACAGGTCGACGCGCCCCGACGCGGCGACCTTGCCGTCCTTGCCGATCGTGCCGGCGACGCTGGCGAGGTCGAGGCGCGACTCGGTGAAACGCCCGTCGACCGTCAGGTTGTCGACGACGGTGCCGAGCGTCACGTTCTCGACCCGCGCGCCGTGCGCCGCGATCGTGCCGGTCAGGCGCGGATCGCCGAGGCGGCCGCTGGCGTCGACCGACAGGCTGACCGGGCCGCGGACGTCGAGCGCCTCGACCCCGCCCAGCGCCCACAGCGCCTGCGCGGGGCCGTCGTCATCCTGGCCGACCTCGGCGGCCCGGCCCTCGACGGCCTGGCGACGACGACCGGGGGCCGGCTGAAGGGCGCCGGCCTCGGCGTCGGCCTGCTCGGATCGTGGGTGAACCTCGATGCGTTGGCGAGGCGGCTGCAGCCGATGGCCGTCGGCCTGGCGGTCGGCCTCGCCTCGGCGGCGATGGGCCTGACGCTTCTGATG
>CAXTQJ010000060.1:0-11959 GCA_964246245.1 uncultured Sphingomonadaceae bacterium
GTTCGGCCGTCCGCCGCCGCCCGCCGTTACTGCCTCCATCGCCCCACCCGCCGACCCACGCCCTGCCGCCGCCGCGCTCGGCTGGCGCGCGACGACGGTCGGCGACGATCTGGTCGAGGTGCTGTGCGAGGGCTTCGCCCCTCAGGCGCGGGCGTAGCGGTCGTCGAAACGGACGATGTCGTCCTCGCCGAGGTACGGCCCGCACTGGACCTCGATCAGGTGGAGGGGAACCTTGCCCGGGTTGGCGAGGCGGTGGCGCGTGCCCGCCGGGATGTACGCCGACTGGTTCTCGCCGACGATCCGCTCGACCCCGTCGATGGTGACGAGCGCGGTCCCCGACACGACGACCCAGTGCTCGCTGCGGTGGTAGTGCATCTGGAGCGACAGTTCCGCGCCCGGCTTGACGACGATTCGCTTGGTCTGGAAACGCTCGCCGGCGTCGGTCGTCTCGTAAGTGCCCCACGGCCGGTGGACGACCGCCTGCGTCGTGTGGCGGGTCGAGTTCCGCGCTTTGAGCTCGTCGACCACGGCGCGCACGTCCTGCGACTGCGCACGCGGCACGACCAGCACCGCGTCGCGGGTCGAGACGACGACAAGGTCGCGGATGCCGACGACGGCGACCGCCGGGCCATTGTCGACGCGGACGAGGCAGTCACGGCTGTCGATCGCGACGACATCGCCGTGGAACGCATTGCCGGCCACGTCGTGCTCGGCGATGTCCCACAGCGCGCCCCACGACCCGACGTCGGACCAGCCCATGTCGACGCGGACGAGGGCGGCACGGTCGGTATGCTCCATCACCGCATAGTCGATCGACACGCTCGGGCTGGCGAGGAAGGCGGCGCGGGCGGGGCGGACGAAATCGCCGTCGCGCGTCGCCGCCGCCATCGCGCCGGCGGCGGCGGCGGCGATATCCGGCGCGTGCGTGGCGAGTTCGTCGAGGTAGCGATCGGCGCGGAAAAGGAAGATACCGCCGTTCCACAGGTGGTGTCCCCCGGCGACGAAGGCCGCCGCCGTCGCCGCATCGGGCTTCTCGACGAAGCGCGCGACGTGTTCGACGCCGGCGTGGTCGGCGAAGGCGAGCCCTGCTTCGATATAGCCGTAGCCGGTCTCGGGGGCGGCGGGCGTGATGCCGAAGGTGACCAGCCACCCGTCGGCCGCCACCGCCGCGCCCGCCGCGACGCCCGCGCGGAACGCGGCGACGTCGGCGATGACGTGGTCCGACGGCACGACGAGGAGAAGCGCCGCCGGGTCGTTGGCGAGGGCATGATGGGCAGCCAGCGCGATCGCCGCGGCGGTGTTGCGCCCGGCGGGTTCGAGGATGATCGCCGCCGGAGCCGCGTCGATCTCGGCGAGCTGGTCGGCGATGAGGAAGCGATGTTCCTCGCCACCGACGACGATCGGCGGCACGAAGCCGGACGCGGTGAAGCGCGCCACCGTCGCCTGGAGCATCGACCGGTCGCCGGCGATCGGCAGCAGCTGCTTGGGGTGCAGCGCCCGCGACACGGGCCATAGGCGTGTCCCCGACCCGCCGGAGAGGACGACAGGGGTGATGGGGAAATGGTGGAACGTCACGACATCGTCCTCGCTCGGCCTGGGCGGCGGGTGCGCGACCACGGCTTAACCGCGGCCGAACCAATATGCGACCCCCGGTGGCGCGGCCATCGACAAGCGGCGACGGCTTCGGTTAGAGCCGCGCGACCGCGGAACACCAGGATGCGATGACCAAGACTGCACTGATCACCGGCGTTACCGGCCAGGACGGGGCCTATCTCGCCGAATTGCTGCTGGCGAAGGGCTATGTCGTCCATGGCGTCAAGCGGCGGTCGTCGTCGTTCAACACCGGCCGCATCGATCACCTCTACCGCGACCCGCACGAGGGACCGACCAGCTTCTACCTCCATCACGGCGATCTGACCGACGCGACCAACCTGATCCGGCTGGTCCAGGAGACGCAGCCCGACGAAATCTACAACCTCGCCGCGCAAAGCCACGTCCAGGTCAGCTTCGAAACGCCCGAATACACCGCCAACGCCGATGGCCTCGGCACGCTGCGCCTGCTCGAGGCGCTGCGCATTCTCAAGATGGACCGCACGCGCTTCTACCAGGCTTCGACGTCGGAACTCTACGGCAAGGTCCACGAGTCGCCGCAAAGCGAGACGACGCCCTTCTACCCCCGCAGCCCGTATGCCGTGGCGAAGCTGTACGCCTACTGGATCACGGTCAACTACCGCGAGGCGTACGGCCTGCACGCGTCGAACGGCATCCTGTTCAATCACGAAAGTCCGCTGCGCGGCGAGACCTTCGTCACGCGGAAGATCACGCGTGCCGTCGCCGCGATCGGGGCCGGGACACAGGCGCGGCTCTATCTCGGCAACCTCGACGCCGAACGCGACTGGGGGCATGCGCGGGATTACGTCGAAGGCATGTGGCGGATCGTCCAGCACGATACGCCCGACGACTGGGTTCTCGCCACGGGCACGACGACGCGCGTCCGCACTTTCGTCGAACTCGCGTTCGCCGAGATCGGCCGGACGATCGAGTGGCACGGGACCGGCGTCGACGAGGTCGGGGTCGACGCGGCCACCGGCTCGACCCTCGTCGGCATCGACCCGGCCTATTTCCGTCCGACCGAGGTCGACCTCCTCCTTGGCGATGCCGGCAAGGCCGAACGTCTGCTCGGCTGGAAGCACACGACGCCGCTCGTCGATCTCGTTCGCGAAATGGTCGCCGCCGACCGCGCGGCGCTGGCGGCATGACGCCCTTCGACCTCGCCGGTCACCGGGTTTGGGTCGCCGGCGACCGCGGTATGGTGGGGTCCGCCGTCGTCCGCCGGCTGGCGCGCGAAGACGTCGAAGTCGTGACGGCACCGCGTTCGGAACTCGACCTGACGCGGCAGACCGAGGTCGAGGACTGGGTCGCGACGACGCGTCCGACCGTCGTCGTCGTCGCGGCGGCGCGCGTCGGGGGGATCGCGGCGAACAGCGCGCGGCCGGTCGACTTCCTTCACGACAACCTGATGATCGAGGCGAACGTGCTCGCCGCGGCGGCGCGGGCGCGCGTCGCCAAGCTGATCTTTCTCGGCAGTTCGTGCATCTATCCCCGCGACGCGGCGCAGCCGATCGCCGAGGAGGCGCTGCTCACCGGCCCGCTCGAGCCGACCAACCAGTGGTACGCCGTCGCCAAGATCGCGGGCATCAAGCTGGCCGAGGCGTATCGCGAGCAGCACGGACTCGACTTCATTTCGGCGATGCCGACAAATCTTTATGGCCCGGGCGACAATTACGATCTGGAGAGCAGCCACGTCATTCCGGCGCTCCTTCACAAGGCGGTCATCGCCCGCGACTCGCACGCCGCCGAGATGGTCGTCTGGGGCACCGGAGCGCCGCGGCGCGAGTTCATGCACGTCGACGATCTGGCCGACGCGGTCGTCTTCCTGCTTCGGCATTATTCGGCGGCAAGGCATATCAACGTCGGCACCGGCACCGACCTGCCGATCGCTGACCTTGCGGCCATGATCGCGCGCATCGTCGGCTTTGGTGGACGACTGACTTTCGACGCGTCGCGACCCGACGGGACGTTCCGCAAGCTGATGGACGGCAGCCGGCTCACAGCGCTCGGCTGGCGGGCGTCGATCGGGCTGGAGGACGGTCTGCGCGACGCGCTGCGCTTCGTCGACACCGATATCGCGCGGCGCGGCGGCCTCGCCGCTTGAGGATAAGCGTCGTCACCGTCGCGTGGAACGCCGCCGCCACGATCGGCGACACGCTGCGTTCGGTCGCGGCGCAGGATTACGGCGAAGTCGAGCATATCATCATCGACGGCGGCTCGACCGATGCGACCGCCGCCGTGGCCGCCACTGCCGCGCGGCCGGGGGCGACGTTCATCAGCCAGCCCGACAACGGCCTGTACGACGCAATGAATCGCGGCATCGAGCGCGCGACCGGTGATCTCGTCGGCTTCCTTAACGCTGACGACTTCTTCTGCCGCACAGACGCCCTCACCCTGGTCGCCACCGCGGCCGACGCCGCGCCGCGCGCCGCAGCGGTCGCCGCCGGCGTCGCAATGGTCGATCCGATCGACACGCGTCGCCTCCGCCGCGCCTACCCGGCGCATGTCGCGCCGTGGCGACTGCGCTTGGGTCATATGCCGCCGCATCCCGGCTTCTATGTTCGCCGCGCCGCGCTGACGCAGGTCGGCGGCTTCGATCTTGCCGCCGGAACCGCGGCGGATTTCGACTGGATGGTGCGCTTCTTCCTCATACATCGCCTTCGTGCCGTCCGTCTGACCCCGACGCTGGTCACCATGCGGGCCGGGGGCGTGTCGAACGCGGGGCTGGCGAGCTACGCGCGGGCCAACAGCCACGCCGCCGCATCGCTTCGCCGCCACCGGTACGCCCTGTCGGCGCGATTGCTGTGGGCCAAGTATCTTATGAAGGCGGCCCAGCTCGTCGCCCCGGCGTGCGACTGGCCCGCCCCTGCCGCCGTCCGCTGGCAGGCGACCGAATCTCAACGGAGAGTCGCTGCGTGAGTTTGTCGTCCAAACGAATCCTCGTGACCGGCGGAGCCGGCTTCCTCGGCTCGCACCTATGCGAGCGCCTGCTCGGCGAGGGACACGACATCCTGTGTGTCGACAACCTGTTTACAGGTCACAAGCGAAATATCGCGTCGTTGCTCGGCCATCCGCGCTTCGAGTTTATGCGTCACGACGTCACCTTCCCGCTGTTCGTCGAGGTCGACGAGATCTATAACCTCGCCTGTCCGGCGTCGCCGGTGCAGTACCAAGTCAATCCTGTCCAGACGACCAAGACCAGTGTGCACGGCGCAATCAACATGCTTGGGTTGGCTAAGCGCGTGCAGGCCAAGGTATTCCAAGCCTCGACGAGCGAAGTCTACGGCGATCCCGAAGTTCATCCGCAACCCGAAAGCTATTGGGGGCAAGTCAACCCGATCGGCCCGCGCGCATGTTATGACGAGGGCAAACGCTGTGCCGAAACGCTGTTCTTTGACTACCACCGCCAGCACGGCCTCAAGATCAAGGTTGCGCGCATTTTCAACACTTATGGCCCGCGGATGGACCCCAACGACGGCCGGGTTGTGTCCAATTTCATCGTCCAGGCACTGCAAAGCCGGCCGATCACGATCTACGGCGACGGGCGACAGACGCGCAGCTTCTGCTTCGTCGACGACTTGATCGATGGCTTTGTCCGGTTGATGGCCTCACCGGATACCGTCACGGGGCCGATCAACCTTGGCAACCCCGGCGAGTTTTCGATGCTCGAGCTCGCCGAAAAGGTGATCGGTCAAACCGGTTCACGGTCGCCTGTCATATTCGAGCCGCTGCCCCGCGATGATCCGCGTCAACGACGGCCTGTGATCGACCTAGCGCGCCAGCACCTCGGCTGGACTCCCCGTATCGACCTTGATGAGGGGCTGGCGCGGACGATCGCTTATCTGCGCGAGCTGCTCGAGATCGCATGAGTGATCAAGGCACGAGACTTATGCGAGCGTCGCATAGAGGTCGCGATGCGCGGTCGCGGTTTTCTCCCAGGTGAATTGGGCGGCGCGTGAGCGGCCAAGCGCGCGGCGATCATCCATTGACGCGCCGCCGTTCGCGACCTGCCTCAAGGCAGCCGCCCATTCTTCCACGTCAGTCGCAGCCGCATAGATCGCCGCCTCACCACCGACCTCGGGAAGCGAAGTAAGAGGTGCGGCGATGACTATGCAATTATGGATCATCGCTTCCAGGATCGGCAAGCCAAAACCTTCATAGCACGAAGGATACAGCAAGGCGGTCGCACGCTCATAGGCTCCGGCAAGTAGATCATCGTCGCCGCGGCAATGGCGAACGCGTCCATCCAACCCCAATTGCGCGATCACGGATCGCTCTTCAGTCGTCAAGGCTCCGCCACCGAAGCAGACCAGATCGTGCTCGAGGCCGGACCTTGCGAGCGCCCTGACGGCAACCGCGAAGTTCTTGTAGGAGCCGCGTTGCCCGACGAACAGGAAGAATGGCCGGTCAGCCGGAAACACTAGCGGTGCATCGGATAGGCGACGAACGCCATGATGAATGACCGATGTTCGAGCGGCAAGTTCCGGTCTGATCTTCAGCAATTCGCTTCGTGTATGGTGAGAGACACAGATCACCGCGTCGGCACGGTTCAATGCCCTGAGCTTCAGCACGCTTCGCGCCCGCAATTGCAGACTGCGTCGGGCGTGGCATTCGTCCCACATGTCATGCAGGGTATGAATTTGACGAACCCTGTTTGTCGCCGCAAGCACGTCGACTGCGGGGTAATAGGTTCGGTGCGCCACCCGCTGTCCGGCTTTCAAGGCAAAGGCTGCGAAGCGCATTTCGTTGACAAGTGCCCGCGGAAAGCGCGACGCGGACGGAGTTTTTTCTGCCGCCACGACACGTCGTGCGAAATCGGCCCGCGTCAGCGCGGCGGCCAGCATATCATTGTCGTGCTTGCCCGCCCAAAGCGTCCACGGCTCATCGCCGAGCGCGGACATGAGTTCGATCATACATCGCGAGATGCCGCCGGTCGCCTGTGCCGAAAATATGTCGGGAGAAAACAGGACCATCGCTTATGCCGCCGCCGGTACGGCCGATGTCGATACATCGTACCAGGGGTTCTTTTCGGGCTGGTCGAACAACGCGGCCGCCATATAGGATGCGGCGCGCGCCGGCGTCAGTTCGGGGGCAAGCGCGCGTGCGGCTCGGCGCATGGCGGTCAGCGCGTGTGGATTTGAGGCGAGCGTCGTCAAGGTTGTAGCCAGATCGCCGGCATCCCCCGCGCGAAAACGAACGCCGCAGCGCCAACGGTCGATCATCGCGCCGGCACCGGTACGGTCGCTGGCGACAACCGGAACTCCCGCCATAATGGCCTCGTTGACGACTACTCCCCAGCCATCATGGCGACTTGGCGCGATGAGCACGTCGTAGTTCGCGATGATGCCAGGAGCTTCGCCGAACGGGATCATTCCGCGGTATCGCAGGCCGGGATAGTCGAATGGTCGATTGCTCGGTCCAAAGACGTCGACCGTGATTTGCACGCCACGCGCGTCGAGCGCTGCAGCGGCCGCTGCCAGTTCGGCAATTCCCTTCCGGGCGATGACCGTTCCGACGAAGACCGCGCGAAGCTGATCGGAACACGGACGTGCGGCGACCGGCAGCGCAGCGGCAGGAGCGGGAATGAAATACCCGAATGGCCGGATGCGGTCCATCGGGACGCCGATGGCAACATATTGGGCAACGGCGAGCGGCGAGATGGCAAAGACGCCCGCCACCCGCCGTCGGATCAACCGACCATAGCCGTGATAGACATAAGGCCGCAGCACCGTCCTTATCCGGTCGCGCCATTGGGCCTGGTCGTCATAATAACCGTCGCCCGTTTCGGACCAAGGCTCGGAGATCAGCCATACCCGTGCCCCCGACCAAAGCGCCAGCGCAAGAACGCCGATCAGCCGCCGATTGCCGAACGGGCTGCCAAATATATGGATGGTATCGCGATTTTGATCAAAGTGTTCCTGCGCCCATCTTCGCCAGCCCGTTGATGGCAACTCGGTTACTTCAGCGTCGACCTCTCGCCAGTTCTCACCCCAACCCTGTCGGTCGCGTTCGACTTGCGTTTTTCCCGCGACGATATACTCGGGACGACTTCCGATAATCGCGCCGAGCGCATCGAGCGTGGGACGTTGGTGGTCGGTCAGCAGCGGCTGCCAGCACACGAGGCGCGTCACTGTTTTTCGCCGAATAGAAAGGCCGCGAGCCGCGAAGCCGCCGGACCCGGCGCGCAGAGGTCGGCGACAGCAGAACGACCTCGCGCGGCAGTGGCAACCGCTTCGTCACGGTTCTCGACAACCCAGCGGAGTTCGTCGATCAGGGCGTCCGCCGTATCCGTGGTCACATATCGCGCGCCGCGGTCGCCCAGAACCTTTCGAACGTCGCTGATATCGGTCGTGATCACGAGTTGTCCCGCGGCGGCCATCTCAATGACCTTTGATGGAAACGTCGTCTGGGCCAGCAAGCCCCGGTTGGGCTTGAGCGCCAATCCGACATCGGCGCGCGATCGAAGCGCGGCGTATTCGCTATCGCTGATACGCCCCCAAACCATTACGCGCGGTTCGCCCGGCGCGTCGACGAGCGCGACAAGCCGCTGAAGCGACGGTCCTTTTCCCGTGATCTCGATGGTCAGATCGGATGCCCACGACGGTGCGGCCTGGCGCAGCTTGAGGACGGCGTCGGCCAATAGGTCGGCTCCGGTGTCGCGCGCTATCGTTCCACCCAGTAATGCCGTAACGCCGCCACTGACAGCCGTGTCGGAACGCGGTTGCACATCGCTCACGCCATAATAGACCATCGTCGGCCGCAATCGTGTCGCAGAGGCCAGCGCAGAGCACGCAAGCAATGCCCGGCCACCGCAGAGAGCGTCGAACGACCGCGTTCCCAGCCGCATGAACCGTTCGCGCAGTCGACGGCCCGTGCCGGTATAGCCGTCCTCCAGATCGAGCACGATCGGAAGACGATATGCCCGCGCAACGATGACGGCGGCCACATAGGTTAGCGACCGGTTGTAGAGCAGCAAGACCGGTCGCGGCGAGCGACGCGCGCACGCCCGAATAGCGATTGCTGGAGCGACCAGCGAAACCAGATACGACAGCAGCGGACGATCGACGAAAGCCAGATAGAGTGTCGCCACATTCGCCGACCGGCGCGCAGTTGCCGCGAACCATCTGGTCGTGCCCGTATGTCGACCGCGACCGAGGCTGATGACGACAGGAGAGATGCCGACCCGCCTTAGCGCCTGCGCCGTCATAAATATTTTGCGCGATGCCGCCGGACTGTCGGTCGTGATACCTCGTTCGTTGCGCGTCACGTCGTCGATGGCGTTGCACAAAATGAGCAGGGACTTCACGCGTCCAGGTTCCGGCGGTGTATCGCGGGAACGCCGGCGACCAAGGTGTTGGCCGGACAATCGCGAATGACGACCGCTCCGGCGGCTACGATAGCTCCGGTTCCGATCGTTACACCGCCGAGGACCAGCGCACGGGCACCGATCCAGCAGCCGGGCTCGATGATGATCGATCGCGCCGTCCCGCGTCCCGCGCGACGCGACGGGCCGCCGATCTCGTGGCTGCCGGGCAGCAATTCCGCCCCGGGCCCGATGTCGCATCGTTCGCCGATGCAGATCGACGCATCGACATGGGTATGGATGACGACCCCGGGGCTGATCCACGTGCCAGGCCCAATCGTCAGGCGTCCCCGTCCGTAAATCCAGCCGCCGCCGCAGACGCAGGCGTCGTCGGCGACATCGATCCCCGAGACGCGCAACAGGAACCGGCGCAACGCGAACAGGCGGGTGGGCGGCAAGGACCAGAGAACGAAGTTGAGCAGATGGCGTATCATATGCGCGACAGCGACGGCGTAAAGCCGGGGTGCCGATGGCGGAGCCAGCTCACCCCCAAGCAAAAAAACCAGAGTAGCAGCAGGTTGGTGTCGGACTCCGCCGGGAAGATTGGCAGATAGATGACGCCGACCATGACGAGGACGGCCACCACGATCTCCTCGAAGTGATTCGAGCGTAAGCCGCGATCCCATGCGAAAGCCGTGTAAAACCCGGAAACGAGCAAAACTGCGACCGTGCCGAGCGGACCAAAGTCCATTAGGTAGTTGCCGAACGCCGTCGTCCATCCAGCGCCGATAACGCCGGCGTCGTTGAGCGCATCGACACGGTTCGACAGGACATCTGCGGGAACGATCCCGCTGACCGACTGGAATTGGCGAAAGACGAGCGGAACGCTCATCGCGCCGTAGCTGGGCGGAAAGTGAAGCGTCAGAAAGCGCTCGAAAATTGAGATTGAGCTGGAGAAATAAGTGATCGCCTCGACCGCAACCGAGCGCACCGACGGCCCAAATAGGTTGCCGATACCCACGATTGTTGGCGACAGCTTGAAGTTGAACAGGGCCGCCAGAACGTCACTCTTGTCGTCGGATATGGAATTGTCGTTTCGAAACACGGCGACCAGCCCCATGTAGCCAATCATCGCCGCCGAAATCGCCGGCAATAGAAGTCCAGGACGACGGAACTCGGCGGTTGCGGCACCCGTCGGGCGTCTCGCCGCAACGAGCGCCGCGGTCACCGCCGCGAATAACATGACCTGAAACGCCGCCTGTCGCCCTGCCGACAGCAGCGACAACAAGAAATATCCAAAAATTGGTGCGATAAGAATGGCGCTGCGATAGCGCCCGATCCTCGTTCGGTAGACCAGCACGAAGACGTAGCAGAATAGACACCCCCAGGTCAGAACCGAGCCGAGCTGCGCGAGCGGCGACGCGGCGTTGCGGGCGACGATGGTGTCGCGCAGCGCCTGGAGATCTGAAAGGCCGCCGCCACCGTAGACAAGGAAGTCGATGAGCATGCAGCCGGCACCGGCGAGACCGACCACCCAACAAATCCATACAAGCTGTAGCGTCCCGCGAGTAGGCGCGCCGACGGCGTTCGTGCGCGGTTGGTCGCGACGAACCGCATAAAATAAGGTGATGCCACCGACAAATGCGGCATTATACGCGATGAGCACTTCGGAAAACGCGAAGCTAGGATCGGTCAGATCGGCGAAATCGATCAACCCCGTGGTGATCGGCAGCAAGCAGACGAGCCAGGCGATGGCCAGCGCCCATAGGGGGCCCTTGACCCGCCGGCCAGCGACAAGGACCATGAACATGAACAGGACGACGGGCATCAACATCGGGGCACGAGGCTAATCAGGGGTGCCAAAGGATGGCGCGCATCTGCAACGTGAAAACACGTCGCGTCGCCGGAAACACCAAGTTGGCGGCAACGCCGGCGACGAACTGGCTGGCGACCGCTGCCACGGCCGCTCCCGTGATGCCGAGTTGTGGGATCAGGGCAAAGCATAACGCCACGTTGACGAGTGCCGCAGCGATTGATTGATAAACGCCGTAGCGGACCAGACGCTTATTGACGAACCATGCGCCGACCGACTGACCGAAGGTGCTGAACACGGCCGCCCACGCGTGGATCATCAAGACCGGGGCAGCCTGAGCAAAGCGTGACCCGTAAAGCGCGTTGACCGCAAAGGGTGCGACGACGGTCATCGCCAGCGCCATGGCGACCGACGCATAGAACATCGCACGAATGACCTTGACCAGTTGTGCTTCGTATTGATCGTTGTGCAGATGATGAATCTGCGCGAGGCGCGGAACGAACGCTGTGATGGCGGCCGTCATCATCACATACCACGGTTCGATCAGACGCGTTCCCGCCACGTACAGTCCGACGCTGGCGTCGCCCAGCATCCAGCCGATCATCACCTGATCGATCCGCAGGTATATGCCGATCGCGCCCAGGCGCAGAACCAGCGGAGCGCAATCGACCAGCATACGGCGGATTTCCGAGATGGTGGCATCGGCGATGATGAACCCGTAGCCATCCCGGCGCGCGCGGAGCCACAGCAGACCGGCCGTGACGAAGAGTTCGGCTGTGTACAGAATAGCGAAGGTCGCGACTGAGCCGCCGAGCACGATCGCGAGGACCTTGCTCAAGGAGAATGCGAGAAAGCTGGCGTTGCGTAGGACGACCACCGGTCGAACGCGATTGATCGTTTGATACTGTGAATCGATCACGTCCATGGCCTGCGCGAATTGCGCTGACGCGAACAGCCCGACGATCGCCCACGTAACCGGCTCTCCCGGTCGTGCGATAACGATGCAGATCAACGCCAGGGCCATGACGAGGGCGGCCCCCGCCAAGCGCAGAAGGAAGGCGCTGGCGAGAATTGTACGACGTCGTTCGCTCATCCGGGCGAGATCGCGGATGATGATGTCAGGCAGGCCGAGCGTCGACAGGAACGTCAGAAGAACCGCGACCGCCTGTGCGTAGCTGAGCAGGCCGAAAGATGTCGGTCCTAGGTAGCGCGCTATCCAGACGTTCAGGAAG
>CAXTQJ010000061.1:0-6189 GCA_964246245.1 uncultured Sphingomonadaceae bacterium
CGTGGGTGTCGGTCCCGGGCAACCTGTTCGCCAGCGTCGCGACGCGCCACCGGGCGGGAGAGGGGCCGGCGCAGCAGCTGTCCTTCGTCGCTGCAGTCGCTCTGGCGCACGCGCTCGATCGCTGGGTCGCGCCCGAACGACTGGCGCTAAAGTGGCCGAACGACATCCTGCTCGACGGGACGAAGGTCGCCGGAATCCTCCTGGAAGGTGGCGGCGGCAGTCACGGGCCAACCGCGACGATCATCGGCTTCGGGGTCAATCTCGCCGGCCATCCGCCTGCGACCGAGCGACCGGCGACGTCGTTGCCGGCCGTGGGCATCGCGGCGCCGGCCACCCGCAAGGTGGCCGAGGCGCTCGCCGCCACTTTTGCCGACGTCCGCGCGACATGGCGTGATCAGGGCTTCGCCGCGATCCGCACGGCGTGGCTCGCCCGCGCCGCTGGGCTGGGCAGTCCGCTCGAAGCGCGCCTCGGCGGCGAAACCGTCGCCGGGGCCTTTTCCGGCCTCGCCGCCGATGGCGCGCTGCGTCTGGCCCCTCACGACGGTGGCGCGGGACTGATTCACGCCGGCGAGGTCTTCACGCTATGATCGCGTGGGGAGGGGGCTGATGCTGCTCGCGATCGACGTCGGCAACACCAACATCGTCTTCGCGCTCGTCGATCTCGGCGTCGAGGCCGGCGACATCCGCCAACGCTGGCGCATTTCGACCGATCGCGACCGGACCGCCGACGAATATGCCGTCTGGCTTCACCAGCTGATGGCGCTCGAAGGGGTCGAGCGCGCGCATGTCGATGCGGCGATCATCGCCACCGTCGTCCCGCCGACGCTATTCAACCTTCAGCGCCTGTGCCGGAAGTATTTCAGCGTCGAGCCGCTCGTCGTCGGGACCGAGGGGCTCGCATATGGCATCGTCCTCGCCGTCGACAACCCGAAGGAGGTCGGCGCCGACCGCATCGTCAACGCCGTCGCCGCGCACGCGACCGCACCGGGCAACCTGATCGTCGTCGACTTCGGCACCGCGACGACGTTCGACGTCATCGCCGACGAGGCCGGCCACGGCGTCTATCGCGGCGGGGCGATCGCGCCGGGTATCAATCTGTCGATGGACGCGCTCTATCACGCCGCCGCCAAGCTCCCGCGGATCGCGGTCGAGCCGCCGCCCGGCAACGGCGCGGCAATCGGAACCAATACTGTCGCGGCGATGCAGTCGGGCGTCTTCTGGGGCTACGTCGGGCTTATTGAAGGATTGGTCAAGCGCCTTACATCGGAGGTCGGCGGGCCCGTCACGGTCATCGGCACCGGCGGCCTTGCCACCTTGTTCAACCGCCATACTCCGGCCATCGACCGGGTCGATGGCGACCTCACCATTCGCGGGTTGCACCGCATCCACGTCCTCAACCAGAACGGAGCCTAATGCCTAGTCCCAACCGCAAGAACTTCCTCACCCCCGGCGAAGAACTGATCTTCCTGCCCCTCGGCGGGTCGGGGGAGATCGGCATGAACGTCAATCTCTACGGCTGTCGCGGCAAGTGGGTGATGGTCGACCTCGGCATGACTTTCGCCGATCCGTCGTACCCCGGGGTCGACCTGATCCTGCCCGACCTCAGCTTCATCGAGGAGCGGCGGGAGGATCTGCTCGGTATCGTCCTGACCCATGGGCACGAGGATCACATCGGCGCGATCCCCTATCTCGCCGCCGACCTCGGCGTGCCCCTGTATGCGACGCCGTTCACCGCCGGGCTGATCCGCGGCAAGCTGATCGAGGAAGGGATCGACAAGGAGGTCAAGCTCCACGTCATTCCGATGGGCGGGAGCGTGACGCTCGGCGACTTCAAGTTCCGCTACGCCGCGATGGCGCATTCGATCCCCGAGGGAAACGGGCTGATCATCGAGACGCCGTTCGGCCGCGTCTTCCACACCGGCGACTGGAAGCTCGACGATCAGCCGCAGATGGGCACGCCGTCGACGCCGGCGCAGATGCGCGAACTCGGCGACAGCGGCGTCCTCGCGATGGTCGGTGATTCGACCAACGTGTTCAACGCAAACGCCAGCGGCAGCGAGGCGGGGGTCCGCGACGGCCTGCTCGAGGTCATCCGCGGCCGAACCACCGGCCGGGTGCTGGTCACGACCTTCGCGTCGAACGCAGCGCGGCTTCACACGCTCGGTCAGGTGGCGCTCGAAACCGGGCGGCAGGTGTGCGTCGTCGGGCGGTCGATGGACCGCATCCTCGGCGTCGCGCGGGCGACTGGCTACCTCAAGGACTTCCCGCCGGTCCTGTCGTTCGACGCTGCGGCGCGGCTCGATCCAAGCCAGCTCCTGATCATCTGCACCGGTGCGCAGGGGGAGCCGGCGGCGGCACTCAGCCGCATCGCCAGCGGCAGTCACCAGCATCTCAAGCTCGATCGCGGCGACTGCGTCATCTATTCGTCGAAGGAGATCCCCGGCAACGAACCGTCGATCGGCGTCGTCCAGAACGCGCTTGCCAGCCGCGGTGTCGAGGTCATCACCGAGCGTCAGGCGCATGTCCACGTCTCGGGGCATCCGGGGCGACCCGAGCTCGAGGCGATGTATGAATGGGTCCGCCCTGAGATCGCGATCCCCGTTCATGGCGAGCGCCGCCATATGGAGGCGCACGCCAGGCTCGCGCTCGAGACTGGGGTGCCGCGGGCAATGGTGCCGACCAACGGCGGCGCGATCCGCCTCGCGCCGAACGGGCCGAAGCTGATCGGCCACGAGAAGGTCGGGCGGCTCGTCCTCGACGGCGACGTCATCCTGCCCGCCGACGGCGCGACGATGGTCGCGCGGCGGCGGATGATGCACAATGGCTACCTGTCGGCGACGGTCGTCCTGAACGGCGGCGGCAAGCTCGCGGCACGGCCGACGGTCGTCGCGCAGGGCGTTCCGGTCGAGGAGGACCACAAGGAGTTCCTCGCCGAGTGCGCCGAGGCGGCCGAGGCCGCGGCGCGGACCGGCAACCCGCGCGACGACGACAAATTCGCCGAGACGATCCGCGTCGCCGTCCGCCGGGTCGCGCGCGACTGGACGGGGAAGAAGCCGGTGACGGACGTGCAGGTGGTGCGGATCTAGCCCATGAAGCCGCTGTCGGCGCTGCTCGTCTACGTCCTGTTCTGGTTCGTCACCCTGTTCGCGGTCCTGCCGTTCGGCGTCCGCACCAGCGCCGAAGCGGGCGAGGCAGGCGTACCGGGGCAGGCCGACAGCGCGCCGGTACGGCCCCACCTGCGCGTCAAGCTCGTCTGGACGACGGCCATATCGGCGGCGCTGTTCGGCCTGTTTTACGCCAACTACGTCGCCGGTTGGCTCACCCTCGCCGACCTGCCCTGACCCGATTGAGGCCGGCGCCGAACTAGGCTAGGACGGCATCGCTGCGGGTGTGGTGGAATTGGTAGACGCGCCGGACTCAAAATCCGGTTCCGCAAGGAGTGCCGGTTCGACCCCGGCCACCCGCACCACCGCGCCCGGTCAGGTGTCGCCGAAGATGCTGCCGAGCAGCCCGCCGACCGCCGCCGCGCCGATCGCGGTGCCGGCGGTGCCGCTCCGGCCCCCGCGGTCGTTGCCGGGCAGGTAACGGGCGATTTCCTCGGCTAGGTTGATGATCGGCATCGACTGGAGCCAGACCTTGCCCGGCCCGGTCAGCGTCGCGAGAAACAGGCCCTCGCCGCCGAACAGGATGTTACGGAAGCCGCGCATCATGCGGATGTCGATGTCGACCGACGGCTCCTGCATCCCGATGTGGCCGGCGTGGACGTACAGGCGCTCGCCCGGCCCGAGGTCCTTCTCGACCATCTCGCCCGACAGGTCGAGGAACACCGTACCCGGCCCCGTAACGCGCTGCATGACGAAGCCTTCGCCGGCGAAGAAGCCGGCGCCGAGGCGCTGCTGGAAGGCGATGTCCAAGGTGACGCTCGCTTCGGCGCAGAGGAAGGTCTCCTTGCGGCAGTTGAGCGACTGCCCGGCGGCCAGCGCGATCGGCACGATCTGGCCGGGGAAGCGCGGTGCGAAGGCGACGTGGCCGGCGGCATCGGCGATAAACTCGGTGACGAACAGTCCGCCGCCGCCGACGGCACGCTTGAGCCCGGCGAACAGCCCGCCGCCGGTGTGGGTGTCCATGCGAATGCCGTCGGACATCCACGCCATCGTCGCCGTCTGGCTGAACAGTCGCTCGCCGGCAGCAAGGTCGATCGACACGGTCTGCATCGTCGTGCCGCTGATGTCGTAGCGCATCAGGCTAACCCCTTGGCGGCGTTGGTGGAGCAGAGGGGGATCGAACCCCTGACCTCAGCAGTGCGATTGCTGCGCTCTCCCATCTGAGCTACTGCCCCACGCGACGGAAGACGGCCCCTGTAGCGGGGCGAGCGCGGGGTTGCAACGCTGTTATGAGCCATGGGTCTGGCTCCCGCGCGTGATCACTGCGTCGTCGGGCTGCAGTTCGGCGATCGGAACGTCGGGCTCGCCGGCGAGGCGCTGGTAGAGCGGGCCGAAATCGGTGTCGAGGGTCGTCCGCAACAGCTGCTCGAAGCTGTCGACGACGACGTAGAGAGCCTGGTAGTCGTCGATCCTGTATGGTGTCCGCATGACGCGGGCGAGGTCGAAGCCGATGCGGTGCGGCGACGGATTGTCGAGGGCGAAGATGCTCTCGCCATGGCTCGAGACGATGCCCGCCCCGTACAGCTTGAGGTCGCCGCCGTCGCGGATCAGGCCGAACTCGACGGTGTACCAGTAGAGCCGCGACAGCCGCGTCAGCGCGCCGAAGTCGAGGCTCCTGAGGCCGCCGGCACCATAGGCCTGCATGTAGTCGGCGAAGACCGGGTCGGCGAGCAGCGGGACGTGGCCAAAGACGTCGTGGAAGACGTCGGGGGCTTCGAGGTAGTCGATCTGGTCGGCCGAGCGGATGAAGTTGCCGGCGACGAAGCGGCGCTCCGACAGGTGTCGGAAAAAGACGTCGTCGGGGACGAGGCCGGGGACGGCGACGACCTGCCACCCGGTCGCCGCGTCGAGCCGCTCGCTCAGGCGGCGGAAGTCGGGGATGCCGCCGCCGCCGAGGTCGAGCCTGGCGAGCCCGCGGAGGAAGGCCGGATGCGCGCGGTCGGCAAGCTGCGCCGTCTGGCGCGCGTAGAGCCGGTCCCACAAGGCATGATCGGCGGCGGTGTAATCGCCCCAGCGCTGGTCGATCGTCCAGTCGGCGGCGGCTTCGGGCGGCAGGGCGAGGACGGTCGACACTAGCGCCCCACGCGCCACGATCCGCCTGGTGTACCGAAACGGTTACGACGTCGATCTGGAAGTTTACAGAGTTGACGCCACGGTAGAAGCGACTCCACTTCCCGTGAACCCATCTGGAAAAGTCTACGGCGAATCGAGGCGGGCCGACCGATCATCGCCGTCACCCTAGCCGATCGCCGGGGTGTAGGACAGTGTCACCTTTGCAACCGGATGCCCCGCGAGGATTCGAACCTCGATAAACGGAATCAGAATCCGTTGTCTTACCTTTAGACGACGGGGCAATGGCGGCGGACTTAGGGGGGCCGCCACGGGGTGTCAACGCCGCCCCGCGCGTGCTAGACGGGGCTCAAGTTCGGGCCGGCGGGCTGCGCCGCAGGTCCGCGAAGGTATGGCGTGACGATCGATATCGCTCTTCCCGACGCCGTGGGCGTCCTCGCTCCGCGCGTTCCCGCCGCGCGACCGTTGCGCCGGACCTACGGCGCGCTCGACCTCGGCACGAACAACTGCCGCCTGCTGATCGCGCGGCCCGGCGGCGACCGTCGCGCCGGGGGGACCGGCGACTTCACCGTGATCGACGCCTTCTCGCGCGTCGTCCGCCTTGGCGAGGGGCTGGTCCAGACCGGACGCCTGTCGGAAGCGGCGATGGACCGCGCCGTCCTCGCGCTGTCGATCTGCGCCGACAAGTTGGCGCGACGCGGGGTGACGCTGACGCGCAACGTCGCGACCGAGGCGTGCCGCCGCGCGGCCAATGGTACCGAGTTCGTCGCGCGCGTGTTCGAGGTCACCGGCATCGCGCTCGACGTCATCTCGCCGGCCGAGGAGGCGCGGCTGGCGGTCCTCGGCTGCGCGTCGCTGATCGACCGCGACGGACCGCCCGCATTGATCTTCGACATCGGCGGCGGCTCGACCGAGCTGATCCTCGTCGACGCGCGCGACGCGGCGATCCGCGCGT
>CAXTQJ010000061.1:6199-10152 GCA_964246245.1 uncultured Sphingomonadaceae bacterium
TCGTCAGCCTCGCCGAGACCGCACCGCACGATCCGCCGGAAGCCGAACGCGCGGCGGCCTATGCGGCGATGCGGTCTCGCGTCGCCGGGCGGCTCGATCGCTTCGCCGCGACGATCGCCGCGACCAGCCCCGGGCCGCTCCAGCTGCTCGGGACCTCGGGGACGATCACGACGCTCGCGAGCATCGCGCTCGGCCTGTCGGCGTACGACCGGCGCCAGGTCGACGGGTGTACGGTCACCGCCGCCGCGATGCGCGACATCTCGGCGATGCTCGCGTCGCGCTCGCCGGCCGAGCGTGCCCAGGTTCCCGGCATCGGAGCCGACCGCGCCGACCTCGTCGTCGCCGGCTGCGCGATCCTCGAGGCGATCATCGCCCGCTGGCCGACCGAGCACCTGCGCGTCGCCGACCGCGGCATCCGCGAGGGAGTGCTTCGCATCCTCATGTCGCGCCACGGCCAGCGGTGACCGGCGGGGTCGGGCCCGGCGGCGGTTCGGGCCGCAGCCAAGGCGGCAAGGTGCGGGTCGCGACCGCGAAGCGGCGCAAGAACTCGTCGAACCGCTGGCTCGAACGCCAGTTGAACGACCCATACGTCAAGGCGGCCAAGGCGGCGGGCTTCCGCAGCCGCGCGGCGTTCAAGCTCGCCGAGCTCGACGACCGCTTCGCGCTGCTCCGCCACGTCACCCGCGTCGTCGACCTCGGCGCCGCGCCGGGCGGCTGGTGCCAGGTCGTGACCAAGGCGCGACCGAAGGCAACGGTCGTCGCGATCGACCTCCTGCCGATCGAGCCGCTCGCCGGGGTGACGATCTTCGAGCGCGATATCCTTGCCGACGGGACCGAGGCGTTGCTCCGCGACGCGCTCGGCGGCGACGCCGACCTCGTGCTCTCCGACATGGCGGCGAACACCGTCGGTCACAAGATGACCGACCACCTGCGGACGATGGGGCTGGTCGAGACGGGGCTGGCGTTTGCGGTCGACCTGCTGCGGCCAGGCGGCGCGTTCGTCGCCAAGGTCCTCGCCGGCGGGGCCGACCCGACGCTCGTCGCCGCGCTCAAGCGCCACTTCGTGACCGTCAAGCACGTCAAGCCGCCGGCGAGCCGCGCCGGTTCGTCGGAATGGTACGTCGTCGCGCAGGGGTTTAAGAGGCGCGAGTTGCCGCCGCCGCCGCCGGGTGGCATGGACGAGGCCACTCTCGAGGACGCCGCCCCGTGAAGTCCGTCGCGCTCATCGCCCTGCTTCTCGCCGCGCCGGTCATGGCGGCGCCGCCGTCGGGCATCTCCGATGTCAGCCTCAGGGCCGATACGGCGATGCTCGCGTCCGACGCGTTCGAGGGCCGCAGGCCGGGGACGCCGGGCGGCGACAAGGCGGTCGCATACATCACGCAGCGGATGCAGGCGATCGGCCTCCAGCCGGGCAACCACGGCCAGTGGACACAGGACGTGCCGCTGGTCACGATCACCACCGCGCCGGCGCCGCTGATCGTCACCCAGGTGACGCCGGGGTTAACCATCGCTGCCTCGACGGCACTCGCCTACGGCACCGACATCGTCCTCTGGACCAAGCGGCAGGTGACGAAGCAGGCGCTTGTCGCCAGCCCCGTCGTCTTCGTCGGCTATGGCATCACCGCTCCGGAGAAGGGTTGGGACGACTATGCCGGGCTCGACGTCCACGGCAAGACGGTCGTCTTCCTCGTCAACGATCCCGACTGGCAGACCAAGGCGGCGGGCAAGGACGCCGGGCCGTTCGAGGGGCGGGCGATGACCTATTACGGGCGCTACACCTACAAGTTCGAGGAGGCGGCGCGCCACGGCGCGGCGGCGGCGTTCGTGATCCACGACACCGAACCAGCGGGCTATGGCTGGAACGTCATCACGACGAGCTGGACCGGGCCGCAGATCGACCTCGACAACCCCGATCACGGCGCCGGCCGCGTCGGCGTCGAGGGCTGGATGACGCGTGCCGCGGCCGAGCGGATGCTGGCGATGGCGGGGCAGGATCTGGCCACGCTGACCACGGCGGCGCAGGCGCGCGGATTTCGCGCCGTGCCGCTGCCGCTGATCGCGGGAACCAATCTGACCAACACGATCAGTCGGTCGGCGTCGAAGAACGTCATCGGCGTGGTGCCGGGGTCGAAATACCCGAACGAGACGGTGTTCTTCACCGCGCACTGGGACCACCTCGGCCGCTGCCCGGCGGACCGGACCGGCGACGACATCTGCAACGGCGCGGTCGACAATGCGAGCGGGGTCGCCGGCGTGCTCGCGCTGGCGCAGGCGTTCGCCGCCGGGCCGAAGCCGGCGCGGACGGTCGCCTTCATGTCGGTCACCGGCGAGGAGAGCGGCCTGCTCGGATCGCGCTGGTACGCCGAGCACCCGGTCTATCCGCTTGCGCTGACCGCGGGTGGGGTCAACATGGACGGCTTGAACGTCGGCGGGCGGACGCACGACATCACCATCTCGGGCGGCGGCAAGAGCGACCTCGACCGCGCGGCGACGGCGGTCGCCAGGGCGCAGGGCCGCACCGTCGCACCCGAGCCGAGCCCGGAGAAGGGCGGCTATTTCCGCTCCGACCACTTCAGCTTCGCCAAGCTCGGCGTACCGATGCTCCGCGCCGGCAGCGGTACCGACCGGCTCGACGGCGGCAAGGCGGCGGGCGAGGCGGCGATGGCCGATTACACCGCCCACCGCTACCACCAGCCGAGCGACAATTTCGATCCGGCGTGGAACTGGTCGGGCGCGGTCGAGGACCTCAACCTCTATTATGCCGTCGGCCGCGACCTCGCCGACGGCCGTGCGTGGCCGCAGTGGTACGCCGGAGCCGAGTTCAAGGCGATCCGCGACACCACCGCGGACCAGCGCCGGTGAGCGCGCGCCAGCCCGCCGAATGGGCACCCCACGCCGCGACATGGACCGCGTGGCCCAGCCACCCCGGCCTGTGGGGCGACGACCTCGGCCCGGCGCGCGCCGAAGTCGCCGCGATGGTCTGGGCGATCGCCGAGCACGAGCGCGTCGAACTCCTCGTCGCGACCGAGGAGGCGGCGGCGACGGCACATGAGGCTTTGGCCAGCGCGAGCGTCCGCTTCCACCGCCAGCCGTTCGGCGACATCTGGCTGCGCGACACCGGCCCGCTGTTCCTCGCGTCCGACGCCGGGCCGGCGGCAGCGGGGTTCCGCGGCAACGGCTGGGGCGGCAAGTACCAACTCGACGGCGACGATGCGGGGGGGGGGTTGGGGGCGCCGGCGGCGGGGGGGCGGCGGGCGGGCCACGACTGGGTGCTCGAAGGCGGCGCGATCGAGGTCGACGGGACCGGCCTTGCGGTGACGACCGACGCGTGCCTGCTCAACCCCAACCGCAATCCGCACATGGACCGCGCCGAGGTCGAATCGCATCTTCGTCGCGACCTCGGCCTCGACCGCGTCCTGTGGCTCGGCGACGGGCTGACGGGCGACCATACCGACGGCCACGTCGACAACCTCGCGCGCTTCGTCGCCCCCGGCGTCCTTGCGCTGCCGGTCGCGGCCGGAGCCGACGATCCCAACGCCGAAGTCTATGCCGACGCCTACGAGCGCGCGCGCGACTTCGGTCTCGACGTCGTCCGCGTGCCGTCGCCGGGGCGGATCGATGTCGACGGCGCGGTGATCCCGGCGAGCTATATGAACTGGTATGTCGCGAACGGTGTCGTCGTCGTCCCGACCTACGGCACCCCGAACGACGAAGCGGCGGTCGGGGTGATCGGCGATCTGTTTCCCGGCCGGCGCGTCGTCGGGCTGCGCGCGAACGCGGTGCTGACGGGCGGCGGCAGCTTCCACTGCATCACCCAGCAGCAGCCCGCGTGAGCATCACCGTCGCCGCGCTCCAGCTCGCGTTCAGCGACGACATCGACGCCGACATCGCCGCGACCGCCGCCGCCGTCCGCGCGGCGGCGGGGCAGGGGGCGCAGGTCATCCTGCCGCCCC
>CAXTQJ010000061.1:10164-11873 GCA_964246245.1 uncultured Sphingomonadaceae bacterium
ACTACTTTTGCCGTCACGAGCACGACCGCTTCTTCGCGCGCGCGTACCCCGTCGACCGCCACCCCGCCGTGGCCGCGATGCAGGCGGTCGCGAGCGAGACGGGGACGTACATCCCGTGCTCGTTCTTCGAGGCCGACGGGCCGCACTATTACAACAGCCTCGCGATGATCGACCGCCGTGGCGACGTCATCGGCATCTACCGCAAGAGCCACATCCCCGACGGGCCGGGATACGAGGAGAAGTTCTACTTCCGCCCCGGCAACACCGGGTTCAAGGTGTGGGATACCGATCACGGCCGGATCGGCGTCGGCATCTGCTGGGACCAGTGGTTCCCCGAGAGCGCGCGCGCGATGATGCTGCTGGGGGCCGAGATCCTGTTCTACCCGACCGCGATCGGCTCCGAGCCGGCGGAGCCCAACCTCGATACGCGGCGGATGTGGATCCGCGCGATGGTCGGCCACGCGGTATCGAACGTCGTGCCGGTGGTCGCCGCCAACCGTACCGGCGTCGAGGAGGATCAGCGCTTCTACGGCAACAGCTTCATCGCCGACCAGCGCGGCGACATCGTCGACGAACTCGGCACCGACGATACGGGAGCGGTGGTGGCGACCTTCGATCTTGCCGACGTGCGCGCCAACCGGGCGAGCTTCGGCTTCTTCCGCGACCGCCGGCCCGACCTATACGGACGCCTCGCGATCGACGTCTGAACGAAGACGGTCAGTGACGGGCTTCGAATACCTCGCGATAGATCTGGACGCGCGTGACCCGGAGCCCGGCGGTGCCCGCGATGTCGATCGCGCGCTCCCACAGCCGCAATTCCTCGAGGCTGAGCGCATAGCGGGCGCACGCTTCGGCGCGGTCGATGACGCCGTTGCGGATCGCACGGATGACGTCGGCCTTGCGGCTCGGCACCCACCGCGTCGTCGTGGCCGGCGGCAGGCCGCCGCTCGTTGCCGTCGCTTGTCCCATCAGCCCAGCCCCCAGTCGCACCTCGACCGAGATACGGCAGCGGCGGCGAATAGTTGCGGGCGGAACGAAGCGACTTGATCGGTCGCGGCGGGGGTCTACATCGCGGCGATGGACAGCCTGCCCGAACTGCCGCCGGCCGGAACGCGCGTCGTCGTCGCGATGTCGGGCGGGGTCGACTCGTCGGTCGTCGCGGCACTGTGCGTCGAGGCGGGCTGCGAGACGATCGGCGTCACGCTCCAGCTCTACGACGACGGTGCGGCACGCGCCCGGCCGGGGGCGTGCTGTGCCGGAACGGACATCGCCGACGCCCGTCGCGTCGCCGCGCGGCTCGGCATTCCGCATTACGTCCTCGACTATGAGGACGCCTTCCGCGCCGCCGTGATCGACGACTTCGCCGACGCCTACCTGCGCGGCGAGACGCCGATTCCGTGCGTCGCGTGCAACCGGACGGTCAAGTTCCGTGACCTGCTCGCCGTCGCACGCGACCTCGGCGCCGACTGTCTCGTTACCGGCCATTACGTCCGGCGGATCGTGGGCCCGGCCGGCGCCGAGCTTCACCGCGCGGCCGATCCGGCCAAGGACCAGAGCTATTTTCTCTATGCGACGACGTCCGCGCAGCTCGACTATCTGCGTTTTCCCCTCGGCGGCATGGCGAAGACCGCGGTACGTGGCCACGCGGCGCGGCTCGGGCGACCCCGAGGCGCCCCCCCCCCCCCCCCCGACCTCGGGGGCGGTCCCCG
>CAXTQJ010000062.1:0-3980 GCA_964246245.1 uncultured Sphingomonadaceae bacterium
GTCTAGGAGGTGCGTCGGCAGCGGACCCGGCAGCACCCGGGCGTCGAACCCGGCAATCCCCTGGCGATGGTGCAGCAGGCTGAGGTCGAAGGCGGGATGCCCCGGCGCATTCGCCGCGAGCGGGGTCGACGCCGCCGCCGCGACCTGCCACCGCGTCGTTGCCGCGCTCGGCTCGGCGGGAGTGCCGACGCGGACGACGAGCGTGAACACCCCCGATTCGCGCGCGCGGTGGGCGAGGCGGCGCGAGGCGGTCAGGTCGAACGCCGGTGCGGCGCGCCACGCCTCGACGACGACTGCGCCAAGGTCGGCGCACGTCGCGGCGTCGGCGGCGGCGCGGAGGGTGGCGAGCATGTCGGCGGCATGGACGACGATCACTGCCGCCGGATCGACGCCGAGTCCGGCCAAGCCGTCGCCATGGAGCCGGCCGAAGGTCGCGACGCAGCGGTCGTCGCGGACGACGAGGATCGGCCGCGCCGCGGCCGCTCGCTGCGCGACGAGCAGCGCGAAGCCGATCGCCGCGGCGGCATGGTCGCTCGCCGCATAGACGTCGTGAAGTGCCGCACGGACCAGCCCGGTCCGCAGCCGCCGATCGGCCTCGACCGCGCCGAGCGCAAACACGTCGCCCGCCAAGGCTAGATTGATGTTCATGCTATGTTCTATACTCGACGCGGCGGCTGGCGAGTCAAGCACTGGAATCGATGATCGCAACGGCGGTGTAAGATCATCGTCCGCGCCTAGAGCCGCCCCGCCCATGAGACCGAACTAGGACCGACGCGAATCGGTCCGCGCGCATATTTATTCAGGTCGGACCCCAAGCCGCGAGAGAGCTTGGTGCAGCCGGAGGGATTCGAACCCCCGACCCCTGCCTTCGGAGGGCAGTGCTCTATCCAGCTGAGCTACGGCTGCGGTCCTCGTCGTCTAGCAGGGCAAAAGGCCAGGCGCCAGCCGGCTATTTGGCGGCGGGGGCGGGCATGAACGGCCCGAGACCGCAGCTTGCGCCGGTGCGCGGCCCGCCGCCCTGGAGGATGACGGTGATGACGTCGACCGAACACAGCCGGCTGAGCGAGGTCGAATACGTAAACGCCTTCTCGAAGCCGAGTTGCGGACAGGCGTTCGGCAGCACGTTGCGCAGCACTTCGCGGTTGACGAGGTAGAAGTCGATCGTCCGGTCGTCGACATAGACGTCGTCGTGGTAGGCGGCATCCATCAGTTGATCACGCGACTTGACGAAGCCGGGGCGCGCGGCGAGCGCCTCGAGGATCAGGAACTCGGTCACCGTCAGCGCGACGTCGGCGACGCTGTCGCCCCACGTGACGCGGTGGCGCGCCGGGTCCATCCGCAGCCGGCCGCGGACGATCGCCGGCCCCGGTGCGGCCTCGCCGTCGGCCGGCGGCAGGCCCTTGCGGCTCGCGGCGCGGCGGAGGACCGCGCGGATGCGCTCGATCAGCAGCCGCTGGCTGAACGGCTTGCCGATATAGTCGTCGGCTCCCATCGCGAGGCCGAGCGCCTCGTCGATCTCGGTGTCCTTCGACGTCAAAAAGATGACCGGCACATCGACCTTCTCGCGCAGCCGGCGCAGCAGCTCCATGCCGTCGAGGCGCGGCATCTTAATGTCGAGCACGGCGAGGTCGGGCGGCGCGTCGGTCAGCGCCTTCAACGCCGCCGCGCCGTCGGCGTACAGGCGGACGGCGAAGCCCTCGGCCTGAAGCGCGATCGACACCGAGGTCAGGATGTTGCGGTCGTCGTCGACGAGCGCGATGGTGGCGGACGGTTGGTCGGACATGCGGGCCTGGGACGACATCCTTGCTCAACTCCTGCGCGTCGCGTTCGCGCGGCGCAAGGGGCGGCGCTGATCGCTGTGACGCTATAGTGCCAGCTCGACCCACGCCGGCACGTGATCCGACGCGCGCTCGCCGCCGCGGACGGCGCGGTCGATGCCGGCGTGGGTCAGGCGGTCGGCGGCGGAGGGCGACAGCAGCAGGTGGTCGATCCTGAGGCCTAGGTCGCGCGGCCATGCCCCCGCCTGATAGTCCCAGAAGGTATACGCCGGCCCGCGCGGCTGGAGGGCGCGGATCGCGTCGGTCCAGCCCTGGTAGAGCAAGGTTCGGAACCGCGCGCGCGTTTCGGGCTGGACGAGCGCGTCCGCCGCCATCGCCACCTCGCTGAACACGTCGACCGCTTCGGGGCAGACGTTGAAGTCGCCGGCGAGGATGGTCGGCCGCTCGTCTGTCAGCAGCGCCGCGGCGCGCGCGGCGAGGCGGTCGAACCACGCCAGCTTGTAATCGAATTTCGGCCCCGGCCGGGGGTTGCCGTTGGGCAGGTAGAGCGACGCGATGCGGACGCCGCAGACGTCGGCTTCCAAGTAGCGGGCGTGGTCGTCGGCCGCGTCGCCGTCGAGCCCTCGCGCGGCCTCGACCGGCGGCTCCTTCGACAGGATGGCGACGCCGTTGAACCCCTTCTGGCCGTGGACCAGCGCGTGGTAGCCGGCGGCGGCGATCGCGTCGGTCGGGAAGCCGGCGTCGATCGTCTTGATCTCCTGGAGGCAGACGACGTCGGGCTCGGTCTCGGCGAGCCAGTCGAGCAACCGCGGCAGTCGCGCGCCGATGCCGTTGACGTTGAACGTGGCTATTTTCATTGTTTGCGAAGAAAGCCGGTGCCGTCCCGCTCCCCCGCCCGGCCACCCCGCAAGGATATGCTCATGGGCGGCCCGGCGGAGGAGCGGCGCGGCACCGGCTTGCTAGACCGAGAACGACGACCCGCAGCCGCAGCCGCTGGCAGCGTTGGGGTTGGTCACCCGGAACGCCGCCGCGCCCATCGTCTCGACGTAATCGACCTCGGCCCCGTCGACGAACGGCAGGCTGACGGGGTCGATCAGCATCGCGACGCCGTCGGTTTCGACGATCAGATCGTCGGCGGCGGCGGCGCTTTCGAGACCGAACTTGTACTGGAAGCCGGCGCAGCCGCCGCCGTCGACGGCGAGGCGCAGCTTCAACCCCGGCTTGCCCTGGCGGATGGCGATCGCCGTGACACGCGCGGCGGCGGCGGACGAGAGGGCGATAGTGGCCATCGCTCACAGATAGGGCGGTACCGCCCGTGGCGCAATCGCGGTGTCCCCGCGGTGCCGGGTGGTCACGGTCAGGCAGCCCGACCCGTTGATCTACAAGGCGCTGTCCGGCGTCGCCGCGCCCACCGCCGGGGTGTCGGCGGAGCTGCGCTGCGCTGCGAGCAGGTCGCCCGACGCGTCGAGATACGGGCGCGGATCGGTGACGCGGCCGTCGAGCCGCACCTCGAAGTGGAGGTGGGTTCCGGTCGATCGCCCGGTCGACCCCATCCGCGCGATGACATCGCCCTGGTGGACGGTGTCGCCGGCGTGGACGAGGATCGCCGACAGGTGGCCGTAGCGCGTGCTCAACCCGCGGCCGTGGGCGACCTCGACGCAGTTGCCGTACGCCCCCGCCCAGCCGGCGAGGCTGACCGTGCCGGTCGCGGCGGCATAGATCGGATCGCCCTGCCGCCCCATCAGGTCGACCCCGGCATGCATCGCGCTCTGTCCGCTGAAGGGATCGAAGCGGACGCCGAATCCCGATGAATAGCTGACGGCGCGGACCGGCAGGTAGGCCGGGACGACGGCCAGCGCGGTCTCGAGCGCGGTCAGCTTCTTCCAGCTGACGAACAGCGACTTGAAGCGCGGCTCGGCGTCGGCGGGCAGGGCAGCCGCGGCCGACACCGGCAGCAGCGGTCCGCCGATGCCGCCGAACCCCGCGCCGGCAAACCCCGGCCCGGCGACGTCCGACGCCGCGAGCAGCCGATCGGGGTCGAGGCCGAGGCGGCGGACGAGCGCGCGGGTGTCGCGCAGCCGCGCCTCGGCGGCGCCGGTCGCGCGGTCGACGAAGGCGAACTGGTCGGCTTCGAGCTTGCGGAACGGGGCCATGACGGTGTCGGCCGCCGCGAGCTGGGCGGTTGCCGGTTCGGCCGCCGAC
>CAXTQJ010000062.1:3990-11753 GCA_964246245.1 uncultured Sphingomonadaceae bacterium
TTCCTCGCCAACACCATCAAGAGCTACGTGGAGCTGCGCCTGCAGCCGCGCGAGATCGGCCGTCTTGACCGCGACCGTCGTCGACGGGCCGGCAACGAGGTTGCCGGCGGCGACTCCCAGCCATCCGACGATCAATGCCGCGCTGCCGATCGCCATGAGCTGGGTTCGCGTCCCTATCCGGATGGTGGTGACGCCGCCGGCGCGGTGCCATGCGACGACGTGGTCGGGCAGCGCGCGGCGCACGGCAGCGAGCGCGCGGTCGAGAGCGCCTCCGCCCTGCGTCATTGCCGTAATCCCTGCCGGTGAAGCGTTGCGCGAGACCTCCGCCCCGCGCCGACGGTTCAAGCATCCTGGCGGCGGTGCAGCAAGATGGCGTCAGGCGCGGGCGGACGAGGCGATGCGGGGGCGCGATGAAGCGTTTCGCGTGGCGTCGCGCCCGGGGGCGACGCCGCTCGCCTGTCCCGGATCGCGCCGAATCGGGTCGCGCCGACGCTCCTCGCGAGCGGGGAGGGTCGTGCCGTCGCGATCGCTACCGCGCTGCGTCTTGAGTCAGCGCGGCCAGACGCGGAGCGGCACCGAGTCGGCCGCCCCCGACCCGCCGCCGCACGCCGCGGGTCGCTCGGCGAGGTCGAGGCAGACGCGGCCCTCGGTCAGCCACTGGTTCTTGTCGGTGCCGACGAAGATCGCGGTGCGCGGCACCACGGGGTTGGCGGCGACGAAGGCGTCGCGGACCGCGCCGGCGCTCGCTGCCGCGGGCCGGTCGAGGTCGGGCAGGGTGAACTTCGCCGCGACCGCGCGCTCGTCGGCGAAGAAGGCGGCGGCGTCGGGCCAGTGGCACGTCCCGTGCTTCGCCCATTCGTGCTGTAGGAGGCTCGGCGACGGCGTCATGCACCAGTTGCGCCGGACCTCGGGCAGGTCCAGCGGGGTCGGGGTGCGACAGAACTGGGGATAGGTCGTACCCGCGCCGTCGGGCCACAGGCCGTGGACGCGCAGGCCGAAGCCGGCGCGGCAGCCGGGGGCGTTCGCCTCGTCGGGCCGGCGACACGCCTGCGGCCACCAGTAGAAGGCGAGGACCAGGTGCTCGACTGGCACGATCCGCGTCTCCTCGGGCGGCAGCACGGGGGCCGGGACGACGTCGGCGGGGACGGCGCACGCGATGGCGGCGGCGGCGAGCAGCTCAAGCATAGTCGAGCCCGATGTCGGCCGCCGGGGCGGACTGGGTCAATCGCCCGACCGACACGAAGGTCACCCCCGTCGCGGCGATGGCGGCGATCGTGTCGAGGCGGACGCCGCCCGACGCTTCTGTCGGGACACGCCCGGCGACGCGACCGACGGCCTCGGCGAGCACCGGTACGGGCATGTTGCGGCCCCGACGGCGAGCGCGGGCTCTATTTGGTCGAGCGTGTCGACCTCGACGACTATCCCCGGCCCGCCGTCGGCCGCGCCGAGTCCCGCCGCCCGCGCCGCGCCGACCGCGGCGGCGACCCCGCCGGCGACGGCGATGTGGTTGTCCTTGATCAGCACCCCGTCGTCGAGGCGCATCCGGTGGTTGGTCCCGCCGCCGCAGGTGACGGCGTATTTCTCGATCGCGCGCAGCCCGGGCAGCGTCTTCCGCGTGTCGAGCAGCGTCGCCGCCGTCCCTCGCATCGCGTCGACGTAGGCGCGGGTCAGCGTCGCGATGCCGCTGAGGTGCTGGACGGTATTGAGCGCCGACCGCTCGGCGGCAAGGAGCGCGCGGGCGTTGCCGTCGATGCGGAGCAACGCCGTACCGACGGCAATGCGGTCGCCGTCGGCGGCGAGCGGCACGACCACGACGGCAGGATCGAGCGCGCGGAAGAACGCTGCGGCGAGGTTGAGCCCGGCGACGACGATCGCGTCGCGGCTCGCCATGATCGCGGTCAGCCGCGCCCCGGCGGGGATAACCGCGGCCGAGGTGATGTCGCCGCCGCGGCCGAGATCCTCGGCGAGCGTCGCCGCGACGAAAGCGCCGGCGTCGAAGCCGACCGGCAGCGTCATGCGGCTTTGCGCGCGGCGATCCACGCGCCCATCCGCGTCTCGAGCAGGTCGAGCGGGATCGCCCCCTGCTCGAGGACGGCGTCGTGGAAGGCGCGGAGGTCGAACTTCGGCCCGAGCTCGGTCTCGGCCTTCGTCCTCAGGCGGCGGATGGTCAGTTCGCCGAGCTTGTAGGCGAGCGCCTGGCCGGGGTCGGCGATGTAGCGGTTGACTTCGGCGTCGATGTTCGCCGCGCTGAGCGCGGTGTTGTCGGCCATGAACCGGACCGCCTGGTCCTTGGTCCAGCCCTGCGCATGGATGCCGGTGTCGACGACAAGGCGGCATGCGCGCCACATCTCGTAGCTCAGCCGCCCCATCTGCTTCTCCGGCGTATCGTAGAGGCCGATGTCGAGGCCGAGCCGCTCCGAATACAGCCCCCAGCCCTCGACGAAGGCGGTGAAGAACGTGGCGAAGCGGCGGAAGTCGGGCAGATCGAGCTCCTGTGCCAGCGCGATCTGGTTGTGGTGGCCGGGAACCGCCTCGTGCATTGTCAGCGCCGGCAGCTCGAACAGCGGCCGCTGGTCGAGGTGGCTGGTGTTGACGTAATACGTCCCGGCGACCCCGGCGGCGGCGCTGCCCTCCTGGTAATAGGCGGTCGTCGTCCCGTCGGCGGTCGCGGCGGGAATCTCGCGGACGGTGTACGGCAGGCGCGGCAGGTGGCCGAACAGCCTGGGCATGGCGCCGTCGATCGTCTTCGCCGTCAGCGCGGCGGCGGCCATCAGCTCGCCCGGGCTGCGGGCATAATATTTCGGGTCGGAGCGCAGCATCGCGATGTAGGCGGCGCGATCGCCCTTGAAGCCGCTCCTCGCGACGAGCGCGTCCATCTCGGCGCGGATGCGCGCGACCTCGCTCAGCCCGAGGTCGTGGATCTGCGCCGGGGTCAGCGTCGTCGTCGTCTGCTCGCGGACCTTGAACGCGTAGTACGCCGCGCCGTCGGGCAGCGCCGACGCACCGATCGTCGCCCGGCACTTGTAGTCGCGCGTGTAGAAGTCGGCATAGGCGCGGTATGCCGGGTTGACGCTGTCGCGGATGACGGCGACCGCGCGCGCCTGGAGCGCCGGCCAGTCGGCGGCGGGGATCGCGTCGGGGCGGGTGACGAACGGGAGGTAGAAGCGCGACTGGGTCGGCTCCCGGATCTCGCCGGTGATCGACGTCGCGAAGCCGCCGAGGACGACGCACGGCAGGACGTCGCCGTGCGCGATCGCGACTCGCGTCACCGCGGTCGACGCGGCGGCATAGGCCGGGACCTTGGCCAGCCGGGCGAGGTAGGATTCGTAATCGGCGCGGGTAAAGAACGGCAGCTGGAGGGCCAGGTCGGCGAAGTAGGTGTGCCATCCTGCGCGGTTCGAGAACTGGATCGCGCGCTCGGAGAAGTCGTTCGCCTCGATCTGGGTGCCGAGGCTGCGGCGGAGGATCGCGACGTTGACCGTATCGGCCGCGGTCAGCCCGGCCTTGGGCAGCGCGTCGAGCCGGTCGACGAAGCCCCGCGCCTGCGCCGCCTGTCGGTCCTGCTCGACGAGGCTCGGGTCACCGAGTTCGGCGTCGTAGGTATGGACCCCGACGTGGGTGGCGAGGAGCGGATCGTTCTTCAGCGACCACGCCCAGTGATCGGCGACGATCGTCGCGAGCGTGTCGTGCGGCGTCGCCTCGACGGGCGCGGCGGCGGCAAGCGCGAGGGCGGCAGTGACGAGCAGATGGTGGCGCATGGTGGTCCCCCGTGGCGGCGCGATGTTAGCGACCTTCCTCGCCACCTGTCATCCCCGCGAAAGCTCGGATTCATCTCCCAACGATCGTCGCCAGGTTCGCCGGTTCGCCGACGATCGGCAGCCGCGGGACAATGGTCCCCGCTGTCGCGGGGATGACACAAGGTGACACTCGCGTTAGCATCGCCCTTCGGCCGGCTCCTCGGCCACCGGCTGCTCGGATGATTGACCACATCACCTTCGGCGTCACCGATTTCGCTCGGTCGACCGCGTTCTATGACCGCGCCTTCGCGCCGCTCGGCGTCCGCCGGCTGTTCGACGTGCCGCGCGAACACGTCGGCGGCGTCAGCGCGACCGGCTACGGCGACAGGCGGCCGTGGTTCTGGATCGCCGAGCACGACGCGACGCGGGGCAAGCTCCATGTCGCGATCCGCGCCGGGAGCCGCGCCGCCGTCGATGCCTTCCACGCCGCCGCGCTCGCCGCCGGGGGGACCGACAACGGCGCCCCCGGCCCGCGCCCGCACTATCACCCCACCTACTATGGCGCGTTCGTCCTCGATCCCGACGGCCACAACATCGAGGCGGTCTGTCACGCGGCCTGATCGCCCGCGGCGCGATGCCGCTTCGCGCGGACGCCGCGACGCTCTATCTTGAGCGGATGGCCGACCTCCGCATCCGCATCGCCGACGAGGTCCACCGCATGGTCGGCTCGCGGAGCGACGCGCCGAGCATCGTCCGCGCTCCCGGCGAGGCGGGGCTGGTCCCGACTGGTGGCGTCGCGTGGGCGGTTCACGGCGACTTCGCGACGATGATGATCGGCGGCGTCACCGCGCTCCTCACCCAGATGCTCCATCCGGCGGCGGCGGCCGGCGTGTGGGACCACAGCAACTTCCGCCGCGATATGACCGGCCGGCTCAAGCGGACGGCGCAGTTCATCGCCGGCACGACGTACGGGTCGACCGAGTTCGCCGGCGGCATGATCGCCCGCGTCCGCCGCATCCACGACCATGTCGGCGGCACCCTGCCCGACGGAACGCCGTATGCGGCGAACGACCCTGCCGTCCTCACCTGGGTCCATGTCGCCGGAGCCGATGCCTTCCTCCGCGCCTATGTCCGCTACCGCGACCCGCTGCTGCCACCGGCGGCGCAGGATCGCTATTATGCCGAGACCGCGCAGGTCGCGCGCGCGCTCGGCGCGGCCGACGTGCCCGAGGATCGCCGCGAGGTCGCCGCCTATTTCCGCGCCGTCCGCTCGCAGCTGACGGTCGACGCGCGCGCTCGCGAGATCGCGAAGGTCGTCCTGTCGTCGGCCCCTCCTGCCGCCAACACCGCCGCGCCGGCGAAAGTGATGATGGACGCCGGCGTCGACCTGCTCAACGACTGGGCGGCGCACCTCCACGGCCTGCGCGTCCCTCTCCACCGCAAGCCGCTGGTCCGCGCCGGCGCGCAGGCGATCGGCGGGGTCCTGCGCTGGTCGCTCGACCATGATCGTCGCCAGCGCCTCGCCCGCGCCTGAGGCGCTGCGACACTCCGCGACTTGCGCGGCCGCGGCCAAGAACATAGGCTGAACGCATGTCGCACCTCGACACCCGCGCCAAGCTGGCGATCCTCGCCGATGCGGCGAAGTACGACGCGTCGTGTGCGTCGTCGGGGACGGCCAAGCGCAACAGCGTCGGCGGCAAGGGGATCGGCTCGACCGAAGGCAGCGGCATCTGCCACAGCTACGCTCCCGACGGGCGGTGCATTTCGCTGCTCAAGATCCTGCTGACCAACAGCTGCACCTTCGACTGCCACTATTGCATCAATCGCCGATCGTCGAACGTCCGCCGCGCACGCTTCACCGTCGACGAGGTCGTCAAGCTGACGCTGAGCTTCTATAAGCGCAACTACATCGAAGGCCTGTTCCTGTCGTCGGGGATCATCGGCAGCAGCGACTATACGATGGAGCAGCTCGTCCTCGTCGCGAAGACGCTGCGCCTCGACCACGATTTCCGCGGCTACATCCACCTGAAGACGATCCCCGATGCCGATCCCGCGCTGATCGAGGCGGCCGGGCTCTATGCCGATCGTCTGTCGATCAACGTCGAGCTGCCGACCGAGCGCGGACTGACGGCGCTGGCTCCCGAGAAGAGCGCGGGCCGCATCCGCACCGCGATGCGCGAGTTGAAGGCCGGCATCGACGATAATCTCGATGCGCGGAAGAAGTATCGGTCGGCCCCGAAGTTCGCCCCCGCCGGCCAGTCGACGCAGATGATCGTCGGGGCCGACGCCGCGACCGACGCCGACGTCGTCGCGTCCGCGTCGTCGCTCTATGGCAAGTTCGGACTGCGCCGGGTCTACTACAGCGCCTTCTCGCCGATCCCCGACGCCAGCGCCGTCCTGCCGCTGGTCCGGCCGCCGCTGATGCGCGAGCACCGGCTGTACCAGGCCGACTGGCTGATGCGCTTCTACGGCTTCCGCGTCGACGAGGTCGCCGCGGCGACCGACGGCGGGATGCTGCCGCTCGACATCGACCCGAAGACGGCGTGGGCGCTGAAGCATCGCGCCGACTTTCCGGTCGACATCAACCGGGCGCCGCGCGAGCTGCTGCTCCGCATCCCCGGCATGGGGGTGAAGACGGTCAACGCCGTCCTCCGCTCGCGGCGGCAGCGACGACTGCGGCTCGACGACCTCGGCCGGCTGACGCGGTCGATCGACCGGCTGCGGCCGTTCGTCGTCACCGCCGACTGGCGCCCGCTGGCGCTGGCCGAAAGCGCCGTCCTCCGCCCGACGCTGGTCAAGGCCGAACGGTCGCAACTGGAACTATTCTCGTAAGGATGGGTCGGGTGGGCATGAGCGACGAACCCTTCTGGGCCGAGGCGTGGCTCGACGGCGTCGCCAGCGGGGCGGCGACGATGAGCCAGCGCGCGATGACGACGATCGCGGCGAAGGGCGGGATCGCGCCGGTCGTCGCGGCGGCGCAGGCACGCGGCGTCCACCTGCTCAAGCTGACCGACGACCAGGGCAAGGTCCTGATCGCGGCGAGCCAGCATCCGTTCGAGGTGCTGTGCTGACCCTTGCCGCCGCGCGCGGTCCCCTCTTCCGCTGGCGGGAGCGGGCGAGAGACACGCCGTCAGGCGCGGCCCGAAGCGAGGGTGTCCTCCTCCGCCGAGACCGTCGTCGCCGCACGGAGACCGACACCCTCGCCCCGCCGCGCCGCCGCAGCGGCGCGCGTCGCCCGCTCCCGCCCGCGGGAGAGGGGCGGTAGTGCCCACCGCCGTACTTGCCCGCGCCGACGACTTCGACGGCTGGCGGGCCGCCGCGCGAGGATTCGCGGTGGCGGGGACGCCCGCCGGGGACATCGTGTGGCAGGTCGGCGACGCGGCGACCGACCTTCTCGCCGGCGACGCCGCGCCGGCCCCGACCGCACCGATGTTCACGGTGCCGAAAGACTTTCTCGACATCGCCCGCCGCGTCGTGTGTTACGCCGACCCCGAGCGCTTCGCTCTGCTCTATGCCGCGCTGATCCGGCTGCGCGACCAGCCGAAGCTGCTCGACGACGCCGCCGACCCGCTCGTCCGCCGGCTGTACGATCTCGACAAATCGGTCCGCCGCGACGTCCACAAGATGCGCGCCTTCGTGCGTTTTCGTGATGTCGGCCGACTGGGTCGAGGTCCAGGAGGAGCTGGAAGAGCGCTTCGTCGCGTGGTTCGAGCCCGAGCACCACATCGTCCGCCTCAATGCCGGCTTTTTCGCCCGCCGCTTCGCGCAGATGACGTGGTCGATCCTGACCCCCGACGAATGTGTCCACTGGGACGGCGAGCTCAGTTTCACGCCTGGGGCGACGCGCGCCGACGCCCCGGCCGGCGATCCGCTCGAAGCGACCTGGCGGACCTACTACGCGTCGATCTTCAATCCGGCGCGACTGAAGGTGAAGGCGATGACGGCGGAGATGCCGAAGAAATACTGGAAGAACCTGCCCGAGGCGGCGCTGGTGCCGGGCCTCGTCGCCGGGGCCGAGGAGCGGAC
>CAXTQJ010000063.1:0-377 GCA_964246245.1 uncultured Sphingomonadaceae bacterium
GCCATGCCCCCCACCCCCACGTCAGCCCGTTGTCGGCGCGCACCTCGCATTCGGCGAAACTGTTGATCGCCGCGAATTCGGACAGGAAGCGCGCGACGACGCTGGTGAACAGGTACGCCGTCGCCGCCTCGTAGCTGCCCATCGCGACGTCGAGCGTCAGCCTCTGGCCACGCTGGAAGGCGACGCGCATGTCCCCCGCGACGCGCCGCGTGACCTTGCTCGCGGTGAGTCCGACGATCCCCTGGATTTCGCGCCGCAACGCGGGGGCCTCGTCGCGAACGTAGAGCGACAGGTGGTCCGCCAGCAGGTCGGGACCGCCGTCGTCGCGGACGAAGCCATCGTGCCCCGGCGCGAGATGGCTGACGATCCGCCAGCCG
>CAXTQJ010000063.1:387-8650 GCA_964246245.1 uncultured Sphingomonadaceae bacterium
CCAGCCGCCGTCGACCATCCCCATCGGCGGCTGCGGCCGCGTCGGCCCGCGCAGGATGGTGATCGCCGCCACCCCCTTGGCGTCGGCGAGCGACAGGTCTAGTGCGCCGGCCCCGGGCCGCAATCGTGTCGCCAAGGCCCGGTTCGTCACCAGTCCGCGCAGGCCGAGCTCGGTGATGCCCGCCGCGAGGCCCGGTTCGCCGGGCGAACTGAGGCTGATCCACGTTTCCGATCCGATATAATCATTCTCGCGTCGCCGCCGGGTCTCCGCCTCCGACAGGCGGCGGAGCTTGCGGCGGAGCGAATAGAACAGCGGCCGGATGCCGCGCTGCGCTCGCCGCGCGTAGAGCGGCAGCGCCGGCACCCCGACCGCGTCGCCCTTGGCGAAGGCGGTGACGGTGTCGAGGCGATAGACTTCGTAATCGAGCGCACCGGAACGATCGGGCAGGATCAGATGCTCGTGCGTTCGCCGGTCGACGATGACGCGGTCGAAGCGCTTCTCGAACAGGTTGATCACCGGCGTCGCGAACAGGACGACGGTGTCGCTCGATACCGCCGACGCCAGCGCCGGGATCGACCGCCGGAACAGGATGACGATGTCGACCGCCTTGTCGGCGCGGGCCAGCCCCGCCTGCAATCCTGTCAGCCGCGCGAAGCGGAACTTCTCGGGCAGGGCGAAATATTCGGCGAGCAGCCGATAACCGCGGAACGACCGCGCCTCGTTCGGCAGCAGTCCCTCGTCTTCACCGAAGCCGACCGCCTCGACCGGTCCCGCCGGCTCGATCCACGCCGACCGCCGGCCGCGTTCGGGCGCGACGACGCGGACCCCGACGCATTCGCTGAGCACCTGCTGGTGGATCAGGTTGGGCGTATCGCCGCCGCCGTCGAAGAACAGCGTCAGTTGGTCGATGCCCATGCCGGCGATCACCTCGGCGGTCGTCGCGTCGAGCCGCAGCCGCAGCGCCGCGTCGCCCGGAGCGCCGTCGGTCGCCGCCGCGACCGCCGCGCGCGTCGGCAGATATTCGACCCCGCCGAGCTTGATCGGGTACAGCGTCACGTCGAAACCGGTGCGGAACTGGACCGGCAGCGTCGCGTCGCCGGTCAGCGACGCGACGAGCGCCGACCCGCGCGGGTGGAGGACCCCGGTCTTGATCCCGGCATCGTCCTTCGGCCGGATCGCGACGATGCCCATCGCGGGCGTCGTCGCGAGATAATGCGGGTAGGTCGAATCGAGCAGGTACTGGGTGAAGACCGGAAACTGCTCGTCCATCTTGAGGCGGACGCGCGCGTTGAGGTACGCCACGCCCTCCATCAGCCGCTCGACGTGCGGGTCGGGGTCGGTCGGCGCATCGAGTCCGAGCAGTCCCGCGACCTGGCGATGGTCCTCGGCGAACTCGCCGGCGCGCCGCCGGAGATAGCTCAGTTCGCGATTGTAATGCCCCAGCAGCCGGGGATCGATCGCGCTCACAGACCGACCGCGACGTCGCCGGTGTCCAGCGTGACCGCGGTCTTGAACTCGACGTAGCGATCGTCGATCGCCCCCTTCAGCTCGCCTTGGATGACGAAGCGCAACTTGTTCTCGTCGTCCGACATCGCCTTGTCGAAGCTGACGTTGACCGACTGCGCGACGAGACGCGGTTCGAAATTGCGGATCGCGTCGGTCAGGTCGCGCGCGCGGCGCTCGAAGGTATCGCGGTTGACCGTCAGCGAGGTCAGGTCGGGAACGCCCTGGTTCAACACCGACGTCCGCACCTCGGGATAATCCTCGAGCGGAACCGCCGCGGCAAAGTGGATGTCGTTCAGAATCCACGCGATGTCGCGAATGACGCAGTTGCGCAGCTCGGTCTCGTTAAACCGGTCGAGCGTCGCGATGTAGCACGGTGCGATGTCGCGGCTGCCGTCGCCCTTCGTCCGGCCGAGGCCGCCGATCAGCTTGTCGATGACCGACGGTTTGAGCGGCCGAACCTCACGCACCGTCAATCCAGACGCAGGTCACGCAGCGCCAGAAATTCGATGTCGTCGGCGTCGGTCGTCAGCAGGCGCTGGCCGATGCCGACTTCGCCGCCGCCGGTGTCGAGCCATTCGGTCGCCCGTGCGAGGTTGAGCAGCGGCTTGCCGTGCGTCTGCGTTCCCGGATAGACGACGGGGACGAGGCCCAGCGAGGTCTGCCCCGACCGCAGTTCGATCTCGACCGCGTGAAAGACGAAGTCGCGGAGGTCTTCGGGTTCCTTCGCCTTCAACCGCTTCATCGCCGCGAACGGGATGAAGCCGTACGCATCGCCGACGATCACTTCGAGCATCGGCCCGAAGCGGGTGTCGGCGTCCGCGATCCACTCGAACGCCATGCCGTCGAGCGATCCCGGGGTCGCGGGGGCCTCGGCGAGCGCCGCTTCGGCCCGCATAGCCGCATCGGGGGCGAGCATCGTCGTCGCGCGAAGTGCGTCGAGCAGGCCCTCGACCCACGGCTCGCTGCCGACCAACGACACGGGCCTCTCCTTGCCGGCGAAGACCGCATCGCGTGCCTTCATCGCGCCGAGGGCCTGGCCGAAGACGTTCGCCATCATCATCGCCTTGGGATCGGCCGCGGCAAGCGCACGCAGCTGCGTCGCCGCCTTGTCCCATTCGCCGGCGACCGCGATCAGCTGCCAGAAGAACTGACGCGCGCGCGCGTCGCCCGGAGTTCGCCGCAGCTCCTCCGCCAACATTGCGCGCGCGCCGGCCACGTCGCCGGAGCGGAGCAGTTCCTGTGCGTCCATGCTCCGCCCCCCAACGACCTCCGGATTGTCCGGCTCAGATCGCCTTGTTGGCGGCGATGTCCCACTTGAACGGGATCGCGGTATCGCCGGTGCCGTCGTCCTTCTGCGGGGTGTAGGCGTACTGGACCTTGGCGAAGTTGAGCGTGACGTTCTCGGTCAGCCGATCTTCGCCGCCCGAGCCGCCGGTCGAGATCGACGAGATGATGAACTCGTCCATCTCGATGGTCAGATACTTGACGGGAGTTTCTCCCGCCTTCTGAACGGTAAGCGTCGCCTTGGCGAGGTTCTTGCCGTTGCAGCAGAGCAGCGCGAGTTTCGGCGACGCCTTGTCGACATACTTGGTCAGCGACAGATCCTGGACGTTCACCTTGCCCGCGCCGCCGCCGGTGCCCATGTGCGTCGAGCCGCTCTGGCTGAGGCCCCACGACCACGCGAGAACATCGATCTTGCCGATAAACCCATTACCCTTCGACTCGCCCGGCGCTTCCGGGATGTCGAGGAACATATCAACGGCCATGACTTTCTCCTGTTGGGGATGATGATGAGTGGACGTCCGCCGCGACTATCCCCCGGCCTGGCGGAGCGACGACGTCATGCTCAGCGAGATGTCCATGCCTTCCATCTGGAAATGCGGCACGAACTGAAAGCTGGCACGATAGTAACCGGGGTTTTCTTCATCTTCCGTCAGGTCGATCGCCGCCGCCTTGAGCGGCTGGCGCGCCTTCTGATCCTCGCTCGACATGTCGGGCATACCGTCGACGTAGAGGTTGACCCAGTCCTGCAGGCGCCGCTGCAGCTGGTTGACCGTCGGCGTCCCGCCGACCCAGTCGCGGACCATGCACTTGAGGTAGTGGGCAAAGCGCGCGCTGGTGAACAGGTACGGCAGCCGCGCCGACAGCCGGGCATTCGCCGTCGCGCCCTTGTCGGTATATTCCTTCGGCTGATGGAGCGTCTGCCCGCCGATGAAGGTCGCCTGATCGGTGTTCTTGCGGTGGATCAGGCCGATCAGGCCCGCTGCCGACAGCTCGCCCTCGCGGCGGTCGCTGATCGCGACCTCGGTCGGGCACTTGACGGCGGTATCGCCCTCGTCGGTCGGGAACATCGCCGTCGGCAGGCCCTCGACCGTGCCGCCCGACTGGACGCCGCGGATGCGGGTGCACCAGCCATATTCCTTGTGCGCGGCAGTGATGCGGACGGCCATCGCGTGGGCGGCATTCATCCAGTTGTACTTGTCGTGATCGCCGCCGGTGTCCTCCTCAAAGGCGAACTGCTCGACCGGCTCCGACGTCGCGCCGTACGGCTTGCGGGCGAGGACGCGCGGCATCGTCAGGGCGATGTAGCGCGAATCGTCCTTGGCGCGTAGCGACCGCCACGCGGCGTATTCGGGCGTGTCGAAGATCTTGGCGAGATCGCGCGGCTTGGTCAGGTCCTGCCAGCTGTCCATGCCGAACAGCCCCGGTGCGGTCCCCGAGATGAACGGCGCGTGGCTCGCGCTCGACACCTTGGCCATGCCCTCGAGCACCTCGACGTCGGTCGGGCTCTGGCTGAAGTAATAGTCGCCGACGAGGCAGCCGTAGGGTTGCCCCCCGAGCTGGCCGAACTCCTGCTCGTAGACGCGCTTGAACAGCGGGCTCTGATCCCACGACGCGCCGCGATAGCTGCTGAACATCTTGCGCAGCTCGTCCTTCGAGACGTTCATCACCTTGATCTTGAGATCGGTCGATGTCTCGGTGTTGAACACCGTGTACTGCAGTCCGCGCCACGCCGACTCGAGCGCCTGGAACTCGTCGTTGTGGATGATGACGTTGACCTGCTCGGTCAGCTTGCGGTCGAGCGACGAGATCATGCTCTCGATCGTCCCGATGACATCGCCGGGCATGACGCTCGAACCCGCCAGCGCCTGCTCGGCGAGCGTCCGGACGGCGAGTTCGACGCGGCTCTTCGCCTCGTCGCTCCGCGGCTTGAATTCCTTCTGGAGGAGCGCCGAGAAATCGTCGGTCGTGACCTCGGCGGCGGGTGCGCCGGACGATGCGAGCGCTGCGGGATCGGTTGCCATGTGTTCCCCCTAATCTTAGGCTTCGGCCGACGAGCGGGCCTTCGACTCGGCCGCCAGCGTCGACAGCAACTCGGGATTGCTGAGCAGTTGGTTGATGACGCCCTCGGCCTTGTCCTTGCCGTCCATATAGGCGAGCAGGTCGGACAGCTGACGCCGTGCTTCGAGCAGCTTGGCGGTGGCCGGAACCTGCTCGGCAACGCGGCCGGGCGTGAAGTCGTCCATCGTGTTGAAGGTCAGGTCGACCGCGAGCTTGCCCTCGCCGGTCAGGGTGTTGTCGACGTAATAGGCGGCGCGCGGCGCAATCGACTTCTGAAATTCGCCGAAGTTGTCCATGTCGACATTCGAGAAGTCGCGCTCGCCCATCGCCTTCTTTTCTTTCTCGGACTTGCCGGAAAGATCGGACATGATGCCCATGACGAACGGCAGCGCGACCTTCTCAGTCGAGCCGTAGGTCTGGACCTCGTATTCGATGTGCACCCGCGGCGCACGATTGCGCTTGATGAACTTCTGACCGTCCTGCGCCATCTCGACCTCCCCAGCTCACCCACGCTGCCCGACTCCGGAGTCGGGTGTTGCGACATATCTGCGTTACTCGGTCTTGATTGCCAAGAGCCTAGTCGCCTCGTCGACGCCGTTCGGTGCGATTTCCGCCATCAGCGCGACGAAATCCTTGTTGACCCAGCTATTGACGCGGCGCAGCATGAGCGGAACCGGGCTCGACGGTTCGAACTCGGCATAGAAGCGCAGGATCGCTTCGATCGCCGCGGTGACGTCGGCGCGGTTGCGCGGCGTGTCGGCGGAGAAGGTACGCGGCTTCGCTGGCCCTGCGGCACCCGCCGGACCCGACGCGCTCGGTGCATCCGCCGTCTCGTTGCCTTCGACGACGGTCTCGACGACGGCGTTCGGATCGGGAAAGGCGTCGAGGAAGTTCGCGATCGATGTCTCGATCGACTTGAGCTGCGAAATGATCGGGCCGAAGCTCGGCGAATCGACCGAGTGGCCGTCGTAGACCGCCATGATGTCGTAGAGGACATCGGCGATCGCCTTGAACGACGGCGCGGCGGCGGCGACCTGGCCGCGCAGCGCGGTCGCCAGCGCTGCCGCCTGGCCTGCGTCGAGGCTATCGTCGCCGCCGGCGTTCGCCGCGACGTCGGCAGCCTGCGCCGCCGGGGCGATCGACCGCATGATCGTCCGCAGGACCCGGGCGCCCTCGTGGGTCGCCTTCATCGTCTTGGCGGCGACCGTCGTGATCGAGCCATTGGCGATCTTCGCGCCGATTTCCTTCTCGTTGTCGCTCGACCATTCGAGCACCGGTTCGAGCGCCTGCGCGAGCATCGCCGCGTTGAACTCGACCGTCGACGGGGCCGGCATCCGCGCCAGTGCCGCGCGCTGCAGCGGCAAGATCATCGCCGCCGGTCGCGCCAGCGCCGACAACTCGTTGACCCGGCCGATCGCCATCTCCTCGGCCGGCCCGGGATGGAAGTCCTCCCAGTAGTTCTGCGAGTACCGCAGGATCAGCTGGAGCCCGTCGTTGGCGACATCGAAATCAGCCGCCCGAACCGACGCCTGGACGGCGATGATCGCCGGCATCTGGTCCATCGTCCGCTCGAGGAAGTCGACGCACTTGCCGACCACCTTGCGCAGGTCGGCCGGGCTCTGGCCGCTGAATTCGCCGGGGGCATCCTCGAGGTCGCGGAAGGCCGGATCATCGCGCAGGTCGGGGCCGCATGGCGCGTCGGCACCGATCGGCGCGCTCAGCTTGTCGAGATCGAGGGCCACTATCGCTTCTTTCGTTCAGGAGGCGCGCGCGAGCATCGACCGCGCGCCGTCGCCGACCAGCGCGAACGCCCCCCAATAATAAGGATGCGACGTGTCGGGATTGGTGATCATCTGCGCTTGCGCCGTCCGCAGCGAGTCGCCGATCGACGCCGTCGCGCCCGACTTGAACAGCGTCTCGACGAGTTGGGTCGACGCCGGGATCTGGCGGCCGTCGCGCGTCTTGAAGCCGTCGGGGATCGCCCAGTGCGTCGTCAGCACGGCACGACTGCCGGCGACGAGGAAGGCGCGGACGAGGCCGTTGAGCGTCTGCGCCTGCCCCGGACGGACGCGGATGCCCGAGCCACTCGCGCGCGATGCCGTCGTCTCGGCCGCGGTGTTGCACGCCGACAGGACGACGAGGTTGGCGTCGAGCCCCAAGTTGGCGATCTCCTCGAAGCTCAGGAGGCCGTCCGAGTTGGGCGAGTCGGCGATCGAGGTAACGAGCGCCGGCGGGCTGTCGCAGTCGAGCTCGCCTTCCTTCAGACCGTGCGTCGCGAAGTGGATCACGGCGTAGTCGCGGTACGCCTTGCCGGTCGTTCCCGCCGCGTCGAGCGCGGCGTCGGAGAAATCGGCTCCCTCCACCAGCGTGCTGCCCGGGCCCATCACTGCGGCCGCGGCGGCGAGTTCCTTCGCGCCGATCGGCTTCAGCGACGCGAACCCCTCGCGCAGCGCATCGGCGCGCGCCGTGCAGCGGCCGGCGAACGCGCCGCGCGTCGGCACCGCCGCGAGTTCGGCCTTGTCGGGCACGGCGTGGAAGCCGAAGCCGAGATACGGCCGCTGCGCCCGCGACGCCTTCTGGGTCCGCGCGACGAGGAACGACCGCGGCGATACCGTCGTGTCGAGGTCGGCGACCCCGGCGAGAAACTTGACATGGCTGTAGTCGCGCGAGTTCTTCGTTACCGACAGGGCGAAGGCGTCGACGCTTTCCTGGTCGGTGACGAGAACGCCGAACGGCAGCTGGGTCATCGCTCCGGTCGGTTCGGTGATCAACGTCGTCACGCCGTCGAGCAGGTCGCGACCGGGGGCAAACAGCGCGGCGTACAGCTTGAATGCGCTGGGAACGTCGTAAACGAGGGGCACGACGCGGCCGTCGGGGGCGATGTTGCCGTCGATCGAACCGCGGACATCCAGGACGAGCTTGCTCAGCTCGGGCGTCGGCAGGCTCGCGGCATAGACCGCCGAGGCGTCGTGGGTGGCGACGATAACGTAGGTCGTGGCCGGCAGCGTCAGCAGCTTGACGTACGCCTCGTGCGGCTTGAGCGCAGCCTGCAGCTCGGCGAGCGTCGCGATCGAGTCGCTCGCCTGCTGGAACTGCTGGTCGCCGGCGAGCTCACGACGGATCTGCACGGCGCGCGCTTCGGCGGCGTCGAGCGCGGCGCGAACTTCGGCGCGGTCCTTGGCGGCGCTGTCGGGCAGGCTGGCCAGCCGCGTCGCGAGGACGCGCGATTCGCGGTCGAGGTCCTGGAGCGCCTTGGCGCGAACGGCGGCGTCGCTCGACCCGCTTTCGAAGATCTTCTGGATCTGCGCGATCTGGGCGGCGACCGCCCGCGGCGGGGTGAACTGGGACGCGCGGAAGAACAGCGCGCGCGTCGCGCCCCCGGCCGAGCGGTCGATCGAGCTCGTCAGCTCGCCGA
>CAXTQJ010000063.1:8660-9391 GCA_964246245.1 uncultured Sphingomonadaceae bacterium
GGGGCGCGAGGAACTGCGCCGCGAGGAAGAACTGCGCGCGCGGCGCGACGCCGGCGGCACCCGGCGCACCGACGTCGGCGGCGAGGATGCCGAAATAGCCTTCGAGCCCCGTCACCCCCGACGACGTCGACGGTCCGGCGCGCTTCAACACGTCGAGTGCGCGTTCGTACTGGACCCGCGCCTCCTTGCGGTCGCCCTGCTGCGCGAGAAAGCGAGCATAGTCGAGACGCCGCTGCGCGACGAGCGGAGTGTCGGTGTAGATCGTCGACCGGTCGAGCCGCTCGGTCGATTCGGCGTAGGCCTTGCGTGCCGTCGCCGTGTCGCCGAGCCGCGTTGCGACGCGGCCGCGTTCGGCGGCGACCGCGCTGCGCAGCCACAGGACGTTCGACGTTTCGAGTGCGGCGTCGTCGAAGCGGGCGAGCAGCTTCTCGGCCTGGGTCAGGACCGTCGCCGCCTCGCCGAACGACCCCGTCGCACGCAGCGCCGCGGCGCGAACGTAAAGCGCCTCGGCGTGAATCACGACCGGGGTAATCCAGCTGAGGTCGCGCGACCCGAGACCCCGGGCCGCGCCGGCGGTGTTGAGCTGGGCGAGGATCGCCGGATCGCGCAGCGGCGCGTTGTCGAGCGAGGCGAGACGAACCGGCTCCCGGTCGTCGGCGAGCGCGACCCGGGCCAACGTCGCCGCCTCGGCATAGTCGCGCCGGTTGAGCGCGTCGATCGCCCGATAGACC
>CAXTQJ010000063.1:9401-11679 GCA_964246245.1 uncultured Sphingomonadaceae bacterium
GACCTGCAGCTTGTCGTTAAGCCGCTCGTGCGCCGTTCCCTTCGGTGCTTCTGGCGACTCGATCAGCGCCGCCGCCTGATCGAGATACGCCTTCGCGACATCGCGGTAGCCGAGGTTCGATTCGGACAGCGCGGCGTCGAGGGTCAAGTCGATCCGGTCGTATCGCGACGCCGTCTGCGGCAGCTTCGCGAGATAGCGCGTGACGACCTCGCGCGCCTCGCCGTGCTGGCCGCGGATCGAGTAGTCGAGCACTTCGGCACGCTGGAACCCCAGGGCGTCGGCGTCGGGGGTGGCGACGGTCAGCGCCGTCGCCGGCGGAGCCGGGGCGTCGGCGGGGACCAGCGCCGCCGCCTTGATCGTGCCCTTGCCGACGCCGCCGATCGTCCGCAGTCCGGTGGCGAGGTTGTCGGCGAAGCGCTTGAGGCCGTCGACCGCGTAGACCTTGCCGCCCTGGTGGACCTCGTCGGCGATCGCCTCGTAGCCCGCTTCGCGCGCGGTGCACCGCCGCGCCGTCCCCTTGCCGAAGCCGGCGAGGACGACCGGGACCGGCGCGCCGCAGACGAGCCGGGTGTCACGCTCCCTGTCGAGCAGCGCGATTGCGGCTGGCGTCGCGGCGATGACGTGGAACCGCCCGACCGACGCGGTCTCGGTCCAGCCCCGGCAGCGGACGTTGGCGCTGACGTCGAACAGGCCGGGAGCCGCCGGGTCGCCCCAGACACGCTCGGCCCGGCACAGCTCGCCCTGCGGCCCGCGGCCGAGGTCGATCGTGTCGGGTACCGGCGCCGCCGCCACGCGTGTTCCGGCGACGAGCGCCGCCAGCAGCAAGGCTCGCCCGATACGCATCATGGCCGGCTTTCCCTCTGCGGACGGTTCTGCCCCGGTGCGTCATCGTCTTCGCGCCACAGCGCCTCGTTGGTCGACCCGGTGATCAGCTCGACCGACAGCGCGAGGTCGGGCGCATTCGAGATCAGGAGCGATGCGCCCGGATCGGCGAGGTTGATCAGCGGGATCGAGATCGCCGATTGGATGCACCCCGCGGTCGACAACGCGACGCAGCCGTTGACGCGGATGTTGTTCGGGCTGATGCCGTCGAGATTGTCGGGCGTGACGCTGATCGCCGACGCGATGCCGGTCTTGCCGGCGATGCCGCCGAACACCGCGATCTCCGGATCCGGGGACGCAGCACCGGCGACCTTGGTCAGCTTGAGCGTCACGACGTCGATGCCGCCGCCCGGCGTCGTCGTCGGCCCGGTGTTCTGGATCAGCGCATAGTTGGCCGGCGCGAGAACAAGGGTGCCGGCCTTGACGATCGCCTGTGGTGCCGGCGTCTGGACCGCATAGGGCGGCGCGGCGACATAGAGCGAGGAGGTCGCGTTGTCGACGAACTGCGCCTTGGTCTCGGCAGTGGTCAACGGCGTCCCCGCCGCGGGCAGCAGCGTGTCGATGAACGGTCGCCCGACGACCGGCGACGGCGTCTCGCCGAGCACGATGTAGCTCGCCCGCAGCTGGACGGTCGATCCCGTCGCGTCGATCTGGCCGCCTGTCGCGGCCTTCGTGTTGTCGAGCCCCGACACGGCGAGCACTTCGATCTCATTCGCGGTCGAGGTCGTCTTGTCACGGTCGTCGCCGCCCGCCGCGCCGCCCAGGGTCAGGACCCGCGGCGTCCCCGTCGCCGCGCTGGTGAACGTCAGCCGGTCGGCGACGCGGATGTCGCCGGTAGTGCGGATGCCGAACGCGCCGGTGATGCCCGCGAAACCGCCGGCGACCGGCGCTACCCCGTCGAGGTCGACCTCACCGATGTCGACCGAACGCGACCCCGCCGCGATCTCGACGACGGGCGTCTGCAGCTTGCGCAGGTCGGCCTTCGACAAAGCGTACCTGGGCGCGCCCGCCACCGCCCCGGCCCCGTCGCCGAGCGACACGCCCGCCGCGTTGCCGGTGACGTCGAGCTGGATCCGCGTCGGCGCGACGAGTGCCGTGCCGGCACCCAGGGTGAGCCGCTGCGAATCGAGGGTGACCGTCCCGGTGCTCGCCTGCGTCGCGGTCGCCGCGCTGCCGAGTGCGATCGTGCCGTTGTTCGCCCGGATCGTATAGGTCGCGGTCTGCACTGCGCCGCCGACGGTCGCATTGCCATTGGTCGCAGTGATCAGCGTGTCGCCGCTGGTCTTGACCGCCCCCGCGATCGTCGCGTCGGTCGCCGCGGCGCCCGTCCGCTTGGCGGCGTTGCTCACCGACCCGATCGCCGCCGCGCCGCCCCTCGCGGTGACCGTCACGTCGC
>CAXTQJ010000064.1:0-11657 GCA_964246245.1 uncultured Sphingomonadaceae bacterium
CCTCGGCACGGCGGCGGTGATCGTCATGGACAAGTCGACCGACGTCGTCGCCGCGATCGCGCGCCTGTCGTACTTCTACAAGCACGAGAGCTGCGGCCAGTGCACCCCGTGCCGCGAGGGGACGGGGTGGATGTGGCGCGTGATGGAACGCCTCGTCACCGGCGAGGCCGAGTACCACGAGATCGACCTGTTGCTCGAAGTCACCACCGAGATCGAGGGCCACACCATCTGCGCCCTCGGCGACGCGGCGGCATGGCCGATCCAGGGCCTGATGCGGCACTTCCGCCCCGAAGTCGAGGCAAGGATCGCGAGGCGGAAGGGGTTCGTGCAGGTTCCGGCGATGATGGAGGCGGCGGAGTAAAATGGCCGCAGCTTGGTTCGTCGATGGCGCGTATGCATTCTCCTGCTGGCGACAAGTATCTGCCGGCAGAGCAATGGATTATACGCGGCTTCGGCAAGCGATTGAAGACGATGCCGGAGAGGCTGTCGGCGAGGCCTACTATTTTAGCGCCGACAATGATCCGCCCTCGGCGACGCAGAGTAGTTTCCACCGCGCCATTTCAATTCCTGCGCCGGATGGTGCGGGTCTGCGCGTTAAGCTCTACTGGCTTAGTTCAAAGAAGCTCTTCTGGCCGAACGGGCTTGGCGGTGCTCCAGTCATGCACCCCACAGAGCCAAACGTTCAGTATGAGCTCAAGACCCAGAAGGGGGTTGATGTCGGGCTAGCATTTCACTTGATGAGGTCCTTCGCCAGCAAGAAATGGAACAAACTTTACCTAATCGCGGGTGATGGAGATTTCAGCGAGGATGTTCAACACTTGGTTGAGAATGAAGATGTGCAGCTGACCTTGCTTGGTACTCGCAGCTCTATCAGCTCGGAATTGGGTCCATACGGTAAGCCTGTTTACTTCGACGAAATCGCTGGTGACATCTGCAGATGATCAGCGCTCTGAAGAGATTACACCATGCCTAAACTCACCGTCGACGGCATCGAGGTCGAGGTTCCGCCGGGCGCGACCGTCATGCAGGCGTCCGAGGCGGCCGGGGCGGAGATCCCGCGCTTCTGCTACCACGAGCGGCTCAGCATCGCCGGCAACTGCCGGATGTGCCTCGTCGAGGTGTCGCCGGGGCCGCCGAAGCCGCAGGCGTCGTGCGCGTTGCCCGCGGCCGACAAGATGGTCGTCTCGACCCGCTCGGCCAAGACCCAGAAGGCGCGCGAGGGGGTGATGGAGTTCCTCCTCATCAACCATCCGCTCGACTGCCCGATCTGCGACCAGGGCGGCGAATGCGACCTCCAGGATCAGAGCCTCGCCTACGGCAAGGGCCACAGCCGCTTCCACGAGACCAAGCGCGCGGTCACCGAGAAGTACATGGGGCCGCTGGTCAAGACCGTGATGACGCGGTGCATCCACTGCACCCGCTGCGTCCGCTTCGCCGAGGAGGTCGCCGGCGTCGAGGAGATCGGCGCGATCGGCCGCGGCGAGTCGATGCAGATCACCAGCTATCTCGAAAGCGCGGTGCGCTCCGAGCTGTCGGGCAATATCATCGATCTGTGTCCCGTCGGCGCGCTGACGTCGAAGCCTTATGCCTTTGAGGCGCGGCCGTGGGAACTGAAGCGGACCGAATCGATCGACGTGATGGACGCGGTCGGGACCAACATCACCGTTCATACCCGTGGCCGCGCCGTGATGCGCGTGACGCCGCGGCTGAACGACGACGTCAACGAGGAATGGGCGAGCGACGTGACGCGCTTCGCCTGCGACGGCCTGCAGCGAAGGCGGCTCGACGCGCCGTACGTCCGGGTCGACGGCAAGCTGACGAAGGTGTCGTGGGGACAGGCGTTCGACACGGTCAAGGCGGCGCTCGCGGGCGTGGCCGGCGACGACATCGCCGCGGTCGCGGGCGACCTCGCCGACGTCGAGGCGATGGTCGCATTGAAGGACCTGCTCGGGCAGCTCGGTTCGAACCGGCACGAATGCCGGGTCGATGGAAGCAGCGGCCCGGCCGAAGACCGATCCGCCTACCTGTTCAACACCGGCCTCGCCGGGATCGAGCGTGCCGACGTCGTCCTGCTTATCGGCACCGACCCCCGTCACGATGCACCGTTGGTCAACACGCGCATTCGAAAGGCGGCGCGCAAGGGCGGGGCGAAGGTGGCCGGCCGTGATCGTCGGAGGCGGTGCCGGCGGCGATGTCGTCGCCGCCGTCCACGCGCTGGTCGCGCGATTCAATCTCGTCCGCGACGGCTGGACCGGGATCAACGTCCTCCACACCGCGGCGAGCCGGGTCGGTGCGCTCGACGTCGGCTTCGTCGCCGACGGCGGCTGGACGGCGCTCGTCGAGCGACCGGCGAAGGTCATGTTCAACCTCGGAGTCGACGAGGTCGACGTGCCCGGTCGGTTCAAGGTCTACGTCGGCCATCACGGCGATCGCGGTGCGCGCGCGGCGGACATCGTCCTGCCGGCGGCCGCCTATACCGAGAAATCCGGGACGTGGGTCAACCTCGAAGGCCGGGTCCAGCGTGGCCGGCGCGCGACCTTCCCGCCGGGCGACGCGCGCGACGACTGGACGATCTTCCGTGCGCTGTCGGCGGTCCTTGGATCGTCGCTGCCGTATGACGACCTGCGCGCCTTGCAGGCGCGGATCGCTGGCGAGTGGCCGCATCTGGCTAACGAGGGGTTGACGCCGGCACCGTGGGTCGCGCCGCCCGCGACGGATCGTGGTGCGCCGAGCGGCAGCCTCGCCCGCCTGCCGCGTGAGTTCTACCGCAGTAACGCCATTGCCCGCGCCAGCGCGACGATGGCCGCGTGCGTCGCCGAGATCGTGGAGGCGGCCGAGCCGCACCTCGAAGCGGCGGAGTGATCGATCCGGACAAGGAGGCGACAAGCGGGCATGGTTTGCCGTTCGCGTTGGCCGCCGAACTGTTCGAGAATGATTTTGTCGAGGAAATCGACGCGAGATTTGATTATGGTGAGAGACGGCTGAAGGCGACCGGGCGATAAGGTCGCTCGGAGGCAAGGTTTGTACGGCGATCTACACGTGGCGCGGGACGACCCGGCGGATCATCAGCTTTCGGAGGTCAAGTGTCCGGGAAATCAGAAAATACCGTCGTCGTGACACCCGAGGGTCTGGAAGAGGCACGACGGCGGGTGACGCCCGAACTGCTGGCGTGGCTCGACGCCCTGACCGACGACGACATTGCTGCCGCGACAAAGGCAGAGGGCAATATCAACCCCGAGACCGACGATGAATGGTTCGCGCGCGCACGTCCCGGCAAGGTTCCCGGTGTGCTCATCGCTCCACTCGACTATCGCGACCCGTTCGCTCCGCGCGATCACTGGCCCGACGCGCTAAAGGACGCTGCCGAATGACCTTTACCGGTTTCTTCCAGGAGACACTCGGGCTCGGCCACGACCTCGGCTATCTCGTCGGGACGCTGCTGCTGATCCTGCTGATCGCGCTGCCGGTGATGGCCGGCGTCGCCTTTGCCGTCTATGCCGATCGCAAGATCTGGGCGTCGATGCAGCTGCGGCGCGGGCCGAACGTCGTCGGGCCGTTCGGGCTGCTCCAGACCTTCGCCGACGCCTTGAAGCTGTTCCTCAAGGAGACGATCGTCCCGTCGGGGGCGAACACCGGCGTCTTCTTGATCGCGCCGATGATCACCTTCACCTTGGCGCTGATCGCGTGGGCGGTGATCCCGTTCGACGCCGGGGTGGTGCTGGCGCGGATCAACGTCGGGCTGCTCTACCTGTTCGCGGTCAGCTCGATGGGCGTCTACGGGATCATCATGTCGGGCTGGGCGTCAAACTCGAAGTACCCGTTCTTGGGCGGGCTGCGGTCGGCGGCGCAGATGGTCAGCTACGAGGTATCGATCGGCTTCGTCATCGTCTGCGTCGTGCTTTATTCGAGCAGCTTCGACCTGACCGACATCGTCAATGCGCAGCGGGGCATGGTGCTCGGCATCGGCAACGGCAACATCCTCAACCCGCTGCTGTTTCCGATGGCGATCGTGTTCTTCATCTCCGCGCTTGCCGAGACCAACCGCCCGCCGTTCGACTTGCCCGAGGCCGAGGCCGAGCTCGTCGCTGGCTACCAGGTCGAATATTCGTCGATGGCGTTCGCGCTGTTCTTCCTTGGCGAATACGCCAACGTCCTGCTGATGTGCGCGCTGTGCAGCCTGCTGTTTCTTGGTGGCTGGCTGCCGCCGGTCAACTGGGCCCCGCTGTACGTCGTGCCCGGCTTCATCTGGTTCTTCGCCAAGCTGTTCGGGATGTTCTTCGTCTTCGCGTGGGTCAAGGCGACGGTGCCGCGCTATCGCTACGACCAGCTGATGCGGCTGGGGTGGAAGGTGTTCCTGCCGCTGTCGCTGGCGTGGGTGTGCCTCGTCAGCGGCTGGCTGATGTTCACAGGGCATTTCGGGTGATCGACGTTCCATGGAGGCGTAGGGCTCGACCACGTTCGAGTTTAGCAGGCGCGGTGCTTGCGGGTGCGTTGCTGCTCCTCGTGGGATTTGCGCGCCACAACATGACGCTGACGTTTTTAGGTGGTGCCGGCATTCTCTTTTACGGATTGTTATTGGCTCTGTTTTGGCGGGCCGAGCGACGGAGTATCCGATGAACCCGCTTTTCCGCGCCGCCAAGTCCCTGCTGCTGCTCGAGTTCGTCCGCGGGCTTGGGCTGACGTTCAGCTACATGTTCAAGCCCAAGGCGACGCTCAACTACCCCTACGAGAAGGGCGCGCTGTCACCCCGCTTCCGCGGCGAGCATGCGCTTCGCCGCTATCCCAATGGCGAGGAGCGGTGCATCGCCTGCAAGCTGTGCGAGGCGGTGTGCCCGGCGCAGGCGATTACGATCGAGGCCGAGCCGCGCGAGGACGGCAGCCGCCGGACTACGCGCTACGACATCGACATGACCAAGTGCATCTACTGCGGCTTCTGCCAGGAGGCGTGCCCGGTCGACGCGATCGTCGAAGGTCCTAATTTCGAGTTCTCGACCGAGACGCGCGAGGAGCTGATCTACGACAAGGACAAGCTCCTCCAGAACGGCGAGCGGTGGGAGCGGGTGATTGCCGCCAACCTCGCCGCCGACGCGCCGTGGCGCTGACGCCGGCCTAGGGATGGCTGGCGGCGCGGTCGCCGGCCGATGCACGCTTGCCGGGGCCGCCGCCCGGCGTTAGACGCACTGCAGCATTCCGGGCGCGCCAACAGGGGCAGACCGACCACGTCATGATCGTCGCCGCGCTCGCCTTCTACCTGTTCGCCGGGATCGTGATCCTTGGCGCGGCGATGACGATCCTGTCGCGCAATCCGGTCCATTCGGTGCTGTGGCTGATCCTCGCGTTCTTCAACGCGGCGGGGCTGTTCGTCCTGCTTGGGGCCGAGTTCCTCGCGATGATCCTCGTCATCGTCTATGTCGGCGCCGTCGCGGTGCTGTTCCTGTTCGTCGTGATGATGCTCGACGTCGACTTCGCGCGGCTCCGCGCCGGCTTCGCGCGCTACGTGCCGTTTGGGGTCGGCCTGGCGGTCGTGCTCCTCGCCGAACTGCTTCTCGTGCTGAGCGGCGGCAACTTCGGTGTTCGCCCAGCGGTGTCGAGCCAGGCGCCGGTGATTGCGGGGCTGACCAACGCCCAGGCGCTTGGGTCGCTGATCTACACCCGCTACGTCTTCGTCTTCCAGGCGGCGGGGATGGTGCTGCTGACGGCAATGATCGGCGCGATCGTCCTGACGCACCGCCAGCGTCCGGGCATCCGCCGCCAGAGCATGGCCGACCAGTCGCGCCGGACGCCGGCGCAGGCGACGAGCGCCGTCCATGCGGCAAGCGGCGAAGGCGTGACGCTGTGACCGGGTCGCGGCCGTGATCGGACTGGGCCACTATCTCGGTGTCGCGGCGATCCTGTTCGTCATCGGCGTGCTCGGCATCTTCATCAACCGCAAGAATGTCATCATCATCCTGATGTCGATCGAGCTGATCCTGCTCGCGGTCAACCTCAACCTGGTCGCCTTCTCGTCGTTCGCTCACGACCTCGTCGGCCAGGTGTTCGCGATGTTCGTCCTGACCGTCGCGGCGGCCGAGGCGGCGATCGGGCTCGCGATCCTCGTCGTCTATTTCCGCAACCGCGGCACGATCACGGTCGACGACATCAACCAGATGAAAGGCTGAGCGTGGGGGCGGTGGCTTCGATCCTCCCCGCTCGCGGGGAGGTGGCGCGAAGCGCCGGCGGGGCGGTCATGCAGGCGGCCGCAGCCGTTCGTCCTGACGGCAGCCTCGCGCCCCACCGCCCCTCCGTCGCGCCGCGCGCGCCACTTCCCCGTGAGCGGGGAGGATCAAAGTGATCCAGCTGCTCGTCTTCCTGCCGCTCGTCGCGGCCCTGATGGCCGGCCTGGGCAACCGTGCGATCGGCGACATCGCCGCGAAATCGATCACCACCGGCGCGCTGTTCGTCTCGGCTGTCCTCGCGTGGATCGTGTTCGCCGACACCGGCCTCGGCCACGGCGGGGCGTACACCCTCCCGGTACTCGACTGGATCGACAGCGGCGACCTCCACATCGCGTGGGCGTTCAAGATCGATGCGCTGACCAGTGTCATGCTCGTCGTCATCACGACCGTCTCGGCGCTCGTCCACCTGTATAGCTGGGGCTACATGGCGGAGGACCCCGACCAGCCGCGGTTCTTCGCCTACCTGTCGCTGTTCACCTTCGCGATGCTGATGCTGGTGACGGCCGACAACCTCGTCCAGATGTTCTTCGGCTGGGAGGGCGTCGGGCTGGCCAGCTACCTCCTCATCGGCTTCTGGTACTACAAGCCGTCGGCCAACGCCGCGGCGATCAAGGCGTTCGTGGTCAACCGCGTCGGCGATTTCGGCTTCTCGCTCGGCATCTTCGGCACCTTCCTTGTCTTCCACACGGTCAAGCTCGATACGATCCTTGCCGCGTCGGCGGGGATGGCGGGGCATCACCTGACCTTTCTCGGTGGGCAGGTCGACGCGATGACCTGCCTGTGCCTGCTGCTGTTCGTCGGCGCGATGGGCAAGTCGGCGCAGCTTGGCCTCCACACGTGGCTGCCCGACGCGATGGAGGGGCCGACGCCGGTCAGCGCGCTGATCCACGCCGCGACGATGGTCACCGCCGGGGTGTTCATGGTCTGCCGCCTGTCGCCGATGTTCGAGACCAGCGCGACGGCGTTGACCGTCGTCACCTATGTCGGCGCGGCGACGGCGCTGTTCGCCGCGACGGTCGCGTGCGTCCAGACCGACATCAAGCGCGTCATCGCCTATTCGACGTGCAGCCAGCTCGGCTACATGTTCTTCGCCGCCGGCTCGGGGGCGTACGGCGCGGCGATGTTCCACCTCTTCACCCACGCCTTCTTCAAGGCGCTGCTGTTCCTCGGCGCCGGCGCGGTGATCCATTCGATGCACCACGAGCAGGACATGCGCTATTACGGAAGCCTGCGCCGGTCGCTGCCGCTGACCTTCGCCGCGATGACGATCGGGACGCTGTCACTGACCGGGTTCTTCTACACGAGCGGCTATTATTCGAAGGACGCGATCCTAGAGGCGGCGTTCGCGCGCGGGACGCAGGCGGGGACGGTGGCGTTCGTCGTCGGGGCGTTCGTCGCCTTCCTGACCAGCTTCTACTCGTGGCGGCTGGCGTTCCTTACCTTTTTCGGGGCTCCGCGCTGGGCTGGCAGCGCGCATATTCAACATGCGGTCCACGGCCACGACAGTCCGGAAGCCGATGCCGCCCACCCGCAAGGCACCGAGGGGACGCACGACAGCGACGCCGAGGCCGGCAACCATGCGCCGGTCGAGGCGCAGGTGCCGACCGGGACCGGAGGCTACCATCCGCACGAATCGCCGTGGACGATGCTGGTGCCGCTCGCCGTGCTGTCGATCGGCGCGCTGGTCGCGGGCTTCGCGTTCCACGCAGCCTTCCTCGGGCCCGGTACGGCGGGGGCCTTCTGGCGCGGATCGGCGGTGGTCCACCGCGACCTCGCCGAGGCGACCGAGCACCTGCCGGCGTGGGTGATCTGGACGCCGGCGATCGCGTTCTTCCTCGGCCTCGGCCTCGCCGTGCAGGCGTACCTGCGCGACATCGAGATGCCGGCGCGATTTACCGGCGCATTTCACGGCCTCTACGCCTTCCTCGTCCACAAGTGGTATTTCGACGAGCTGTACGGCCTCGTCTTCGTCCGCGGCGCATTCGCCTTCGGCCGGCTGTTCTGGGCGACCGACCGGAATGTCATCGACCGCTTCGGTCCCGATGGCGTGACCGCCGTGGTTGGCGACACGGCCGTGCTCGCGAAGCGGTTCCAGTCAGGGTATGTCTACACCTACGCGTTGATGATGCTTGTCGGTGTCGCGGCGGCAGCGACGTGGTTCGTCCCGCGGATGTTCTCGTGAATAGCGCCTTTCCGATCCTCTCCGCTCGCGGGGAGGGAGACCCCGCGGCTTCGTCAGCCGCGGGGTGGAGGAGGGTGCGGGCGAGAGGCCGCAGCCATTCGATCACCGCCCTCTACGGGGCTGCGCGCCACCTCCCCGCGAGCGGGGAGGATCGTCGATGACCTTCCCCGTTCTTTCCGTCCTCGTCCTCCTGCCGGTTCTCGGCGCAACGTGGATTCTTCTCGCCCCCGGCGGCGAGGACGCGCGCGCCGCCAACGCCCGCGTCACCGCGCTCGTCGTCACGCTGCTCGAACTCGCCCTCGGCGTCGGCCTGTGGCTGACCTTTGATACCTCGACCGCGGCGTTCCAGTTCGTCGAGCGGATCGACCTGTTCGCGCCTTTCCTGAGCTGGCACCTCGGCATCGATGGCATCGCGCTGATGCTGATCATGCTGTCGGTATTCCTGATGCCGTTCTGCATCCTCGCATCGTGGAAGAGCATCCACACCCGCGTGCCCGAATACATGGCGGCGTTCCTGCTGATGGAAACGTTGATGCTCGGCGTCTTCGCCAGCCTCGACCTTTTCCTGTTCTACCTGTTCTTCGAGGGCGGGCTGATCCCGATGTACCTGATCATCGGCATCTGGGGCGGCGCGCGGCGGATCTACGCAAGCTACAAGTTCTTCCTCTATACCCTGCTCGGCTCGGTACTGATGTTGCTCGCGATGATCTATATGGTCGGCGTTGCGCACACGACCGACATCGCGACGCTGTTGACGTTCAACTTCGCACCCGCCGCCCAGCCGTGGCTGTGGCTGGCCTTCCTCGCGAGCTTCGCAGTCAAGATGCCGATGTGGCCGGTTCACACGTGGCTGCCCGATGCCCACGTCGAGGCTCCGACGGCGGGATCGGTGATCCTCGCGGGAGTCCTCCTCAAGCTCGGCGGCTACGGCTTCGTCCGCTTCAGCCTGCCGATGTTCCCGCAGGCGTCGGCCGACCTCGTCTGGATCATCGCCGTGCTGTCGGTCGTCGCGGTGGTCTATACCAGCCTGGTCGCGCTGGTGCAGACCGACATGAAGAAGCTGATCGCCTATTCGTCGATCGCCCACATGGCATTCGTTACCGCGGGGCTGTTCGTGTTCAACACCCAGGGGATCGAGGGCGGCATCGTCATGATGCTCAGCCACGGCCTCGTTTCGGGCGCGCTGTTCCTGTGCGTCGGCGTGATCTACGACCGGCTGCACACGCGCGAGATCGCGGCATACGGTGGGCTGGCCAACTTCATGCCGCGCTACGCGCTCTTCTTCCTGCTGTTTACCATGGCCTCGGTCGGACTGCCCGCGACGAGCGGCTTCGTCGCCGAGTTCCTCGTCCTGCTCGGCAGCTTCGGCGCATCGACGTGGCTCTCGGCCGGGCTGACGATGGGGATCATCCTCGGTGCGGCGTACATGCTCTATCTCTACCGCCGCGTCGTCTTCGGGACGCAGGACCGCGCGGAGGTGCTGGCGATGCCCGATCTCAGCGCCCGCGAGATCGTCATCCTATTGCCGATCGCGCTCGCCGTGCTGTGGATGGGGGTCTATCCGACGAGCTTCATGGTGCCGCTGCGTGCGCCGGTGCGGAACCTGCTCGCACGGTTGCACCCGGCCGCGCCGCGGCCGAAGAATTTTGCGCGGCCCGCGCCGACCGTCGTTCAAATCGGGCATGCCGGGATGGGCAAGTGATTGCGCTCACTACACTCGCAGCGTCGGTGCACCTCGCGTCGGTCGAGACGATCCTCGCCGCGGGCGTATTCGTCGTGCTGATGATCGGCGTGTTCCGCGGCGACCGGAGCCTCGTGCCGCTGACGTGGGTCGGCGTCGGCATCGTCGCGCTTGCCGGCGTCCACCTGTGGATCGTGCCTGCAGGTGGGGCAACCGCGTTCGGCGGCCTTTATGTCGGCGACGCCTTCTCGACCTTCCTCAAGGTACTGATCCTCGCCGGCGCGGCGGCGTCGATGGTGCTGGCGCTCCCCTACCTCAAGCAATCGGCGACGGCGCGGTTCGAATATCCGGTGCTGCTGATGCTGTCGGCGCTCGGCATGTGCATGATGGTCAGCGCGGGCGACCTGCTCACGCTCTACGTCGGGCTCGAGTTGCAGAGCCTCGCTGCCTATGTCCTCGCCGCGTTCCACCGCAACGAGGCGCGGTCGAGTGAGGCAGGGCTCAAATATTTCGTCCTCGGCGCGCTGGCGTCCGGCATCCTCCTTTACGGGATCAGCCTCGTCTACGGCTTCACCGGCACGACGAGCTTCGCCGCGCTCCACGGTCTCGTCCGCGGCACCGCGACCGCCGACATCGGCACGCTGATCGGTCTGGTCTTCATCCTGTCGGGGCTGGCGTTCAAGATTTCGGCCGTGCCGTTCCACATGTGGACGCCCGACGTCTACGAAGGCGCGCCGACGCCGGTCGCGGCCTTCTTCGCCGGCGCTCCGAAGGCGGCGGCGCTCGGGCTGCTGCTCCGCGTCGCGATCGGCGCGTTCGGCGGCATGACGCTCGACTGGCGGCAGATCGTCACGTTCGTGTCGATCGCGTCGATGCTCTTGGGCGCAGTCGGGGCGATCGGCCAGACCAATGTCAAGCGCCTGCTCGCCTACTCGTCGATCAACAACGTCGGCTTCGCGCTGATCGGTCTCGCCGCCGGGACGCGCGAAGGGGTGACGGGGGTGCTGTTCTATCTTGCCGTCTACCTCGTGATGACGCTCGGGAGCTTTCTTGCCGTCCTCCAGATGCGCGGTCCGGATGGGGAACCGATCGAGACGCTGGCGAGCCTCGGCGGCCTGTCGCGTACGCGGCCTGGGCTGGCGGCGGCGTTCGCGATGTTCATGTTCAGTCTTGCGGGCATTCCGCCGCTGCTCGGCTTCTGGCCGAAATTCGCGGTGTTCCAGGCGGCGATGGACAGCGGCCTCTACGTGCTGGCGACGGTCGGTGTCGTCGCGAGCGTGGTCGGCGCTTATTATTACCTTCGCGTGATCAAGTCGGTCTATTTCGACGAGCCTGCCCCGGCCTTCGCGCCCGCCGACAGCCGGGTCAACAGCGGAATGCTCGCGGCGGCGGCTGTGTTCTGCTCGCCGGTCGGCATGTTCGCGATCACGCCGCTGGTGGCCGCGGCCGGCCGGGCGGCGGCGGCGCTGATTTGATCCCTCCCGCGAGCGGGGAAGACCTTGTGATCCACCTCACGACCGTGGGGTCGACCAACGACTGGCTCGCCGAGCGGCCCGACCTGCCCGACGGCACGTGGGTG
>CAXTQJ010000065.1:0-10889 GCA_964246245.1 uncultured Sphingomonadaceae bacterium
GGGGGGCCGGCGAGGCGACCGGCGTCGCGCTGCGTTATACCGGTCCGAAGAGCGTCCTGACGTTGGGCGGGCGCATTCTGCTCGCCGCGGCTGCGGTCGAGAGCCGCGCGGCGGACGCGGCGTCGCTGGTCGCCGCCGGACTGGCGGCGTCGGCGGGCAAGACCGACCCGTCACGCGCCCTCGCGCTGGCAACCGAGGGCGAACGGCGCGCGATAGTCGGAGAGCCGGCCGAAGCCGCCACCGAGGTGCGCCTTGCCGACGCGATCATGGCGTCGAGCGGCCGGTCGGGGCTGCTCGCCCGGCCGGTCTACGATCACGTCCGGACGCGCGCGCTCAGTCGGTGAGTTCGCGAAACAGCCACGCCTTGGCCTTGAGCCAGTCGCGCCGCACTGTCCGCTCGTTGACCTTGAGCGCCGCGGCGGTCTCGCCGTCGGTATAACCGGCGAAGTAGCGGCATTCGACGACCGAGGCGAGGCGGGCGTCGATGCCGGCGAGGCGGTCGACCGCCTTGTTCAGCTCGACGAGCGTCTCGTCGGGCATCTCGCCGACTGCCGCGGCGCGTTCGGTTAACAGGGTCAGCCCGCCTGCCGGGCTGCGCTTCATCCGCAACCTCGCGCGCGCCGCGCTGATCAGGATATGGCGCATCGCCTGCGCCGCCGCGCACAGGAAGTGCGCGCGGTCGGCCCAGCCGTCGTGCGCGTTGAGCTTGAGCCACGCCTCGTGGACGAGCGACGTGGTCTGTTGGTCGGGCGGCCGGCCGAACCGATACCGCTCGCGCCGGGCGAGACGGCGAAGCTCGGGATACAGCGCGGTGAAGCGCAGTTCGCGAGCCAAGCCCTGCGACGGAGCATCGACGGAAGCCATTGACCCGATTGATCGCATATAGCCGCACGGCCGGGAAGCCACCGTGTCGCGACCGGGCCGGTCGGGCGAATTTCTTTTTCCTACCCGATGTCCGGAATTGGGCTGCGACGGCGTGATCCATCGCAGGCACTGGCACGGGGTAAGACGATGAGACTTGTTCGCGCGGCAATCATCCTCGCGGCTGCGGCCGCCACGTCGCCGGCCATGGCCGGTCCGACGCTGTACGCGGCGGACAACCTGACCAACGGCGTGCTCAGTGGCGTGGTCTATATCGACAAGGCGACCCTCGCCAACAACGGCTCGGTCATCACCGAAACGCCGGTGACCGGCGTCGCGACCGACGGGACGAGCGTCTACGTCAGCCAGCCCGACGGCATCTCGCGCTACGACGGCGCGGGCAACCTTTCCGGCCAGTATGCTAATATCGGCATCGATCATTTCGATGACCTCGCGCTGTCCGGCCGCGCGCTCTACGCCGCCGACAACCTGACCAACGGCGTGCTCAGCGGCGTCGTCACGCTCCACGCGGCGTCGCTAACCGAAACGTCGTCATTCCTGACCTCGGGCCACGTTGCCGGGCTCGCCACCGACGGCACCGACATCTTCACCAGCCTGCCCGACGGCATCTCGGAATATGCGCTCGATGGCACCCTGATCCGCAGCTTCGCCAACGTCGGCATCGACGACTTCGGCGCGTTGTCGTTCGCCGACGGCATCCTGTACGCCGCCGACAACCTGACCAACGGCGTGCTTAGCGGCGTCGTGATGTTCGACGGGTCGCTGACCAACGTCGGGTCGTTCCTGTCGACCGGGCACGTCGCCGGGCTGGCCAGTGACGGCACGAACATCTTCCTCAGCCTGCCCGACGGCATCACTAGGTACGACGCCGCCGGCAACGTGACCGGCACCTTTGCCAACGTCGGGATCGACAGCTTTGGTGCTCTGGCGCTAGCTTCCCCGGGGGCGACGGTGCCCGAGCCGGCGACTTGGACGCTGTTGTTGATCGGCTTCGGCGCAGTTGGGCGGGCAGCTCGCCGCCGGAGCGTCGAACTCGTTACGAAACGATAATTCGCGATCAGTCGTCAACCTCCTGCTCGACCCTCGTTTGATTTCCGCTAACAAGTCCGTCCCGGCGTAGGCTGGCCTATCCTCGACGACTCTGCTTTTCGGGCATCATGGCTCAGGACCAACGGAATCTTCATCGCAACCTGACGCCCAGCGGGTAAGCCGCGCCAAAGACATAGGCCCTACGGTGATCAACGGGCGTCTGATAATGGGACACCCGGTTAGGCAACTGAGTGATCGTCACGATCCTATGTTTGTGATGCCAACGTTGGGAGCTTCTTCGGGAAGTGGTGGAATGCACTGGCTGGCGACCATGGGTCATATCCAGCTGCTATGACGCGACAGTGATCTTTTGCCGACGCGCCATCGCACCGAGGCCGCCGAAGCCGAAGGTGAGAAGCACCCACGTCTCCGGCTCGGGCACACCGCCGGCAGTGCCGGCGAGAAACACCCCCGAGTCCGAGGTGAACGACACGCCATCGACCCGGCCGATGCCAACCGTTCCGGTGTTCAGGAAGTCGAGCGCGACATTGGTTGCGTTGAGTCCGAGCCGGAAATCGATCGGTATGTCGGCGGTCGCACCGGTGATCGCATACACGCCGGAGAAGCGTGTATCGAGCGGGCTGTAGCTGGCGAACGAATACGACACCCAACCGCCGACGCGCGGAGCGTCGGCATAAGCGAAGACCGGATAACGGCCATAGTACCCGTAGTAACCGGCGCCGTAATCGCCGAACTCGTAGGCCGAGGCGTTCCCGAATGAGAAGCCGTAGTTCAGCTCACCGAAGGCAGTGGCGGGATCACTGGTCAGCGGCATCGTGCCGTCGAAGGCGAAGCTGACGGGGATATAGGTGACGGTCGACGCGGTCGCGCCTGCGACGGTGAAGTGAAGGGTATCGTTGAGCTCCGCCGTAGCATTGGCGCCGCTGAACGCCTGCGCGCTGGCACTGAGGTGGACCTTCCCAGTCCGCAGATCGGCCGACGATATCGCGTATGCCGCATCGGGTAGCCTGACGACGCTCGACTCGTCGTGTGCTGCGGTGAGAGTGCCGGTGGCGTCGGTCGAGCCGCTGACCGTGACTGTAGCCCCTTGCGATGAAGCATAATACGACGGATCGCACGGGGAGCCGCCGCCGTCGTTGTTGATGAAATGGCCACCGGGACCGCCACCGATGTTGTTGACGTTATATTCGGCGGCGCAGCCTCGAAGGTAGCCGCGCCCGGTGTTGGCGAGGGTCGAGACGAAGTAACCGGCCTGGGCCGGGGCTGCCACGCCGACAAGCGCACTCGCCGTCGCGATGGCCAAGACGATGCTGTGTGCGGACCGGTGCGAATCAACCTCGTTCGGCGACCTAAGATGTTTCACGCTACTCTCCCTGTTCGTCAGTCAGATCTGGTCAGCTGCGGACCAGTCCAATGTCGATGACGCGGTCGTACGTCCGCTGCCGCGACGCCGATATCGGCCGGATGGGGGACGCAAATGGGGGACGATCGAAAGGTTGTTTGACCGCCCGCCATCCTCCGGCGAAGGATCGGGACCATGACGACTGTGCCGAAATCGCGTCTGCTCACCCCGGCCGATCGCGACTCCGCCGTCACGCATCCGCTGCGCCCGCTGCTGACCGCGAGTGTCCTGACGCTGTTCCTGTTCGGTCTGTCGACCGCGATCAGCTTCGCCGCCGTTCGCGCCGCGCCGCCGCCGCTGGCGTGGCCGCTGGTCGCCTATACGGCGGGGTTTGTCGGCGTCTGGACTGTTGGGACGATCGTAATAGTCCTCCGACGCCCGGGTCATGCCGAACTCGTCGATGCGTGGAAGCCGTTCGCGGTCGCGGTGATCCTCGGCAGCCATCTCGCCTGCCTCGGCCTGATCTGGGGCGTGATGCCGTTCGTGCCGCCGGCAACGCAACTGTTGATGGCCATCCCCCTGATCGGCTGCGTCCCGGTCCAACTGATATGTAGCCCGGAAAACAGCGTCGCCAATCGGATCGGCGTCATCGGGGTGGTCGGCTCGCTTGCGGCCTTCTTCGCGACGCGCGGCGGCGAACTTGCGCATTTCGCCGCGCTCTATATCGGCGGCTTCGGCATCGTCCTGATGGTCCTCGGCGACCGCGTCGCAGGAACGGTCCGCGGCACCGTCGCGGCGAGGTTGGCGAGCGATGCCACCGCGCGCCGGCTGGACAGGATGCTTGTCGAGGTCGCGGCGCAGCGCGATGCGCGGACGCGCTTCATGGCCGCCGCGTCGCACGACCTTGGCCAGCCGCTCGCTGCCGCGGCGCTGTTCTTCGACCAGACCCTACGGTCTCCCGACGATCTAACCCGGGCGAGAGCCGTAGAAGGGGTACGGCGTGCCTTCGCCGCCGCCGATCAGCTGCTGTCGCACATGCTCGGCCATCTGCGGCTCGAGGCGGACGCGGTCGAGGTTCATCCGTCTCGCGTTGCGGTGCGACCGCTGCTCGCCCGCGTCGCGGCGCAATATGCTCCCGCCGCCGCAACGGCGGGGATCGAGCTGCGCATCGCCGGTATCGCCGCCGTGGCATTCCTCGACCCGCCGCTGGTCGAACGTGCTCTCGGGAACCTGATCGACAACGCGATCCGGCATAGCCGTGGCCGGCGCATCCTCTGCGGCGCGCGCCATCGCGGCGACCGGATCCGTATCTGGGTGATCGACGACGGCGCCGGCGTGCCGCCGATCGACGCAGCGCACATCTTCGACGACTATTATCAGGCGGCCGCCGGAGTCGCGACGACCCGCGCCGGCTTCGGGCTTGGCCTGTCCTCAGTCCGCCGGCTGGCGACGCTGATGGGCGGGACCGCCGATTTTGACCGTCGCTGGCTCCGGGGCGCTGCTTTCTACCTCGACTTCTCTGCCGCCGCGGCACACCCGGCGCGTACCGATGACCTCGCCGCATGAGGTCGTGCCTGATCGCTGACGACCATGTCCTGATGCGCGACGCTTTGGCTGGGACCGTTCGCCTGCGCTGGCCGGCGGCGGCGATCATCGAGGCCTGCGACTTCCCCGGTGCCTGGGCCGCCGGGGCGCAGGGGCCGGAGATCGCCGTGATTGACCTGATGATGCCCGGCGCAACCCCGCGCGAAGGCATTCGGCGCCTGCGCGAAGCGGCTCCCGGCATGGCGATCCTGATCGTCACCGGAACCGATGACGACCGTCTGATGCTCGACCTGCTCGACCTCGGCATCGCCGGCTTCGCCGCCAAAACCTCGAGCGTGGCGGTCATCGAGGCGGCACTCCAACTGATCGCCTCCGGTGGTCGCTACCTGCCGCCGCGGCTCGCCGAGATCGCCGCCTCGCGCCTCGACGCCGGTCCGCCAGACGGCGCGACGGCCGGCGCGGCTCGCGCGGCGACTGCGACCTTGACCGATCGTCAACGCGAGGTTCTCCGTCTCGTTGCGCGCGGCCTGTCGAACAAGGAAATCGCTAGCGCACTCAGCATGGCCCCCGAGACCGTGAAGACGCACATCGCTCGCGTCCAGACCATCCTCGGGGCGAGGAACCGGACAGATGCCGTCATGCGCGGGCGCGAACTTCTTTAGCGTGCGGCGATCCGGAGTTGTCGCGAGCTTGACGAAAGTCCGCTACTTGCCCGCAACCCACCCGGTGTGGCTTACCCCTACGACTCAGAAGTCGACGAGCGCTTCCGCCATCGCCGAGAAAACTACTTCACCTCTTCTTCATATCTTCGTTATGCGTAGGCAGGCGTAGGTAGCGGCTTTTTTCTTCGCCTCGCGTCACTGTCACTCCGCCGTCCAGCCGCCGTCGACGACGATACTGGTGCCGGTGACCAGCGCCGACGCATCGGAAGCGAGGAACACGCACGCGCCCATCAAGTCCTCGACCCGCCCGAGACGGCCGAGCTTGATCTTGGCCAGCACGCTCGCCTTGAACGCCGCGTCCTCGAAAAAGGGGCGGGTTAGCGGGGTCTCGATGAACGTCGGCGCGATCGTGTTCGAGCGGATGTCCGCAGACGCCAGGTCGAGCGCGAACGCCTTGCTCATGCCTTCGAGCGCCCATTTCGACGCGCAGTAGAGGCTGCGGTTCGGGCCGCCGACATGACCCATCTGGCTGCCGATATGGATCAGGCTGCCAGTCACGCCCGCCGCCAGCATCGCCTTGGCCGCCGCCTGCGCGACGAAGAATGCACTTCTGACGTTGAGGTCGAGCACCGCGTCATAGTCCGCCGGGGTGACGTCGATCATCGGCTTGGGCCGGTTGGTCCCGGCGTTGTTGACCAGGATCTCGAACGCCGGGCGGCTGCTGAAGAAAGCGGCGACCGCATCGAGGTCCGATACGTCGAGCACGACGGCATCGGCCGTGCCGCCCGCCGTGCGGACCGCCGCCGCAGCGGCGTCGATCTCGTGGCTGTTGCGCGCGAGCAATGTCACCGCGGCTCCGGCTTCGGCAAGCCCCGCGGCGAGCGCCAGCCCGATGCCGCGGCCGGCCCCGGTAACCACAGCGCGCCGCCCGTCGAGGCGCAGGCTGGGCGTCCGCGGCAGGTCGCCCGAGCGCCGGGCGGCAAGCTCACGCCGCCTCGGCCCGCCCGGCGTAGGGCACGTTGCGGCCACCATAACGCCGCACGCGGATATTGCCCTGCTCGCCATGTCCCGCGAAGCCCTCGAGAAACAATCTACCGCGGGTGGGTCGTGCGCGATAACATGGCACAACTGGTGCAGCTCGGGCTCGACGTTCCGGCTTATGCCGACGGTGTCGCGGCGGCCAAGTTCGCGCGCGGCGAGACAGGGCCCGATCTTGCGGAGAACCGCCGCCTGCTCGGTCAATATCCACCCGAAAGCGACGCCGATCTGTCGATCGCCCACAATGAGGTCGAAGAGCAGATACTGGGTTGGCTGCACCACATCTACAACAAGCGGATGTTTGGCAAATAAGTGCGATCTATACGCCCAACTGCCGGTGGCACGGGCCGCTGATGCGCGAGTTGAGCGGGCCAGCCGCAGTTCTCCAGCAGACGCTGCGGCTCGTCGGACTGATGCCCGACTGCGCCTTCGTACCCCAGCACATCTGCTCGACACCGAGCGAAGAAGGCGGCACCAAGGTCGCGGTCCGCTGGGTCATGGACGGTCATCACCTGGGTTACGATCGCTGGGCGCTCCCACCGGGCACGCGCTCTCCGTCATGGGCTTTACCCACCTGCACGTGATCGACGGGATGATCGTCGAGGAGTGGGCGGTGTTCGACGAGTTCGCCATGCTGGTCCAGCTCAAGCTCGCGGCGCTTGCCGCAGCCTGACGCTTTGGCCGTTCCGTTCGCGCTCCATTGGCGGTAGGGCGGACGCGAATGGCCGCGGTGCGGCGGGCGGGACGGGACGAGCGTGGCGGAACGACACGGACCGAACCAGCTGGACCCGACTGCCGTCCGTCCCATCCTGCGCCGCGTGACGTCGTATGACGTCGCCCGACACGCCGGTGTTTCGCAGTCGGCGGTGTCGCGCTGCTTCACGAAAGGCGCGAGCGTCGCGCCTGCGGTTCGTGAGCGGATTTTTAAAGTCGCCGATGAACTCTGCTATCGACCGAACGCCCTGGCGCAGGGCTTGGGGTCGAAGCGGACCAATCTCGTCGCGATGCTCGTGTCGAGCGTCACCAACCTCTATTATTCCGAAGCGCTGGCGGAGATCAGCCGCGAACTGCTCGCGCGTGATATGCGCGTCCTGCTGTTCTCGCTCGAGGAGGAGGGTGGAGTGGCCGAAGTGATCGACCAGATCTGGCGTCACAGCGTCGACGGGATCATTTCGCAAGCGAAGCTGAGCAGCGCGCAGATCCAGCTCTTCGCCGACCGCGGCATTCCCCTCGTGCTGTACAATCGCTCGTCGCAACAGGGTCGGGTGCCGACCGTCGCCTGCGACTCCGCCGCGGGCGAAACTGAGATGGTGACACGCCTGCTGGCAGCCGGACACCGGCGCTTCGGCATGATCGGGGGCACGGATCACCTGTTCCGGCGAGGAAGGGAGCCGGGCGGCGATCCGCGCCTTGGCCGCCGCCGGGATCGGCGACGTCCCCCTGGTTCGCGGCGATTGGAGGCACGACAGCGGAGTCAAGGCGCTCCGCGAGCTGATGTTGCTCGGCAGTCGCTTCGACGCCATCATCTGTGCCAGTGATCCGATGGCAGTCGGCGCGGTCGATGCGGCCCGCGACGAATTCGGTCTTCGGGTGCCCGACGACCTGTCGGTGGTCGGTTTCGACGGCGCGGTGCCCGCTACGTGGAGCATTTACCGGGCGACGACGATCCGCCAGCCGGTTCACGTTATGGCGGAGGCGGCCGTCGAGATGTTGCTCGACCGCATTGTCGATCCCGTGCTGCCCGTCGAGCGGCGCCTGTTCGCCGGCGAGCTCGTCCGGGGAGGATCGGCACGCCTGTGAAATCATGGAAGCGCGCAGGTCTTCAGGGTAAGCCATTGTGAGACGCTCCGGCGAGACAGATTTCACGTACCACAACCGTCAATCTGGATTAGAAAAGAGCGCGCAAGCGACGGTATCAGGCCGTCGTTCAGGCAATTGAATGAAAATTTTCCAGTGGTTGCAGCGCCCACATTCGTGACGTCTGGGGCACCCCTCCCGGTCGGCGCCGGTCGCGGACCGCAGCGACGCTAGACGAGGCTGGGCAGCCGCGCGAGGTGCTTGTCGAGGGTGATCGGATAGTCGCGGACGCGGACGCCGGTCGCGTTGTACGTCGCGTTGGCCACGGCCGCGGCGACGCCGCACAGGCCGAGCTCGCCGATGCCCTTGGCTTTCATCGGCGAGACCTTGTCGTCGGCTTCGTCGAGGAACACCACCTCCTGGTGCGGAATGTCGGCGTGGACCGGAACCTCGTAGCCGGCGAGGTCGTGGTTGACGAAGAAGCCGAAGCGCTTGTCGACCGCGAGCTCCTCCATCAGCGCGCCGCCGACGCCCATCGTCATCGCGCCGATGACCTGGCTGCGCGCCGTCTTCGGATTGAGGACTCGTCCGGCGGCGCAGACCGCGAGCATCCGGCGGACGCGGATCTCGCCGGTGAAGGCGTCGACGCCGACCTCGACGAAGTGCGCTCCGAAGGTCGACTGCTGATACTGCTTGTCGAGGTCGCCCCAGTGCATCGTGTCCTCGGCGACGATTTCGCCGCCGCGCGCGGCATCGGCCAGCGGGATGCTCCGGTTGCCGCTGGCGACGTAGCCGTCGGCAAAGACCGCGTCGGCCGAATTGACGCCGAGCTTCTGCGCGACCGCCTCGCGCAGTTTGACGCACGCCGCGTAGACCCCCGACGTCGAGCTGCCCGCGCCGAACTGCCCGCCCGACCCGGACGAGACGGGAAAGTCGGAATCGCCGAGGCGAACGACGACGCGGTCGAGCGGCACGCCTATCATCTCGGCCGCGGTCTGGGCGATGATCGTGTAGCTGCCGGTGCCGATGTCGGTCATGTCGGTCTCGACCGTGACCGCGCCGCTGGGGGCGAGCCGGACGCGCGCGCCCGAAGTCACGTTGAGGTTGTTGCGGAACGCGGTGGCGACGCCGAAGCCGATCAGCTCGTCGCCGTCCCGCCGGCTCGCGCGCCGCGTCGGCCGATCCTTCCAGCCGAAGCGCGCCGCGCCATCGCGCAGGCAGCGGACGAGCTGGCGCTCCGAGAACAGGCGGCCCGGCTTCTCGGGGTCTTCCTGCGTGTCGTTGACGACGCGGAATTCGACCGGGTCCATTCCCAGCTTCTCGGCCATCTCGTCCATCGCGATCTCGAGCGCCATCAAGCCCGACGCCTCGCCCGGCGCGCGCATCGCGTTGCCTTCGGGCAGGTCGAGGACGGCGAGGTGCGTTCCGGTCAGCCGGTTCGGTGCGGCGTAGAGCAGCTTGGTCTGTGCCGTCGCCGTCTCGGGGCTGCCATCGGGCAGATTGCCCGAGGTCGAGACGTGGGCGATCGCCGTCAGTCTGCCGTCGGGGGTCGCGCCGAGACGAATGTGCTGGATCGTCGCCGGACGGTGGGTCGAGTTATTGAACATCATCGGCCGCGTCATCGCGACCTTGACCGGCCGTCCGGCCGCCTTGCTCCCCAGCGCAGCCATCACCGCGTCGGCGCGAAGGAACAACTTGCCGCCGAAGCCGCCGCCGACGAACGGCGAATCGATACGAAGGTTCTCCTTGGGAATACCGAGCGTCTTGGCGAGGTCGTCGTGCGCCCACGCGATCATCTGGTTCGACGTCCACACGGTCAGCTTGTCGCCCGACCACGCGGCGATGGTGGCGAACGGCTCCATCATCGCGTGCGCCTCGTCGGGCGTGGTGTAGGTCGCGTCGAGCCTGATCGGCGCGGCGGCGAACGCGGCGTCGAAATCGCCGATGCGATCGAGTTCGGCGGGCTTGGACTTGTCCTTCGCCTCGGTGTGGAGCGGCGCGGTCGGCGCGGCGGCGGCGAGGTCGAAGTGGCCAGGATCGCGGACATAGTCGACGTCGATCAGCGCGGCGGCCGAGCGCGCCGTCTCGAACGTGTCGGCGACGACGATCGCGACCGCCTGATGGTAGTGCTCGACCTCCGGCCCGGCGAGGAGCTTCGCGGTGTTCTTGCTGCCCTTGCCGAGTTTCCCGGCGTTGGCATAGGTCACCACCGCGCGGACGCCGGGCGCAGCCTCGGCGTGGGTCGTGTCGATCGCAGCGATATGTCCGGTCGCGATCGCGCTGCCGAGGATGAAGCCATAGAGCTGGCCGGGCGCGACATCGTGCCGCTCGTAGGCGTAGGGGGCGGTTCCGGTCGTCTTGAGCTTGCCGTCGATGCGGTCGTGCGGCTGGCCGACGACCGTCATCCGGTCGATCGGGTTGATCCCGGCGGGCGCGTCGAACTTCATGCCGGCCTCGTCTCGTGAAGCACCGCCACGAGCGTCCGTGTCGCCAGCGCGAGCTTGAACTTGTTGTCGGCAGTCGGCCGCGCTCCGCCGAAGGCGCGCGCGGTGACCGCAGCCGCGCCGTGGGGG
>CAXTQJ010000065.1:10998-11451 GCA_964246245.1 uncultured Sphingomonadaceae bacterium
CGTACGAGGCGCGGTCGCGGACCTTGCGATAGACATGGCGGCCGCCGCGCGGCGGCGGCAGCGTGACCGCGGTGATCAGTTCGCCGGGGGCGAGCGCGGTCTCGATCTGCGGCGTGTCGCCGGGCAGGCGGTGGAAGTCGGCGAGCGGGATTGTCCGGGCCGCGCCATCGACGCCGACCGTCTCCACCGTCGCGTCGAGGACACGGAGCGCGACCGCCATGTCGCCGGGATAGGTCGCGATGCACGCGTCACTCGTCCCGATCACGGCGAGCTGGCGGCTGTACCCGCCGAGCGCGGCACACCCCGACCCCGGCCGGCGCTTGTTGCACGCCTGGTTGGTGTCGTAGAAATAGGGGCATCGCGTCCGCTGAAGCAGGTTACCGGCGGTGGTCGCCTTGTTGCGCAGCTGACCGCTGGCCCCGGCGACGATCGCACGGGTAAGGACGGCATAGT
>CAXTQJ010000066.1:0-5758 GCA_964246245.1 uncultured Sphingomonadaceae bacterium
CATCCCGGCCTGCGCCGGGATGACCTTAACCGGGGGACGGCGGCCCGGCTAGAACCGCACCGTCGCCGACACGCGGAGCTGGCGCGGCTCGATCGGCTTGACGTGGCGGTCGTCGACGCCGGCAAGTGGTTCGCCGGGCAGGCGCGAGACATAGTCGTATTCGATTTCATTGTCCTTGGCATCGAACGCGTTGAGCAGGTCGGCGGCGACCGCGATGCGGCCGAAGTCGTAGCCGAGGCGGGCATTGACCACCGTCAGCGGCTTGGCGCGAACGCTGTTGTCCGGAGTGATCGGATAGGCTCCGAAGTGGCGCAGCCGCCCGGCGAGCGACGCGCGGCCGACCTTGACCACCGCGCCGGCGGCGATGACGGTCTCGAGCGCATTGACGATATGGTCGGCCCCCAGTGGCAGGTCGGTCAGCCGCGCGAACGACCGCGAATACTGGCCGTCGAGCGTCAGCCGCTTGGTCGGCTGGTAGAAGGCGCTGAGCTCGTAGCCGTGGCGCTGCGACGGCCCGACCGGCGCGGTCTCGCCGGCGTCGCCCTCGAACTGCAGCTCCGACGACAGATCGAGCCACCAGTAGGTCGCGGTCAGCGTCAGCCCGGTCAGCGGCCGCGCGCGCGCGCCGGCCTCGTAGCCGCGCGCCTTGACCAGCGCAGTGACCCGGTCGGTCGGTTGCAGCGTCGTCGGGTCGAGGGTGATCGCCGTGCCGCGCCCGTCGTTCGAATGGAAGCCCTCGCCGTAGTTGGCATACAGCTCGACCGCCGTGACCGGCGTCCACGCGACCGCCGCCTTCGGGCTGACGATGCCCGCCGTGCTGTGACCCGAATTCACCGCGAGGTCCGACCGGACATCGAAGGCGTAACCGTCGCCGCGCAGACCGAGGATGACACGGAGCCTGGGCGTCGGATGGAGCGTCGCCTCGGCGAACACCCCGGCTGATTCCTCGTCGACGCGGTCCTCGCGGACGACCGACCGGATGCGACCGAACTCGGTGTGGTAGAGGCCGACCGGGGCGATCAGGTCGGCGCGGGTGTCGGCGCCGACCACGACCTCGACCGGTATGCCGAGATGGACGGCGAACTTCCTGTCGACCCGGCCACCGAGAACGAAGCGGCTGTCGCGCTGCTCGAACTCGTCGCCGTGGACGGGGTCGTCGAGGAAGTAGGTGAAGTTCGAGACGAGCTTGAACTTGTAGTAGTTGGCGTAGGCGAGCGCGGTGAGCGGGGTGTCGCCGTCCTGCGTCCAGCCGAGGTTGGCGAGCAGGCGGGTGGTCGCCCCGCCGAGGTACGGATCGAGATAGCCGAGCCGGTCGATCAGCCCCGAGTCGATCGCGCGTTGCGGCACCTGCTCGGCCGAGCGGAAATCGACGTGGTAGAACTGGAGCCCGGCGCGGAGCGTCCCGCCGCCGGCCGGCCCGGTCCATTTGGCGAGCAGGTTGTAGAGGCGAAGGTCGCCGGGGATGTCGAACGGGCCGTTGTCGTAGCGGAACTCGCCGCCGAGGAACACGTCGCCGGCTCCCGCCCTCGCCGAGCCGCCGGCGACGAGGCGATAGTAATCGCTGGTCCCGACCTCGCCGCTGACGAGCGGTCGCGCCGTATCGATCGTCGTGAACCGTGCCGACCCCGCCGTGCCGAAGTCGCCGACGTCGGCGCGGTACGGTCCCTTGGCATAGTCGATCCGCTCGACGAATTCCGGGATGACGAAGTTGAGATCGGTGAACCCCTGACCATGGGCGTGGGTGCGCAGGTTGACCGGCACCCCGTCGATGAACTGGGCGAAGTCGGTGCCGTGGTCGAGGTTGAAGCCGCGGAGAAAATACTGATTGGCCTTGCCGCCGCCCGAATGCTGGGTCGCGATCAGCCCGGGGATGCCCTCGAGTAGCTCGCCGACGCGCTGGATCGGCCGGTCGGCGAGGTCGACCGCGCCGATCTGCCCCGCCGATGCCGCCTGCGCGATGCCGATCAGGTTCGCGGCGCGGCCGGTGACGATGATTTCGGCAGGGGCGTCGCCCGCGGTCTTCGCCGATTGCGGCAGCGCTTCCCCGCCGCGCACCGCCGTCGCCGCCAACGTCAGAAGGATCGCCGCCGTGCCCCGGTACATCGTTATCGCCGTAGGAAACATCGCTCGAAAGTGAATACGTCGGCCGCACGGTCCGGCTTCATCGCAGGGTTGGCGAGACGATTATTTCCGGCACCGTGGTAATCGGGCTACACATGCCTTCGGGTAGGAACAGCCGATGCAGCGCGTCACCATCTCGCTCGACGACGACCTCGCGCAGGCGTTCGACGCGCTGGCGCGCACCCGCGGCTACGCCAGCCGGTCAGAGGCGGTGCGCGACCTCGTCCGCCGCGACGTCGACGGCGCGCGGCTGGCGGGGCCGCGCGGAACCTGCGTCGCGACACTGAGCTACGTCTACGGCCACCGCACCCGGGCGCTCGCGGCGCGGCTGCTCGACCTTCAACACGCCCACCACACCCTCGTCGTCGCGACGACCCACGTTATCCTCGACCACGACGCGGTGCTCGAAACCGTCGTCCTGCGCGGGCCGACGGCGGCGGTGACCGCGTTCGCCGACGCCGTCATCGCCGAACGCGGGGTCCGCTTCGGCAGCGTCAATGTCGTCGCTGTCGAGCCCAACGACCGCCACGCCGACCCCGCGCCGCACCACCACCACGGCCACGCCCACGCCAGCCCTCATCGGGGATGAGGACGGCACGCTTGACAGCGGCCGTCGCGCCACCGATATGTTGCGGTGCGTCAACGGACCCGTCCGTTCGGCGGGGTGCGTGATCAGCCGCTATCCGGCGCAGGCCCCGACCTCAGGCGCGAACCAACTTGAGACAACCCTTGTCACGCGGGTCGTCGAACGGGCCCGCGCTCGTTCGTCGATGACCGGCGGGCGATCGTCGTGCGGCCCTTCCGCCCACGAAAGCCTATCCCAATGACCAGCTTCACCGATTTCGGCCTCGCCGAGCCCATCGCCCGCGCGCTCGTCGCCAAGGGCTACACCACCCCGACCCCGATCCAGACGCAGGCGATCCCACCGGTGCTCGCGGGCCGCGACCTGTGCGGCATCGCCCAGACCGGGACGGGCAAGACCGCCGCCTTCGCCCTGCCGACGATCGACCGCCTGTCGCGCGCGCCGAAGGCGCTGACCCGCGGCGGCGTCCGCTGCCTCGTCCTCGCCCCGACGCGCGAACTGGCGTCGCAGATCGCCGAGAGCTTCACCCAGTACGGCAAGTTCATGCGCCTGAGCGTGACAACGGTGTTCGGCGGCGTGCCGATCGCGCGGCAGGAGCGCGTCATGGCGCACGGCGTCGACGTCCTCGTCGCCACCCCCGGGCGCCTGCTCGACCTCGTCGACCGCGGCGCGATCGACCTCCGCCGCGTCGAGGTGCTGATCCTCGACGAAGCCGACCAGATGCTCGACCTCGGCTTCATCCACGCGCTGAAGCGCATCGTCACGCTGCTGCCGCGGCAGCGCCAGACGCTGTTCTTCTCGGCGACGATGCCGCGCGCCATCGAGGAGCTCGCCGCGCGCTACCTGACCGACCCGGCCAAGGTCGCCGTCCAGCCTGCCGCCACGACGGCGGAACGCGTCGCGCAGGGCGTGACCTTCGTCAACCAGGGCGAGAAGCCGGCGCTGCTCCAGCTCGTACTCCGCGGCGACGGCGTCGACCGCGCGCTCGTCTTCACCCGGACCAAGCACGGGGCCGATCGCGTCGTCCGCCAGCTCGGCAACGCCGGGATCGAGGCCGCCGCGATCCACGGCAACAAGAGCCAGGGCCAGCGCGAGCGCGCGCTCGACAGCTTCAAGAAGGGGCAGGTCCGCGTACTGGTCGCGACCGACATCGCCGCGCGCGGCATCGACATCGACGCGGTCAGCCACGTGATCAACTACGAGCTGCCCAATGTTCCCGAGCAGTACGTCCACCGCATCGGGCGGACGGCGCGCGCCGGGGCCGGGGGCAGCGCGATCGCCTTCTGCGCCGACGACGAGCGGCCGTTCCTCAAGGACATCGAGAAGCTGACGCGGATGAAGGTCGACGTCGTCCCCCTCCCCGACGACTTCCGCAGCGCGGTCGCGAAGACGGCGGCGGTCGAGAAGGCCGCGCCGCCGGCCGAGCGCCACGTCGACCCGCGCACGCCCGCCGGACGGCGCGCCGCCGAGGGTGGACGCAACCGGGGCGGCGGTGGCGGCAAGGGGAGCGGCGGCCAGCAGGGTCGCGGCCCCGGCGGCGGCGGCAAGGGCAGCGGTGGACCCGGCGGTGGGGGCCGCGGCCCCGCCGGCGGCAGCGGCTATGGCCGCGGCGGTCCGGCGCGCGATCCCCGCGTCGTCGTCAATCCGGTCAAGTCGCGCGGCCCGCGCTGAGGCGTTCCCGGATCGAGTCCGGGCCGACGAAAGGCGAAGCGACCTCGCCGGCCTGAAGCCCGCGCGATCCCGCCTCAGCGCGCCGGGACGCCCTCGCCGAACCCGGCGAAGTACGGCCGGGTGAAGGGGAAGGTCTCGGCGCGCGCCGCGTCGGTCCATTCGGTCATCCACGGGTGGGCGAGCACCGTCGCGACATAGTCGGCCGCGACCTCGCCGACCGGCAGGCCGTAGGTCTTGATGCGCGTGACGACGGGGGCGAACATGACGTCGGCGGCGCCGAAGCTGCCGAACAGGTACGGCCCTGCGTGGGCCTCGTCGGTCGCCTGGTGGCGGGTGCGCGCGGTGGTCCACAGCGCGTCGATCCGGGCGAGGTCGGCGGTTACCTCCGGCGGGGCGACGAAGCCCGGATAGTCGCGCTGGAGGTTCATCGGGCACGCCCCCCGCAGCGCGGTGAAGCCCGCATGCATCTCGGCGCACATCGACCGCGCCAGCGCCCGCGCGGCAAGGTCGGCGGGCCAGAAATGGCCGCGGCTGATCCGCGCCGTCCGCACCTTGTCGGCGAGCCAGTCGACGATCGCGAGGCTGTCCCACACGACGACGTCGCCGTCGTACAGCACCGGCACCTTGCCCGCCGGCAGCAGGCCTTTGGCCGACCCGTCGACCCATTCGGGGGTGTCCATCGGGATGACGACGGCGTCGAACGGCAGCGCTGATGCCTTGCACGCGAGCCAGCCGCGCAGCGACCATGACGAATAAGCGCGGTTGCCGATGATGAGCTGCATTGGTGACCCCCCCTTTTCAACGATATCGTCATCCCGGCGCAGGCCGGGATGACACCAATTACCAGCGGCGCCGGCTGGTCATCACCCGACCGCCGCCACCACCGCCGCGCGCAGTTCCGGAATGCCCTCCCCCTTCTCGGCGCTCGTCGTCAACACCACCGGGTACGCCGCAGGGTGCTTCGCCGCGACCGCCGCGACCGCCGCCGCCGTCGCGGCGAGGGCGGTCGGCTTGATCTTGTCGCCCTTGGTCAGGACGAGCTGGTAGCTGACCGCCGCCTTGTCGAGCAGCTTCATGATCTCGGCGTCGACCGGCTTCACCCCGTGGCGGGCATCGATCAGGACGAGGACGCGCTTCAGGACGGCGCGGCCGCGGAGATAGTCGAAGACGAGCGCCTGCCACTGGCGGATGACGTCCTTCGGCGCTTCGGCATAGCCATAGCCCGGCATGTCGAGCAGGCGGAAGGCGAGCGGCTCGCCTCCCGGCCCGCCCCCGACGTCGAAGACGTTGAGTTCCTGCGTCCGCCCCGGCGTGTTCGACGTCCGCGCCAGCCCGGCGCGGCCGGTCAGCGCGTTGAGAAGCGACGACTTGCCGACGTTCGAC
>CAXTQJ010000066.1:5768-7434 GCA_964246245.1 uncultured Sphingomonadaceae bacterium
ATCTCGGGCACCGTCGGCGGCGGCAGGAACTCGAGCCTGGGAGCCGACAGGACGAACTCGATCCGGCCGGCGAACACGCGCCGCGCGGTCTCGACGCGGTAGGCATGGGCGCGCGCGTCCCCGGGCGCGTCGCCACCGCCGGCGTCCGTCACTTCGCGACGACGGGCGTCGCCGGCGCGGGCGAGCGCCGTGTCATCACCCACTGCTGGAGCATCGTCAGGCAGTTGTTGGTGATCCAGTAGACGACCAGCCCGGCCGCGTACGGCGCCATGATGAACATGAACACCCACGGCATCAGCGCGAAGATCTGCTTCTGCGCCGGGTCGACCGGCGGCGGGTTCATCTTCTGCTGCGCCCACATCGACACGCCAAGGAGGATCGGCAGCAGGCCGATGCCGATCATCGCCGGCGGGGTGAACGGAATCAGCCCAAACAGGTTGACCGGAGTCAGCGGATCGGCGACCGACAGGTCCTTGATCCACAGCACGAACGGCTGGTGACGCATCTCGGTCGAGACGAGGAGCGTCTTGTAGAGCGCGAAGAAGATCGGGATCTGGAGGACGACCGGCAGGCAGCCAGCGACGGGATTGACCTTCTCCTTCTTGTACAGCGCCATCGTCTCGGTCTGGAGCTTGGGCTTGTCGTCCTTGTAGCGCTCCTGCAGTTCCTTGAGCTTGGGCTGGACAAGCTTCATCTTGTTCATGCTGGCGAACTGCTTTGCCGCGACGGGAAACATGATCAGACGGATGGTGAAGGTCAGCCCCATGATCGCGACGCCGAAGTTGCCGAACAGGTGGAACAGGAAGTCGAGGAGCAGAAAGATCGGCTGGGCGATGAACCAGAACCACCCCCACGACACGATCCGGTCGAACAGCGGCACGCCGAGCGCGTCCTTGTAGCGGCCGATCAGCTTGACCTCCTTGGCACCCGCGAACAGGTGCGCGGTCGCCGTCGCGGCCGCCCCCGGCGCGACGCTGACCGCCGGCGCGAGATAGTCGGTCTGGAAGCGGTCGCCCGGCGAAGCGCCGTTCTGCGCCGCCGACGGCGCGAGGGCGAAGCGCGCCGCCACCGGCGTCTTCTGGTCCGGGATGAGTGCCGTCGCCCAATACTTGTCGGTGATGCCGAGCCAGCCGCCGGTGGTGGCGAACGACTGCGCGCCGTCGTCGCGCAGCTTCTTGTACGCGACCTCGCTGTCCTTCAACCGGCCGTCCATCACCCCGATCGGCCCAACGTGGAGATTGCCGGCGTCCTTCTCGGTCCCCTCGCCGAGGTGGCTGACGAGGCCGTAGGGCCTGAGCGTCAGGGGCACGGCATGCGGGTTGGTCACGCGCTGGGTGACGGTGAACAGGTAATCGGCGTCGACCGCGATCACCGTCTCGAACCGCGTCCCCTGCGTCGTCGTGTAGCTGAGCGTCACCGGCGTCGTCGGGGTCAGCGGCCCGTCGCTCGCGGTCCACACGGCGTCGGCCGGCGGCGCGTCGGTCCCGGTCCAGCCGAAGCCGGCGAAGTACGCCGCCGGGGCCCCGCTCGGCGCGAGCAGGCGAACGTCGGGCGAGTTCGCCTTGATCGTCTCGCGGTATCCCTTGAGGATCAGGTCGTCGAGCCGCGCCCCCTTGAGGTTGATCGAGCCGCTGAGGCGCGGCGTATTGATGGCGACGCGCCTCAG
>CAXTQJ010000066.1:7444-11099 GCA_964246245.1 uncultured Sphingomonadaceae bacterium
GGGGTCGACGAGTCCGGGTTCGAGACGCTCATGGGCGCGCAGCGGACCCGCGCCGCCGACCGCGGGGACGACCGCGCCGGCGGGCGCGACGGCGAGCGGGTGCGCCGGCTGGGTCGCGATCGGGCCCGTCGACTGCGTCGCCGCCACCTTCGCCGGCACCGGCGACTTGGGCAGGAAGCGTTCCGACGCGATGGTCCAGCCGATGATGACGAGGATCGACAGCACGACGGCCAAGATCATGTTGCGCTGGTCGGTCACGAAGCGTCTTTCGTCAGGGTCGCGGGCGCATGTAGGGGCGCGCGGCGGGCGGGAACAGGGTCATAGCCCGACCCGCCCCACGGGTGACAGCGGCAAATGCGCTTCGTCCCGAGCCACACCCCGCGCACCGGCCCGTGCGCTTCGATCGCCGCGATGGCGTAGGTCGAACACGTCGGCGTGAAGCGGCACGACGGCGGCATCAACGGCGACAGCAGTGCCTTGTAGACGCGGATCGGCGCGATGAGCGCGGCGGTCAGCCCGCGCCGCACGTGCGCCGCCAGCCCCGGCCGTTCCGGCACGGCGTTCAACCCGCGCACTTGCGGAGCGCCTTCGCGAGGTCGGCCTTGAGCGCCGCGAAGTCGCGCGTCAGCCCCTCGCTGCGGCCGATCAGGACGTGGTCGGCGTCGGCGATGCCGTCCTGCGGCAGCACCGCGCGGACGATTTCACGTAGGCGACGCTTGAGGCGGTTGCGGATGACGGCGTTGCCGATCTTCTTGGTCACGGTGAACCCGGCGCGGAGGCCGAGATCGTCATCGCGACGGCGGACGAGGAGGACGAACCCCGGCGTCGGCGCGCGCCTCCCGGCGTTGGCGGCGACGAAGTCCCGCCGCGCGGAAATGACAGTGTACGCGCGACCCTGCGAAAAACTATCGCCCCCGGGCGAACGGGAGCCCAGCGCCGCAGGCCGGGGGAGATGGGTTTCCGCTTGTGCGGCAATAACGTCGGTCGGCGGATCGACGATAAAGGCTAGGCGCTCAGCTTCGCCCGGCCCTTGGCGCGGCGGTTGGCGAGCACCTTGCGGCCGCCCGGCGTCGCCATCCGCGCACGGAAGCCGTGACGACGCGCCCGCACCAGCTTGCTCGGTTGATAGGTCCGCTTCATCGCTCATGTCCTTGGGGCAGCCGGGCCGGCCGAAATCAGGGTGCGCGCATAGCCGCGGCGGTCGGCGAAGTCAATCACAGCCCCGGCCCGGGCAGGGCCCCCGTCCCAGCCGGCCCGATGTAGCAGCCGCGCGGCGGCGTGGCCGCGACCATCACCGTCCGGCCACCGATGACGGCGTGGTTGGCGAGCGCCGACCACCGGCCGCACGGCAGGCGCAGGGTCAGCGTCGCCGGCCCGGTCCACGCGAAGGCGAGCGGGTGGAAATCGTCGCGCGCGACGACGACCGGCTCGGCGTCGCGCGGATCGGCTCCCGCCGCCGCGACGACGATGCCGCTGACGTGCGGCCGGCCCGGCCCGTGCTCGTCCCACACCTCGGCGGCGACGAGCCGGCCGTCAGCGCTCGGCATCGTTGCCGCGACGGTGGTGAAACGATGCCCGGCGGGGGCGCACGCGGCGACGAGGACGAGGACCAGCAGGAGGCGCATGGCGGTGATCTGCCCGGCGGGTGTGGCGCGAGTGGGGCGGGCGCGCCCCGGGCATCACCCGACCGTGCGCGCCAACTGTCGGAATTCCTTACACCTGCCGCCGTCGGAGGTGGCTAAGCGCGCGACTTTGTGCGCTCCGCAACTTGGCGTAAAACTTGCTTAGTCAAATCCGAACGAGCGAAGTCCAGGAGAGACCATGCGCAAAGTCAATCTGCTTGCCGCCGCAGTCGTGGCCATCGGCGCGTCGACGGCCAACGCCGTCGTCCTCGCCCAGCTCGATCCGGTGGCGCTCGACACGGTTGGCCAGTCGACCTCGGGGACGACGCCGGCGTCGATAGACTTCGTCAACCACCTGAGCTACGCGGTCGACGTCTACTGGATCAACTACAGCGCGAACCGGGTGTTCTACAAGACGCTCGGCGCGATGAGCGACTATGTCCAGCCGACCTACATCACCCACCCGTGGATCATCGCCACGGCCGGGTCGGGCGACACGCTGGCGCAGGGCACGGGGACGCTGATCACCGGCTTCCTCGCCGTCACCCCGGACAGCGCCGGGCTTGGTCCCGACATCGCCAACATCGGGGCGGTGCCCGAGCCGGCAAGCTGGGCGCTCCTCGTCGCCGGCTTCGGTCTGATCGGAACCGCGGCCCGCCGCCGGCGCCCCCACGCCGCCTAGAACGCAGCCGCCGCGCGCGAGGGGGGCGCGCGGCATCGGCCCCGGGTGAGCAAGGCCGGTCGGCCCGCCGCCACCGGACCTATCGTCGTCGCGTCGCAGGAACGCGGCAATTTTCATGATCGCCGCCCGCCGTTCGACGCGGCGCGGTTGCCTGCGCGCGCGCCGCCGCTACACTCGCCGGCGGGTCAGGGGGCGTTCGGATGGTCGCACACGTCGGCACGGTCGCTTTCCTTGGGCTCGAGGCGCGCGCCGTCGATGTCCAGGTCCAGGTCGCCGGGGGCCAGGCCAATTTCATCATTGTCGGGCTGCCCGACAAGGCGGTCAAGGAGAGCCGCGAGCGGGTGCAGGCGACGCTCGACGCGATCGGCCTCGCGCTGCCGCCCAAGCGGATCGTCGTCAACCTGTCGCCCGCCGACCTGCCCAAGGAGGGATCGCACTACGACCTCGCCATCGCGCTCGGGCTGCTCGCGGCGATGGGCGTGGTCGACGCCGAGATGCTGTCGGGCTTCCTCGTCGTCGGCGAACTCGGCCTCGACGGCCGGATCGCGCCGGTCCCGGGAGTACTGCTGGCGGCGCTGTTTGCGGCGGGGGCCGAGCTCGGGCTGATCTGTCCGGCCGCGCAGGGCGGCGAGGCGGCGTGGGCCGGCGAGGTCGACGTCGTCGCCGCGCCCGACCTGCTGTCGCTGATCAACCACCTGAAGGGCACCCAGCTGCTGTCGCCGCCGGTCAGGAGCGTCGCCGAGATCGTCCGCGGCGGCCCCGACCTCGGCGAGGTCAAGGGCCAGGAGACGGCAAAGCGCGCGCTCGAGATCGCTGCCGCGGGGGGTCACAACCTGCTGATGAGCGGGCCGCCGGGGTCGGGCAAGTCGCTGCTCGCGGCGGCGCTCCCCGGCATCCTGCCCGACCTGACCCCGGCCGAGGCGCTCGAGGTGTCGATGGTCGCGTCGATGGCGGGCGAGCTGGAGGGCGGCAAGCTGCGCCGGACGCGGCCGTACCGCAGTCCGCACCACAGCGCGTCGATGCCGGCGCTGGTCGGCGGGGGGGCGCGAGCGCGGCCGGGCGAGGTGAGCCTCGCGCACCTCGGCGTCCTGTTCCTCGATGAGCTGCCCGAGTTCCAGCGGCCGGTGCTCGACTCGCTGCGCCAGCCGCTCGAAAGCGGCCAGATCACCGTCAGCCGCGCCGCGCTCCATGTCACCTATCCGGCGCGCGTCCAGCTGGTCGCGGCGATGAACCCGTGCCGATGCGGGCACCTCGCCGACGCTGCGCTCGCCTGCGCCCGAGCCCCCCGGTGCGCCGCCGACTACCAGGGGCGGGTGTCGGGCCCGCTGTTCGACCGCATCGACCTCCACGT
>CAXTQJ010000066.1:11109-11445 GCA_964246245.1 uncultured Sphingomonadaceae bacterium
CCCGCGCCGCCGACCTCCCCCGCCCGCCGCCCGCCCACGACCGCGCCACCGGCCGCGCCCGGGGGGGGGCGGCGCGGGCGCGGCAGACGGCGCGGTACGGTGGAGGCGGCAGTTCAGCCGGCTCCGCCGGCGGTGGCCCGCGGACCAACGCCGAGGCCGACGGCAAGCTGCTCGAGGCGGTCGCCGCTCCCGACGCCGCCGGGCAGAAGCTGCTCGTCCAGGCGACGCAGGCGCTCAAGCTGTCGGCGCGGGGCTATCACCGGGTCCTGCGCGTCGCCCGCACCATCGCCGACCTCGCCGGCGCGGAGCAGGTGACGCGATTACACATCGCCGAAG
>CAXTQJ010000067.1:0-11271 GCA_964246245.1 uncultured Sphingomonadaceae bacterium
CTCCACCACGCGGCTTCTTCGGCCGCGTGGTGGAGGGGGTGTGCGGGCAGCCCCGGCTCCTCGCCCGATCCCTCCACCATCGCGGAAGAGCGATGGTCCCCCTCCCCCGGTGGGGGAGGAACTTGCGCGTCGTCACTCATGTGCCGGCACCCGCTTCCCCGGCCACGGTTCGCCCATGTCCTCGACGATCAGATCGACCGCCTCGACCTCGGCGCGGAGGGTCGCGCCGCCGGCGAAGGCGAGCGTCAGCGTACCGCCGCCCGCCGCATCGGCCCCGTCGAGGGTCGCGGCGAGGAGGACGAGGACGGCGTCGCCGGCGGGCCAGTCGCGTCGCTGCAACCGGATCACGCCTTCGACGCGCAGTGCCGCGCGGCCGCGCGTCGTATCGTGCGTCTCCCAGCGGAAGCGGTTGACGAGCAGCGTCAGCCGTCGCGCCTTCGCCGTCCACGCAACGTCGCCGGCGTGGACGACCGCATCCTGGAGCAGCGCCGAAACCAGCGGCACCTCCGCCGGCTCGTTGGCGAGCAGGAGCAGGCGGCCGGCGTCGCCCGCCGGCGCGTCCGGGTCCTCAGCCATCCGACACTCGCTCGATGTCGGCCCCGACCGCCGACAGCTTCTCCTCGAGCCGCTCGTAGCCGCGGTCGAGGTGGTAGACGCGGCTGACCACCGTCTTGCCCTTCGCCGCGAGCCCGGCGAGGACGAGGCTCATCGACGCGCGGAGGTCGGTCGCCATCACCGGCGCGCCGACCAGTTCGGGAACGCCGCGGACCATCGCCGACGTGCCGCGGACGGTGATGTCGGCGCCCATCCGCGTGAGTTCGGGAACGTGCATGTAGCGGTTCTCGAAGATCGTCTCGGTCAGCAGCGACGCGCCGTCGGCGACGCTGAGCATCGCCATGAACTGCGCCTGCATGTCGGTCGGGAAGCCGGGATACGGTGCGGTCGACACGGTGACGCCGTGGAGGCCGTTGGCGCGCGACACCTTGATGCCGTCGTTGGTCGGCGCGCAGGCGAGGCCCGCTTCCGCCAGTGCGGCGAAGGTCGCGGTCAGGCTGGCGGCGTCGGCCCCGACCAGTTCGAGCTCGCCCCCGGTGATCGCTGCGGCGCAGGCGTAGCTGCCGGTCTCGATCCGGTCGGGCATGACGGCGTAGGTCGCGCCGTGGAGGCGGTCGACGCCGGTGATCGTCAGGCGCTCGGTGCCGATGCCGTCGATCGCCGCGCCCATGGCGACGAGGCAATGGCACAGGTCGACGATCTCGGGCTCGCGCGCGGCGTTGTCGATGACGCTGACCCCACGCGCGAGGACGGCGGCCATGACGACGTTCTCGGTCGCGCCGACCGACACGCTCGGGAAGGTGTAGCGGCCGCCGCGCAGACCCTTCGACGCGGTCGCGCGGACATAGCCGGCGGCAAGGTCGATTTCGGCCCCGAGCGCCTCGAGCGCCTTGAGATGGAAGTCGATCGGGCGGTTGCCGATCGCGCAGCCGCCAGGCAGCGACACCGTCGCCTCGCCGGTCCGGGCGAGCAGCGGCCCGAGGACGAGGATCGACGCGCGCATCTTGCGGACGATGTCGTACGGCGCGACGGTCGAGGTGATCCGGCTCGCGGTGAAGGTGATCGTCCGGCCGAACTCGCCCGGATGCGACCCCTCGGTCGCGGTGGCGACGCCATGCTGGTTGAGCAGATGGCCGAAGGTGTCGATATCGGCGAGGCGCGGCAGGTTGCGAAGCGTCAGCGGCGCGTCGGTCAGAAGCGCGCACGGCATCAGCGTCAGCGCGGCGTTCTTCGCCCCCGATATGTGGATGCGGCCCGACAGGGGCCGGCCGCCGTGGATGACGATCTGGTCCATCGCCTTGTCATAGCGGCGCGGGCCGCGTCGGCAAGCGGTCGGTCAGGCCGCCGCCGCGCGCTCGCGCCGCCGCATCGCGCCGACGCCGCCGAGGCCGGCGACGAACAGCGCCCACGTCGCCGGCTCGGGCAGCGCCTGGACATCGTCGGGACCGTCGCCGTCGCCGATGCCGAGCGCGTCGCCGCTGCGGAAGCCCGGCCGTGTCGCGGCGAGCTGGGTCGTATCGACATGAGCGTAGATCTGATCGAGCGCGGCGAAATCCGACGCCGCCGGGGCGAGGTCAGACAGGGTACCGTTGGTCCCCTTCGTCCCCGTCGGGGCGTTGGTGTAGTCCATGCACGTGCCCTTGTTGACGTTGCCCTTGTCGGTGTCGTTGTGGGCGAGGCCAAGGGTATGGCCGATCTCCTGGCACGCGGTCTGCGTTTTCCACGCCGCGGTCGCATAGGCTCCGCTGGCGAAGTAATAGTCGTTGAGCTTGACCGTCGCTTCGACGATCACCGTGCCGATGGTGTAGACGGTGGCATAGCCGAGCCAGCCGGTGTTGCCGTAGTTGGCGTCGCACACCTGGACGGTGGCGTAGACCGGGCCGCACCCTGCCGGCGCGGTCGAACCCGCGACGGGAACGAAATCGATATTGGTCGCCGCGCTCCACTGCGTCGCGGCGGTGCGGACGAACGGCGTCCACGCGGCGGCGACGTTGCTGCCGAGCTCGATCGCCAGCGGGCCCGTCCGCGACCAGTGGTAGCCAGCCCACGACTGTGCGGGCAAGGCGGCGAGCGCCCCTCCCGGTGCCGCCAGCCCGGCGAGCGCCAGCGCACCCATGATCCCACGGCGCACCGCACCGGTATGCTCACCGCCCATGATCCACCCACCCGTTCGCGGACACCGGCGACACGCCCTGCCCCATCCCCGAAGCAGCGCCCGCTTTCGCGTTGTGGCACCGCGCCGGTTAACTATTCACGACAGCAGCGGAATTTTCTTAAGCGGGGGTGCCCGGCAGGCCGATCGCGGTCAGCCAACGCCGGGTATCGTCGGCATCGACGAAGATGTGGCCGACCAGTCCCGCCGCATCGGCCGCCGCGACGTTGTCGGCGCGGTCGTCGACGAACGCCGCCTCGCCGGGACCGAGGCCGAAGCGCGCGAGGGCGATAGCGTAGATCGCGGGGTCGGGCTTGGTCACGCCCTCGTCGCCCGACACGACGACGCCGGCGAAGGCGTCGAACAGCGGCACCGTCGGCCGCCACTGCCGCCAGAACTCGCCGCTGTAATTGGTCAGCGCAAACAGCGGTACGTCCGCCGCGACGAGATCGGCCACCAGTTCGGGCATTCCCGGCAGCGGTCCGGGCAGCGTCTCGTTCCACCGCGGCGCATAGGCGCGGATCAGGTCGGCGTAGTCGGGAAATCGCGTGATCAACTCGGCCGACGTCTCGGCGAACGGCCGACCGCGGTCGTGCTGGAAATGCCAGGCCCTGGTCACGACATGGCCGAGGAACCAGTCGAGTTCGACCGGATCGGCGATCAGCTTGGCGTAAAGGTAACGCGGGTCCCAGTCGTAGAGGACGTTGCCGACATCGAAGACGACGGCCGTCGGGCGGGTCGTCAGCCCTGACGCGCCTTGAACCGGCGGTTGGTCTTGTTGATGACGTAGGTCCGGCCGCGGCGGCGCACGATCTGGCAATCGCGGTGGCGCAGCTTGAGCGACTTGAGGGAGTTGCGGACCTTCATCGGACTTTCCTTGAGCGAGCGCGGTCCCTACGGACGCAAGCCCCGCAAGTCAAGCTGACGCTCCCATTCGAGCGCATGGCCGACGATGGTTTCGAGCTGGTCGTACCGCGGCGTCCAGTCGAGCGTCGACCGGATGCGGTCGGTCGCGGCGACCAGCGTCGCGGGGTCGCCGGGGCGGCGCGGCGCAATCGTCCGCACCAGCTTCTCGTTGGTCACCCGGTCGACCGCGTCGAGCACCTCGAGGACCGAAAAGCCGCGGCTGTAGCCGCAGTTGACCGTGATCGACTCGCCCGGGCGTGCCTCGAGCCACGCCAGCGCCGCGACGTGGGCGGCGGCAAGGTCGGTGACGTGGATGTAGTCACGCACGCCCGTCCCGTCGGGGGTGTCGTAGTCGGTGCCGTAGACCATCACCCCGGCGCGCAGGCCGCGCGCCGCCTCGGCGGCGACGTGGATCAGGTGGGTCGCGTTCCTGACCGACTGACCGCTCCGCGCCGCCGGATCGGCCCCGGCGACGTTGAAGTAGCGCAGGACCCCGTAGCTCAGCGGATGCGCCGCGGCGACGTCGGCGAGCATGATCTCGGTCATCAGCTTCGAATTGCCGTACGGGTTGATCGGCGACTTGCGCGCGTCCTCGGCGACGGGAACGACGTCGGGGGTGCCGTAGACCGCGGCGGTCGACGAGAAGATGAAGTGGGGAATGCCGTTGCGCACCGCCGATTCGATCAGGCTGCGGCTGGCGACGACGTTGTTGCGATAATAATCGAGCGGCTTGCGCGTCGATTCGGGTACCAGCAGCGATCCCGCGAAGTGCATGATCGCACCGACGCCCTGCTCGGCGGCGATCCGGTCGATCAGCCCGGCGTCGGCGACGTCGCCCTCGTAGAACGGCACGTCGTCCGGCACCGCCCAGCGGAACCCCGTCGCCAGCGTGTCGACGACCGCGACCGGCCGCCCGGCATCCTTCAGCGCGAGGACGGCGTGGCTGCCGATATACCCCGCGCCGCCGGTGACGAGGACGGTTCCGGCGGTCGCGGCTGGCGGCATCGGTCACTCCGGGTGCATCGAACTTCGGGGTCGACGCGTTGTTACGGGCGTGACAAGGTTCGATAAAGGGTAGAGTTCCATGACCGTCCGCCACCGCATCCTCACCGCGCCGATCCTCGCGGCCGCCGTCGCGCTCGCTGCGGTCGGCGGCGCGCACGCCCGCCCGACGGTCGACGTCAAGCGCTTCCATCTCGGCGTCCCGGTGACGCGCGCGACGATCGCGCTGGTCCCCGTCGACGGTGCCCAGTCGTTCAGCGTCGAATACCGCACCTACGCCGACGCGGTGGCGAACGAATTGCGCAACCAGGGCTTCACTCCTGTCCCGGTCGACGGCGGTCCGGCCTATATCGCGACGCTGACGATCACCCAGAACGTCCAGGTCGGGCCGAAGCGGCCGGGCGCGTCGGTCGGGATCGGCGGCGGCGGTTTCAGCGGCGGTCGCGGCGGCGGCTTTGGCGGCGGCGGCATCGGTGTCGCCTTCCCCATCGGCGGCAGCCGGCAAAATGCGGTCGAGTTCGACGCGATCGGGCTGACGATCAAGCGCGCGGGTGATCAGAACCTGATCTGGGAAGGCAACGCCCAGACCGCGATCGATACCAAGTCGAAGCAGGCATCGCTGGCCAACGCCGTTCCGGTGATGGCGCGCATCCTGCTGGCCGGCTTCCCCGGGCCGTCGGGCGTGACTCAGCATGTTCCGTTGAAGTGAGGCCGAGCGGTTGACCGTCAGCGTCTCGGCCGCGTTCGACGGCGGCAACATCGAGGTGCTTCGCTGCGACGGACCGCGCGAGATCGACCTCGCCATCCGTCGCGACGCGCACAGCGACTTCTACCAGTGGTTCCACTTCCGCGTGAGCGGCGTCGGCGGGGAGGCGTGCCGGTTGCGCATCGTCAACTGCGCCGGCTCGGCCTACCCCGGCGGCTGGCCCGACTATCGCGCCGTCGTCTCGACCGACCGCGCGACGTGGACGCGGACCGACACGACCTACGCCGATGGCGTCCTGACGATCGAGGTGACGCCGGCGACCGACAGCGTATGGATCGCCTACTTCGCGCCTTATTCGATGGAGCGCCACCACGACCTTATCGCGCGGATCGGCGCCGCGCCCGGCGTGACGACGCGCGTCCTCGGCCAGACGCTCGACGGGCAGGACCTCGACCTGATCGAGGTCGGCGACGGGCCGCGGCAGGTGTGGCTGTACGCGCGCCAGCACCCCGGCGAGATGATGGCCGAATGGTGGATGGAGGGCGCGCTCGACCGGCTGGTCGACCCCGCCGACCCGGTCGCGACGGCGTTGCGCGCCAAGGCACGGCTTCACATCGTCCCCAACATGAACCCCGACGGGTCGCGCCGCGGGCACCTGCGGACCAACGCGGCGGGGGCCAACCTCAACCGCGAATGGGCCGGGCCGACGCCGGAACGCTCGCCCGAGGTGCTCCATGTGCTCGCCGCGATGGACGCGACCGGGGCCGATTTCGCGATGGACGTCCACGGCGACGAGTCGCTGCCGCACAACTTCATCGCCGGCTTCGAGGGCATCCCGACCATCACCGACCGTCAGCTCGGCCTGCTCGCCGACTACAAGCGCGTGCTTGCCCGGATCAGCCCCGACTTCCAGACGCGCGTCGGCTATCCGCCGTCGGCGCCGGGCAAGGCCAACCTGACGATGAGCACCAACCAGCTCGCCAACCGCTTCGGCTGCCTCGCGATGACGCTCGAGATGCCGTTCAAGGACACCGCCGAGAACCCCGACGCTGTTGCCGGCTGGTCGCCCGAGCGGTCGATGGCGCTCGGTCGCGACTGCCTCGCCGCGCTGCTTGAGGTGATCGACCGGCTGCGCTAACCGAGCCGCCGCCCGTCTGCCTGACTCCATCGAGGCCGCCATGCACACCGTCATCGACGATCTGACCGAGCCCGCGGTGGCGGATCTCCTCTCGTACCACATGCGCGAGATGCGCGCGCATTCGCCCGAGCCGAGCCGTCACTCGCTCGATCTCGCGACGATGCGGACCCCCGAGCTCGCGTGGTGGACGGTGTGGGACGGCCACTCGCTGATGGGCTGCGCCGCGCTGCGCGAAGTCGATTCGGGGCACGGCGAGGTCAAGTCGATGCGGACCGCGCCCGAACACCTGCGCAAGGGCGTCGCCCGCCAGCTACTGACCCACATCGTCGGCGTCGCGCGCGACCGCGGCTATATCCGGCTGGGGCTGGAGACGGGATCGGGACCCGACTTCGAGCCGGCGCTCGCGCTCTATCGCGGCTTCGGCTTCCGCGACGGCGAGATGTTCGGCGACTATCGCCCCGACCCGTTCCTCCGCTTCATGCACCTCGACCTCTGATCCCGTGCGCATCGTCGCCGATGACCTCACCGATCCGTCGGTCGTCGCTCTCCTCCATACCTATCACGGCCTGATGCGCGACAGCTCGCCGCCGGTCAGCGTCCACACGCTCGACCTCGCGCGGCTGCGGCAGCCCGATGTCGCCTTCTGGACGGCGTGGCATGACGGCGACCTGCTTGCCTTCGCAGCGCTGCGCGAGCTCGCCGCCGATCACGGCGAGGTCAAGTCGATGCATGTCGCCGCCGCGCACCAGCGGCGCGGCGTCGCCCGGGCGTTGCTCGATCACGTCGTCGGCGTCGCCCGCCGTCGCGGTTATCGCCGGCTGAGCCTCGAGACTGGCTCGGGGCCGGCCTTCGCCGCGCCGCTCGCGCTCTACCGCGGCTATGGCTTCGTCGACGGCGCGACCTACGGCGACTATGGCGACGACCCTTTCCTCGTCTTTCTCCATTTGGACCTCTAGGCCATGCCCACGCTTGTCCTCGTCCGCCACGGCCAGTCGGCGTGGAACCTCGAGAACCGCTTCACCGGCTGGTGGGACGTCCCGCTGACCGACCTCGGCCGCGCCGAGGCGACCGCTGCCGGCGTCTTGCTTAGGGAACGCGGCTACGACTTCGACCGCGTCTTCACCAGCGTCCAGACGCGCGCGATCGCGACCGCGAACCTGATGCTCGCAGCGATGGACCGGCTGTGGCTGCCGGTGACCAAGGACTGGCGGCTGAACGAGCGCCACTACGGCGGGCTGACCGGGCTCGACAAGGCCGAGACCGAAGCCGAGCACGGCACCGCCCAGGTCAAGCTGTGGCGGCGCTCGTTCGACGTCCCGCCGCCGCCGCTGCCGCCGGGATCGCCGTACGATCTGTCGGGCGACCGCCGCTACGCCGGGGTGACCGTGCCGGCGACCGAGAGCCTGAAGGACACGATCGCGCGCGTCCTGCCGTACTGGGACAGCACGCTCGCCCCAGCGCTGCGCGCCGGCGGGCGCTGCGTCGTCGCCGCGCACGGCAACTCGCTCCGCGCGCTGGTCAAGCACCTGTCGGGGATCAGCGACGCCGACATCGCCGGTCTCGAAATCCCGACCGGCAAGCCGATCGTCTACGAACTCGACGCAATGCTCGCGGCGACCGACCGCTTCTATCTGCACGAGTCGTGACCCATATCGGACGGATGCCGACCGTCCGCGTCATCGATCTCGAAACCACCGGCGGCCAGCCGTGGGCGCACGGCGTCTGCGAGATCGGCTGGCAGGACGTGACGACCGGCGCCGGCGGCACGTGGCAGGTGACCGACGGACGCGGCGCGGTCCTGACCAATCCCGGCCGGCCGATCCCGCCCGTCACCGCCGCCGTCCACCACATCGTCGACAGCGACGTCGCCGGCGCGCCGGCCTTCCGCGACGCCGCACCGGCCATCCTGCGGGGCGACTTCGCCGCGCTCGCCGCCCATCGCGCGAGCTTCGAGCAGCGGTGGTGCACGCCCGAACTCGCCGGGGGCATCCCGTGGATCTGCACGTGGAAGTGCGCGCTGCGGCTATGGCCGAACGCGCCGTCGTTCTCGAACCAGGTGCTGCGCTACTGGCGGATGCCGGCGGGGCTCGACCGCGACGTCGGCCTGCCGGTCCACCGCGCCGGGCCCGACGCGTACGTCACCGCGCACCACCTGCGCGACATGCTCGGCGAGGCGTCGGTCGAGCAGCTGATCGCTTGGAGCGCCGAGCCCGGGCTGCTGCCGCGCGTCTATACGGGGCCGTTCAAGGGCAAGCCGTGGAGCGAGGTCGACGACGCGAGCCTCGCCGCGTTCGCCGCCGATCGCGACGAGGACGTGCGGTTCACCGCGGTCAACGAGCGTGACCGGCGGGCGGGGGTCGTGGTGACCAGGCCGGCGGCCGCGCAGGGGATGCTGCTGTAGCGCGCGACGACCCGAAACTGAATGGCCCGGTCATCCCGGCGCAGGCCGGGATGACATTCGATCGATGCATTCCGCGCTTGAACCACACGACTTGAAGACAGATAGTAAAGTGATTACAGCAGCTTGTCCAGCGTGATCGGCAGGTCGCGCACGCGCTTCCCGGTCGCGTTGAACACCGCGTTCGCGACCGCCGCGGCGACGCCGGTGATGCCGATCTCGCCGACGCCGTGGGCGCCCATCGGGGCGTGGGGATCGGGGATGTCGGTCCAGATGATGTCGATCGCCGGCACGTCCATGTGAACCGGCACATGGTATTCGGCGAGGCTGGGGTTGACGATCCGGCCGGTGCGTTCGTCGAACTGGGTCTCCTCCATCAGCGCCATGCCGAGGCCCATGATCATGCCGCCGCGGAACTGGCTCGACGCCGTCTTCGGGTTGAGGATCGTGCCGCAATCGAACGCGCCGAGGATGCGACGGATGCGCGGCTCGCCGGTGACGGCGTTGACCGCCGCCTCGACGAAGATCGCGCTGTACGAATGCATCGACCAGTGCTGCGTCTCGAGCGGCGGCGGGGCCGCGGCCTCGACGGTGACCGCATCGCGGTTGGCCCGGCCGAGGATCGACGCATAGCTCTCGTAGCGCCCCGGCTCGTCGAGCTTGCACAGCCCAGCGTCGTACCCGGCGACCTCGTCGGCCTTCAGGCCCGCCAGCGGTGAATCGTTGCCGGCGAGCTTGAGCAGTTCGGTGACCAGCGCACGGTGCGCGGCGATCACGGCGGCCCCGATCGACGCCGTCTGCTGCGACCCGCCGGCGAGGACGACGCCGGGGAGCCTCGAGTCGGCATAGTCGAAGGTGATCGCCTCGAGCGACAGCCCGAGCCGGTCGGCAAGCACCGCCGAATGCGCCGTCGACGTGCCCATGCCCATCTCGTGCGCCGCGATCGCCACGGTGGCGCGGCCGTTCCGCGTCAGCGTCAGCCGCGCCGCGCCGCCCGGCATCCGGTAGTACGGATAGGTGCCGGTCGCGCAGCCGAGCCCGACCAGCCATTCGCCCTCGCGGCGGGTGCCGGGGGCCTGCCGCCGGTCCCAGCCGAAGCGCTCGGCGCCGGCGCGGTACGCCGCGACGATGTTGCGCGACGAAAACGGCGTCCCCGTCGTCGGGTCCTTCTCCGGCTCGTTGCGCTCGCGCAGTGCGATCGGGTCGAGGCCCATTTCATGCGCCAGCTCGTCGACCGCGCATTCGAGCGCGAAGGTGCCGACCGCCTCGCCCGGCGCGCGCATGAAGGTGTTGGCGACCATGTCCATCTCGGCGACCTCGACGTCGAGATGGAACGTCTTCGCCGCATACGCCGTCTTCGTCGCGACGATGAACGGCTCGGGCAGGTTGTTGTGGCTGGTCATGCCGATCGTGCCGGTATGGACGATCGCGTCGAAGCCGCCGTCGGCCTGCGCGCCGATCGCGACGCGCTGCTCGGTCAGCGTCCGCCCGCCGACGCCGCGGAAGACGCCTTCGCGCGACAGCACGATCCGGACCGGCCGGCCGCTGACCTTGCTCGCCGCGGCCGCGAGCGTCTGGTGCTGCCACAGCGTCTTCGAACCGAAGCCGCCGCCGACGTACGGCGAGGTGACGTGGACCTGCTCCTCCTTGAGCCCGAAGATCTGCGCGAGCGACCAGGCGGTATGGGTCACCGCCTGGGTCGCGTCGTGGACGATCAGGTCGTCGCCGTCCCACCGCACCGTCGCGGCGTGAAGCTCGATCGGGTTGTGGTTGTGGCGCGGCGTCGTGTACGTCGCGTCGACCTTGTGCGGAGCCGCCGCCAGCGCCGCCTCGGCGTCGCCGATGGCGACGAGCAGCGGCTCGCCCTGGAAGGTGCCGGGATAGGTGTCGGTCTTCGCCGCGGCGAAGCGGGTCCGCGCCGGCCGCTCGTCGTAGGTGACGGCGATCAGCGTCCAGGACGACGGCGTAAGGCTGGCCGTTCCAGTGGATGTCGGCGTCCTGGAAGATCGGCAGGCTGTCGCCCGACGCCGCCTTCGGGTCCGACATGAACAGCGGCGGCGGCGCCATCTTCGGCGCGTTCTCATGGGTCATGACGAGGACGACGCCGGGCACCGCCGCCGCCGTCGCCGTGTCGAGCGTCGCGATCCGGCCGAGCGGGATCGTGGCGTGAGCCAGCGCGGCGTAGACCATGCCGTCCAACGGGAACTCGGCGGCGAAGCGCGCCGCACCCTTGACCTTGAGCGGGCCGTCGATCCGCGACACGGGGGTGCCGACGAGGCCGTGCTTCTGCCGGATCAGCGGATCGGGGACGCCGCCGGGCATCCACCCGTCGGGGGCGGCCTCGATCGCCTTCTTCATCACCGCCTGGACGGCACCCTGCGCCTTCTTGGCAGCCTCGGCGACGACGCTCATGC
>CAXTQJ010000068.1:0-10972 GCA_964246245.1 uncultured Sphingomonadaceae bacterium
ATCTCGATCTGGCCGAGCGCGCCCAGCGGCTTGAGCGCGGCGGCGCGTTCGGGCGAGCGGACCACGACGCGGATGCGCGCGCCGGTCCGCGCCAGCTCCTGGACGAGGTAGCGACCGACGAACCCCGACCCGCCGACGACGACGACCAGCCGGCCCGCCAAACCCCGCGCCGCGTCCGCCGATCCCTGCGCCATCCCGCTCCGCCTCGCCGCTCGCGGCGGGTCATGGCCGATCGCCCGCGAGTTGACAACCGGCGGAGGGACCGACTACCCCCCGCGCCTGCCCCGTGCCCTGGTGGCGGAATTGGTAGACGCGCCAGCTTCAGGTGCTGGTATTGGCAACGATGTGAAGGTTCGAGTCCTTTCCAGGGCACCACTCCCGGGCAAGACTGGGCACTCGGCCGGCGGAGATTTTTCGGTCGAGGACGGCGCTTTCGAGCGCTGCTTTTGAACCGATGATCCGGTTTGATTCTGGTGTCACCACGATCCGGTCGACAAGAAGGCGGACGTAAGCCTTGCGCAAGATGGGATCCTTGTCGCGCAGCTTCTCGGCGATCGTCACACCGTAGCGCTCGACGACCTCGGGCGTGATTCGCTTTGCACCGCGAACGATCTGCTGCTCCAGTTCGCCGATTGTCTTTTCGAGTTGCGCTTTCTCCGACCGCCTCGCGGCGAGGCGGCCGGCGAACACCGGGTCTTTCGCTGACAGCTAACCGGTTTCGATCAGGTCGAGCAGACGCCCGATGGCCGTATCTATACGTGTCCTTGCCTTACTGGCTTGATCCAGCTGTGTCCCACGGCGCGAATCAGCAACTTCGGATATATCGAGGACGTCAGACAGAAGATGGTCAGACGCTCCGGCAAAAGTATGCGCGCCTCGACCGCTTCCAGGACCATGTCGTCTAACAGGTCTTCGCAGAGCGTTGGACATGTGCACCTTGCCGCACCGCCGTTCACCCGGCCACCGCACTTATAGTAGCGATAGCGACCGCTCTTGCCTGTCGCGATCGTCATACCCCGGGCACAGTCCGGCATGCCGCAGCCGACGATGCCACTTATTAGCGTCGGTCCGTTTACAATCCGGGGCGCGGTGACCGCCGGCGCACGGCGCGCCCTTAGCGCGGCAACTTGAGCGGCCTGCTCTGAAGCGATGATCGCCGAGCAGGTACTGAGGGGGCTCATGGAAAGGCTGGGGCGAGGGACGGAGTTCATCGCGACCGCCAGCCGGAGGATTGGCGCGGCGGCGCCGACATGGAAGGACGCTCCGACGGGCGTGGTGCTCACCATGTTTCGGCGCGCCGTACCGTGGAGCGGCATGACCTGAACATCCGGCAGCGCTCCTTGCTCGATGCTCTCGAACAGGACGAGGCACTCCCGTTGCGCGAGTACCTCGCTCGCTTCGCTGGAGGCATCACTGATCCGCATGGAAGGCGCGACCTCGACGAGTTGGTCGAAGGCGGCTTCCTGGTAGTGGAGGGCGCTGGCCCCTCCACCGTGTATCGCCGTAAGCACTAGATATCCGGACATGATCCGGACATATCCGGACCTCGCCAGCTCGTTCGTCGAGGTGCTCGCGCATTGGCGTCTAGTCGGTATTTCGAGAGGATGTCAGGGAGTTGAACCTCTCGGGGGTTGCGTACGCTTCCATCCTATCGGCGATCCGGACATTTCCGGACCTAGTGACGAGGTCCGGGAAGCTCACCGGGCATCGCTGGGCAGCTTCCTCCTGGGGCGAGATTGAGGATTCGCGACGTACGATAGGGCTTGTTGGCGCAAACCTGAACCTACTCTGGAGCGGCTGGTCTCAGTCATCTTCAGCGATGAAGGCGCGCACGTCCTCGATCGAGAGCTGCTCGTCGGTGAGTGCGGCTTCCTGGTCGACGAAGAGCCCTTTCGGGAGCGGCCGGGGGAGTACGAGCCGCCGGCCATCCATGGAGCGTGCGAGCGCTAACGCAAGAGTTGAAACGCGGGCCCACCTGAGGAGGAGGTGGAGGGCGCCAGCCAGCTGCACACCATCGACGACAACCGGCGGATTGTTTGCGTTCTTGCCCTTGAGCAGTTCCGCCCAGTCGAACTTCGCCTTGGCCAGGTTGAAGCCTGCGATTCCTGGACGAGGTCGTTCAGCGCTGCATGTTCGAGGGTCTCCGCGAACGAGCCCGTGGCCGGGTCGTACTGGAGCAGCAGCGGATCACTAAGGAACGGCACGAGCGGCGACGCGTATGCCCGGCTGGGGATAACGAATGTCACGAGCATGACCAGCCTGGTCCGGGTCGCCTTGTCGAGCTCCACCTGCTTCATCGCCTGGTCGAAGTGCAGGCCGATCCGATCCACTAGGTCCCCGACGAGCTGAGCCGGCATCATGGCGCCTGCTTTGCCCTTCGACATCAACCCATGCAGCAACGTCGTCAGGCTGATGCCCAGCACCTTTCGTCCCGCCGCCTGCGGAACGTTGAGGCCCGCCAGGATTAACGGGTCGAGGACCGCCCTGATCTGCGGGAAGGTCGAGAAGCGGTGTAGCCAATTGGCGACGGGGAATGGGCCCTCTCCCTTCACCGCGGCGCTCGTCTCCGCGTTTCTGGAGACGAGTTCGATGAACGAGATGACGTTCTCGGCGTCCGTCATAAATTTCGATGGGGCTTTCGCTATGTCGACTTCGGCCTCACGCTGATGGGCTGTCGCTTCGGCTAGGAACCTCGACATCTCCTTCACAGTCTCGCGGTGAGTCCAGACCTCTTCCCGGACGAACGCGACAATCCGCAGCCTTCCTTGAAGCGCCAGCTTGTAGGCGCGCTCGTACTCGGCGCGTGTGATGCTCTTGCGGGGTGTGGCATCGACCAGTCCCCCGACCCTCGAGCCGATGAACAGTACGAAGAGATCGACGTTCTCAATCGCGTTAAGGCAGGCCTCATACGAGTGCGGCTCGAGGTCCTTGGCGAAGTCGTTGTAGTCAGAGGCGTCGACGGTGCACCCGCGCAGCTCGAGATAGTCCTTCAAGGCGCTCCGGAGATCGCGAAAGCCGTAGATCGTCGAGGACAGAAAGATGGTTAGGCGCTGCATGCGAGATCAATCCTAGCTCCTTTCCCGAAAATGACCGAGCAGTATCGGCGGTAACGCTCCATCAGGTATGCCTCGGCCGTCCCGAGCTCCATCAAACCGAGCGGGCGGTCGATCGCCAATCCCGGCGTGTCACTGGCGCGCTGATACCGCGCGACGGGCAGGGGGCGTCCAGTCTCTCTACTAGCTGCTGCTGATGGCTCATAAAAGGAGCCCAAAAGCGGTCGCTCAATCGACATGAACAAACGGCCGAAGTTGGGGAGCGGGTACGAAGCCGCGAATGTCGCTTTGTGGGGTCGCCCAGAAACCATTGATGGTCGTGCCGGTGCTGCCGGGATACCTTCGACGCTATGATCGACGTGAATACGGCCACCGCCGCCGAACTCGACGCCGTGCCGCAGCTGAAGGGACACGGCTTCGAGATCGTGCGCTATCGCGATGAACGCGGCCGCTTCGACAGCCTGCGCCAGCTCGACGAGGTGCCGGGTCTGACCGGCAAGTGGGACGGAGCGGAGAGTGAGATCAAAATCGGGTGACGCTCAGGCCCGGCCGACCACCGCTATTAGCGGATCGCCGTGGGCGCCGTCGGACAGAACACGCGCCTGGACTTCGGTGAAGCCCGCACGCCTCATATACAGGCCGATTAGAGACGCCTGACCGCGCATGTCGAGCGAGCGCCAGATCGTTACAGCCTTGGTCGGGAAGCAGCGGTTGGCATAGCTGACCACCAGCGGCGCGCCGGGCGCAAGCACGCGCAGCACCTCGGCGAACACCTCGAACGGCCGCTGTAAATATTGGACGCCGACGCAGACCAGCGCCGCGTCGAACTCCCTGTCCTCGAGCGGCAGCACCGGGTCGGCGTTGAGGTCGGCCACAAACCAGCGGTCGAGCCGCGGGTTGGCCGCAAGCTCCTCGGCGTTCATGCCGTGGCCGACCACCTCTTGATAGCGCCGATCGGCGGGCAGATGGCTGACCCAGCTCGACATGAGGTCGAGTATACGGCCGCCCTCGGGCAGCAGCTCGCGATAGAAGTCGGTCAGTGCGGCGACGGCGACCTCGTCGATGTGGGTGACCAGCCGCGGCGGCGCGTAGAAGGCGAGGTCGTCGCCGACGTCGTCCTTCTCGAACGACCCCGGCGGCAGATCGGCATCATCGGTCACCGCGCACCTTCGAGCCGGCATACCAGTCGGCGTAGACGGTGTTCCTGGCCATGCGCCGGCTGAGGGCGGGCGTTCCGTCGTTCCACCATACCGGCCCGCGCTCACCGAGGGCCGTCTTCGCCGCATCAACCGCCGCCCGCGCTGTCGGCAGGGCCGCGGTGTCGGAGCGGAGCGCGCGCCCGACCATCCGGCGCGCGTCCATCAGCCGATCGACCAGCTCCTGGCGCCGCGCAGCAGGAAGGCTTGGGTCGGATCGGCGCCACAGCCGGCCGCGCACCACGAGGTAGCGTCCATCGGGCGTGACCAGCGGATCACTCACCAGAAGCGACTGCCGGCGCACCCTTGAACGGCCCGGCCACCGTCGACGTGATCCAGCCGCCGTAGAAGCCGCCGGGCTGCGGCACGACACGCTCGTCGTCGACGAAGCACGCATCCATCGCGGCGGCGTAGAAGGCGACGTGGTCGCGCAGCAGCGCAAAGCCGGGCGTCGGGTCGGGATAGGACCAGGCGGCACACTCGCGCGGCTCGCCGCCAGCGACCACGTCGAAGTAACGGGCGTGTCCCTTCCGCTCGCGGAAGCTGCTGCCTACGGTCGGAATAAGCACGCCGGCCGCGATGTCCTCGGGCGGAACATAGTAGCTAGGCGGATGGCTCGTATCCAGCGTTCGGACCGCACGCCTGGTCTCCGCGATCGACACGTCCCCTAGTCTGACCAGAATGGCCACGGTGGTCGGCTCGGCCATCGCCGGGCGCCGATAGTGCCAGACGCTCTCCTGGCCGGGACGGACGGGATCGGGGCGGATTGCAGGCATGGCGGAGAAATGCGTCAGCCGGTGAAATGAGCCGCACCGCCATCCGCTTCAAATGGCACGGGTCGTTAAGCCGCGGACGTTCCGGTCGCCGTCAATCTTGGCGGGCATCGCGGTAGCAGATGACCTCGCGTTAGGTGAACAGACGTCAAAGCTGTGGGGCCTGAAACCAGCTGTGAACGGCTGACTATGGAGTGTATACGCAAAGAAATGATTGAAGACTCGCTAGCAGCGGGGCTGACTGGCCAGCGTACTCGGCAAGAGGCTGTCTGCTGGAACGTCTCGACCTACGATGGCCTAGCGGCCCCAAGCATGATGGACTTCTCCAACACTTCCAGTTTCGTCGTCGACCTCAACCCAAGTCTGAGCTCCAACGCCAGCATTACTGACCCGCCAGACGAGCCGATCGCTGTCAGCCCGGATAGTTGCCATCGCCAATGGCCGACCAAATTGACGCACCTGCGGTGTCGCCGCAGCAAGCGTGACCGCGTCCTGTGCAGTGAGTCGCGTCGGCGGGGGCCTCTCGGCCGTACCGAGGAGACGGCCAAACCAGCTGCGCCCATCAGTTCTCGTCATCGGCCACCCCCGGCCTGCGCCGGTATCGGGGCCTGCGGCGTCGGCGATACGCTCTGGTCGGACTGAGCCGGCATCGCTCCAGCCTTGTAATACAGCTCCATGGCAATGCCGAGCATGAAGCCCGATGCAATCAACTCGGCTCCCTCGGGGATTACTCCCTTGCCGCCCCATGCGGCAAGGGCAGGATCGGAGCCTGTCCGCCGCCAAAACACATAGCCGTTTTTCACCGGAAAGCGGAGCGACGAGAACAGCTTTTTCCAACCATTGACACGGACCTGCGCCACAGTTTCGGCCAACGTCTCCTCAAGGTAGCGGAATAGTGATGAGCCTGAATAGCTGCCCGTCCTCATCTCAACTCGGAAATTGCGGAGGAAGTAGAGCTTCGGGACGAGGAATTGGTGAACCTGCTCGTGGTAGAAGACAAGGGCACGGTCGGTCGCGCTGCCAAGGGTCGAAAATTCGATGTCGCCCCACCAACTGGTAACGCCGCCGCCAGCCCCGTATGCCGTTGTTCCGGTCGTTGTTGGCCGATAGCGAAAGCCGGGCGTCCGCGGCGGCGGGGCTCCGGGATGAGCCCGCCGGGTTGCCGGCCGTCCCTTGAACAAAACCGCGAGCACCGCCTGGATGCCCAGAATAGCGATCGCCTTGGCGAGATGATCGGCGGCACGGTCGAGGTCCGCCGGCGTCTTCGCGTAATACGTGTCCCGGCCGAATTCGTAAAGTTCATCAATGCCGCTGAATATCGCAAGGCCGATCGAGAACACGCCGACGACCGCCACGATGAAGTCGATAATTTCGCCGATGGCTAAGCCGTGGCTCACCACCCATGCGATGAGCACACCGGCCATGATCGCCAGCGACTTCGGCTCAATCAATGCGCGCAATTGAGCGGCGATCGCCGGACCGACCTTGCCGGCCGTTCGCTCGAGCACCTCGCCGAGGCGCTCCTCGAACGTCATCGCACTGACGTCAGCCATCGACCCATCCTCCGCCTGAAAACATAACGCGCAGCTGCGCGACAAGTTCGGGCGAAGTGGTCCTTCATGTGGCTAAGCGGATCCAAAAACCTCAATGCGATAGTCGGCAATCGGCCATGACGATGCCGCTGCCTGAGGCTGAATGGTGGCCAGAGAATGAAACTGCAGCGAAAGGGTTGACTTCGCCTTCGGGATATCAAAGCGCTCATACCTAGATGAACAGAGGTCCGGATTTGGTAAGTGGCAGGGCCGCTGAACGACCGCTTGTGGGGTGTCACACTCCGCAGTCCAGAGCACAGTCGATGGCTGGTTGCGTTTTCAGTAATTATTGGCTCTCCGCCCGGGCCTGAATATCGCTCAGGACGCGCGTAACATTAGCACGGATCGCCCATCGCGCGAGGGGGGCCCAGTAGAGCACGGGGTCGATGCGCAACAGATGCGTTGCCCGCACGCTCAAGAGGGTGTGGTTGCCGGTCATTGGCACCAGGTCAAATTGGGTAGTGGTAGTGACAAAGTAGCCGACGTCGTGCGGCGCGTGAACATGGCTGTAGGGGCTCGTCTCGTTCATCGCCGGTACCTGCCGCACGACCCGGAACGCAAGACTGCGGCCGGGCGACCATTGGGTGATCCGCTCGATCGCAGTTCCAGTCGAGAATATCCCGAGTCGGGTCGCGCCAACCTTATTGCCGAGCAGCACCCCGCGGATCGGCGTGGCGAAGCCGGCAAGCCCGATAATGCCAGACGACGAGGCAATGGCGTATCACTGGTCAGCGCTTTCCAGACGGTACTTGGCGGCGCGGCTATTTCGATCCGCTCCGACGTATCGAGTGCGAGCATCGGCGGCAGTCCGGCCTCTGCGGCGAAAAGAGCCGGCAGCAGTGCGACGCTCAGCAGCGGGTTATCACGCTGCCGCCGACTGCGTGCCATCGCTCGCCCGAGCGCGCCGCCCGCGATCGCCACCAGACGATGGGAGAGATAGGGGTGGCAGTCGGCCTGCCGCTGCGCCCAGTCGCGGAGATCGTGGGTTCTGACCATCCACAGCGGTCCGCTCATTCCGACCAACGTTCCCACCCAGACCAGCAGCCTCTCCACGCGTCTCAGGCCATCGTCGCGGCGCACCGGGCGGTGCGGATCGTTTTGGCAGCATAATGGTTGTCTCTCGCCGTAGGAGTTGGGCCGCACAGCGATGTGGTCTACAGATTGGGAGCAGGCGATGGGGCGGACGCAGCGATTGGTAATCGGGTGGGGCGTGGGGGTCGCGGTTGCGGCCGGATTGGCCGGTTGTGCCGGCAAGCCCCCGCCCCAGCCGGCCGCGGTCGCGGTGCCGACCCCGTCGACGCCGCGATCGACGGTGTCGGCACCGGTTCCCGCGCCGCTGCCGCTGTCGCATCAGCAGATGATTGCCAATGCCCTGATCGAACTCAACAACGGCGAGGTCGGCACGGCGCGCGTCGGCCTCGTCGAACTCCTCGCCGCGACGCCCGACGATCCGGCGGCCACCGATCTTCTCAAACAGATCGACACTGATCCGAAGGTTCTGCTCGGCGACCGGTTCTTCATCTATCGCCTTCGGCCGCACGAGACGCTGTCGAGCGTCGCCAAGCACTTTCTGGGCAATTCATCCCGGTTCTGGGCCTTGGCCCGCTACAACGACATCGCGGTGCCGGCGAGGACGCCCGCGGGTATCACAATCCGCGTCCCCGGCGATCCGCCGGTCCGCGCGTCGCGTCCGGTCAAGCCCGTCCCGCCGGCGGCGGTGCCCGCTGTACCCGAGCGCGCGCCGGCACCTGAGCCAGATCGTCCCGCGGCGTCGACCGAGCCGAGCGCGGCCGACATCGCTCAGGCGAACCGGTTGCGCAGCGCCGGTCTCGACCAGATGACGCGGGGTTCGATCGATCAGGCGGTCGTGCTCCTTGCCCGCGCCGCGACGCTCAACCCGCGCGACGGCGCGATCGCGGCCGACCTCGCCCGCGCCCGGAAGGTGCAAGCGGCGGTTCGGCACTGATCGCGGCGCTCAAGTCCGGCTGGGGCCGATCAGGGTCCCCTCGGTGTCGTCGTCGTCCCACGTCGGCGTCGTAGCAGGTGCCGATCGTTCGTCTCCATGGGCTGGCGGCGGCGGGGCAACGTCGATCGCTGCGTCGGCCAGCGCCTCGTCGTCGTGGAGAGGGGCGGCGGCCGGGACTTGGTCGTCTTGTCCGAGACTTGCCGCGGGTACCTGGTCGCGAACGCCCTCGTCAACCAAGGCGGGGGGACTGGGCGTCGCCGCGAAGCGCGTGACGCCGACGTCGGCATCGCTGACGCCAGCCACAGGTGCAATCGCGAGCTGCTCGGCCGAGTGGATCCGTTCCTGCACGGCGCTCGCTGCCAGATTGAAGCCGTCATACAACTCGCCGAATTCGTCGAGCCGCTGGTGCGAGATGCGGAAATCGAGGTTGCCCCCCGCTACCTCGCGGAGTGCGGCGGTGGTGCGACGGAGCGGCTGGGCTAGGGCGCGGGCCCCGAAGTAGCTGGTCAGCGCGACCCCGCCGACGGTGACCAGTCCAAGGGCCGCGAGCAGGATCTCGGCAAGGCGCGCCGCGGCATCGAGCGGAGCCTTGCTCACCTCGACATCGACCTGACCGAAGGTGCGCCCGGCGTAGCGGATCGGCCGGAGGAAGCGGAAGCGGCCGGCCTCCGCCTGGCCGTCGACGACGAAAGCGATCGTGCCGTCGCGTCGCTCGATCACCTTGCCGCCGTGCGGCACCGCATAGGTTGCGCCGACGAGGGTCGGCGAGGTAGCGGCACGAACGACGCCGTCGGCCCCCACGACGATGATGCTGCGCACCGTCGGGTCGTCGCTCGCGCTTCGGACGAAGGCCTCGACCTGCGCCCAGTCCTGCTGTGCCCCAGGGAGCGTGGCATTCTCCACCGCTTGCAGCGCAGCGTTGCTGGCGACGAACGACGAGATCGCATTGCCCGACGCGAGCGCGACGTTCTGCATCGCATCGTATTGCCGAACCAGCACCGTGCCGATGGCGGCGATAAGCAGGAGCGTGGTCGTGACGGCCAGAATAATGGGCAACCGCACCTGGATCGGCAGATAGCTTGGCCGCACGGTCGCTTCAGCTCCGGCCGCCGTCAGCGCCGCCAGTTCCTTGCGCATCGCCTCAGCGAGCTGACGCCCATCGGCGAAGCGCATCGCCGGCTGCTTGGCGAGCAGCTTGGAAACGATGAACTGAAGGCCTCCGGGTGTCGCCGGCGCGACCGAGGCGAGGGGTTCGGGATCGCGCTGGACGATCTCCATCGCCAGTGTGACCGAACTATTGCCCTGGAAAGCACGACGCCCCGACAGCATTTCGTAAAGGACCGCGCCGACCGAGAACAGATCGCTGCGGCCGTCGATCTCGCTGCCAAGCGCCTGCTCGGGGCTCATGTACCGCGGTGTTCCGAGTACCTGTCCGACCTGGGTCCGGACGCTCTCGCTATCGAACAGCATGTCGCCGACGCGGGCGATGCCGAAGTCGAGCAGCTTGACCGAATAGCCGTCGCGCGCGACAATGATGTTTGATGGCTTGATGTCGCGGTGGACGACGCGCTGGGCATGCGCGAAGGCAAGCGCGTCGGCCAACTGGATGGCGATGCGCAGCGTGGTGACCGGATCGATCGCGCCGGCCTGCAGCACTTGATCGAGCGGGTGGCCGTCGAGCAGCTCCATGACGATGTACGGCGTGCCGTCGACCTCGCCGACATCATAGACGGTGACGATGTTGGGGTGGCTGAGGGCTCCGGCCGCCTTGGCCTCGCGCAAGAACCGATCGGCATACTGGCGGTCGGGCAGAAATTCGGTCTTGAGCAGCTTAATGGCCAGTGGGCGAGCGATCTGTGGATCGAAGGCACGGTAGACATCGGCCATCGCGCCTTCGCCGATGCGCCCCTCGACATGGTATCGACCGACGGTTTCATGCACGACGATCGTCCCCATACCGACGCGCAGCCGCCCGCCTTGCACGCCTATTTAGGACAGAATAGGAAGATCCTGCAACGACCGCGGGGATGCTTTAGGTGATCGAGCGGATCGAGGTGACGACGCTTCTGGCGCCGTTCGCGACCGCCGGGAACGGGGAGAACGTCCGCGAAGGCGGCCCGGGGTCGGATATCTACCTGCGGATCAAGGACGAGCGCGCGGCGGCGCGCCTCGCCGAACGCGACGCGAGCAACGGCGACAGTGACGGCGACCCGCTCAGCGCCGGGCTCGCGGCGTGGGCCGGCCTCGCCGAGGGCGCGTCGGCGATCCTGACCGGACACGCGAAGGACCTCGAGGTCGCCGCGTGGCTGACCGAGGCGCTGCTCCGCACCGGCGGGGTCGCGGGGCTGGGCGACGGCTTCGACCTGCTCGACGGACTGATCGCGACGTACTG
>CAXTQJ010000068.1:10982-11257 GCA_964246245.1 uncultured Sphingomonadaceae bacterium
GGGGGGGGGGGGGGGGGGGGGGGCTCGGGGTGCCCCGGGCGCGCGGGCGTGCGCGCGTCGTTGGGGGCGGGGGGGGGGGGGCGGGGGGACGACGAGGACGGCGACGACGGGCGCCTCGCGGCATTGTTCGGCCTGTTCGGCCGAGGCGGCACGGGGACGCTGCTTCAGCCGCTCAAGCTGGTTCCGCTGTCCGACCGGGCCGGGGAACGCGTGACGCTGTGGTCGGCCGAGCTGACCTTCGCGCCGCCGCCGCCGCGCAGCGCCAACGAGGAGGC
>CAXTQJ010000069.1:0-11246 GCA_964246245.1 uncultured Sphingomonadaceae bacterium
CAACAGCACCGCCTTGCTGGGGGCACGCCACGGCGCGGTGCAGGCCGGCGCGGCGCTCACCAAGGCGCTGGCCGACGTGTCGCCGACCCTGCTGCGCGCCGGCTTCGCCGCCTCCATGAAGGCGATGCGCTTGCCCAGCTTGACGCAGCGACCATCGGCATAGAGCGGTGCGCCGAGTTTCGTGACGCCGAAGAAGCTCGTCTTCAACTCGAGCGTCGGGACGACGATCCGCGTTCCCGCCTTGACCACCGCCGCCAGCGCCGCAGCGTCGTCGAGCATCGCGACGATGAAGCCGCCCTGGACGTTGCCCATCGGGTTGGCGAACTCGGGCTTCGGCTCGTAGCGCAGACGGATGGTACCGGCGTCGCGGTCGACGGCAAGGACGGTCATGCCGAGCAGCGCCGAGGTCGGCGGCATCCGCGCGTTCATCCGCGCGATCAGGTCGTCGTCGCTCAGTGGCACGGGGTCAACGGCACCTTCGCCTCACAGGAACTCGATCGTATCGAGCCCGAAGCTGTGAAGCGCGGGGCGGAGCGCGTCAACCGCCGGGTCGGGGCGGCTGAAGACCGCGCGGCAATGCCCGGCAGCGGGCATCGCGTCGCCGGGAAAGTGGTTGAACACGGCGCGGGGACTCGCGGGGGCGGCGGGGACCGCAGCCGTGTTCGACAGCAAGTACGCGACGCGACGCGCAATTCCCTCGCCGCCGTCGACGAAACTCATCGGTCGCGGCGCGGCGGCGGCCAGCTCGACGGCGATCAGCGGGAAGTGGGTGCAGGCGAGAACGATGGTGTCAATGCGGTCGCCGGCGGGAGCGTCGAACAGCCCGGCGAGCTCGCGGGCATAGTCGGCCGGGTCGGTCGCTTCGCCGCGCAGCTTGGCTTCGGCCAGCTCGACCAGCCGCGCCGAGCCGTGGCGGACGACGGTGCAGTCGGCGGCGAACTCGGCCGCGAGCCGGTCGACGTACGGCTGGCGCACCGTCGCCGCCGTGCCGAGGACGCCGATGACACGGGTGATGCTGCGCGCGGCGGCGGGCTTGATCGCGGGCACCGTCCCGACCACGGGCACATCGAGCGCGGCGCGGACGGGACCGAGCGCGATCGTCGACGCGGTGTTGCACGCGATGACGACGAGCGCGGGCCGGTAGCGCTCGACGAGCCGCCCGAGCAGCGCCGGAACGCGCGCCGCGATCTCGGCCTCGCTTCGGGTGCCATAGGGGAAGCCGGCGTTGTCGGCGACGTAGACGATCGGCCGGTCGGGCAGGCGCTCGCGGACCGGACCGAGCACCGACAGCCCGCCGACGCCGGAGTCGAACAACAGGACGGGGGCGGTCACGCCGCGGTGGTCTCGGGCGAACCGCTGCGTTCGGCTCGGCGAATACGAACCTTCTCGACGGCAGCCGACACCTCCGTCAGGTCAAGCGCGGGCGCGGCGCTGGCTATCGCCGCCAAACCGATCGACTTGGTCGGCGGCAGCAATGGCGTCGGCATGACGAAGAACTGCCATTGGCTCGGCACGCGGTGATCGGCCTCCGACCCTATGAGTGGGTGCCAAGCGAAGACGAATAGTTCGGCGTTACGTCCCGGTTCCGCTCGCCAGACCGCACCTTCGTATCTTCCGCTGCGTGACGCGATATCGAACCTTGGTCGCGGCGTGCCAGTGCCGCTCCAGGATTGCCGCGCGGCCGACTGCTTGACCTCGAGGCGTGTGCCGTCCGCGTGAACGAAGTCGCATTCGCCCCAGTCGCCGCCGCACCAAGTCCAATCTTCGCCAAGCACGATGGCGACGATCGCTTCGACCAGAACCGAGCGATAGGCGTTCATGACGAGAGGCCGGCCAAAGAGCATGCGGATCGCTAGCTGGACGACGTCGTCGCGATCGGCATCGGCGGCTGCGGCTGGCCGGAAGGGCTGCTCCAGCCACTCGCAGTTGATTTCGCCGGACCGCATGGCGCGAACCAGCGCCGTGCTGTTGAACGATGAATGCATGACGACAGTCATCTCGGCAGGCTCTTACGTTGGATGATCGGGAGTGATGTTGCTTTGTGATCGGTCGGTCGTATCGCTTGTGTTCGACCGTTCGACAAGACGAACGCCGCGCGCTACGCCGCGCGCATGACCAGCTATCCCGCCCTCCGCCCTCGCCGCACTCGCGCCCACGCGTGGTCGCGGGCGATGGTCGCCGAGACGGTGCTGACGCCCGCCGACCTAATCTGGCCGCTGTTCGTCACCGAAGGTCGCGACACGAGCGAGCCGGTCGCGACGATGCCCGGCGTCGAGCGCCTCTCGGTCGACCGGCTTGGCGCGGCGGCGAAGGAAGCGGCGGCGCTCGGCATCCCGGCGCTCGCGCTGTTCCCCAACACTCCGGCGGCGGCACGGAGCGACGACGGGGCCGAGGCGCTCAATCCCGACAACCTGATGTGCCACGCGATCAGCGCGATCCGCGACAGCGGCGCGAATGTCGGCATCCTGACCGACGTCGCGCTCGACCCGTACACCAGCCACGGCCACGACGGGCTGCTCGACGACCGCCACCGCATCGTCAACGACGCGTCGGTCGAAGTGCTCGTCGCGCAGGCGCTCAATCAGGCCCGCGCCGGGGCCGACATCATCGCGCCGTCCGACATGATGGACGGCCGCGTCGGCGCGATCCGCGCCGCGCTCGAGGCCGACGGCTTTCACGACGTCCAGATCATGGCCTACGCCGCGAAGTACGCCAGCGCCTTCTATGGCCCGTTCCGCGACGCGGTCGGGTCGGGCGGCTACCTGAAGGGCGACAAGAAGACGTACCAGATGGACTATGCCAACACCGACGAGGCGCTGCGCGAGGTCGCGCTCGACCTGGCGGAGGGGGCCGACAGCGTCATGGTCAAGCCCGGCCTGCCGTACCTTGACATCGTGCGGCGGGTAAAGGACCGCTTCCAGGTCCCGGTCTTCGCGTATCAGGTCAGCGGCGAGTACGCGATGATGCAGGCCGCCGTCGCCGCCGGCGTCCTCGACCGCGACAAGGCGATGCTCGAGACGCTGACCGCGTTCGGGCGCGCCGGGTGTTCGGGGGTGCTGACCTATTTCGCGCGCGACGCGGCGCGGTTGCTGGGTTAGGCGGCGTCTGGGCATCGAGCACGGCAGGTCGACCGCGACGGTCGAGATGATCCGTTCGTCGAGCACGTCGTCGCAGTTATGGGCGAGACCGTTGCCGCCGCCTCGACCGCGCGGCGGGTTTCACCGGCCCAAAAAAGTCATCGACGAGTTCCGTCCTCGCGGCGTTGCCGAGCTTGCGCCCTGGCGGCAGCGCATCGGCGCGAACGGCGAGGTCGATGCGGCAGCCGACGATGTCGCGGACCGCGCCATAGATGCCTTCGACATCGAACGCGCTGAACGTCGACTTTCGCCCCCGGCCCCTCGTCGAGGCCGACCATCGCGTCGACGTCGCTGTCGCGGGGCGCTTCGCCGCACGCGACCGAGCCGAACAGCTAGACGTGGGTCACGCCGAGCGCCTCGAGCCGCGCGCGCTCGGCGGCCTGGCCGATGGCTCTCGTCTAGCGGCACCGATCGGCGGTGACCAGCGGCGCGGGCGGCCGAGCGCGGCGTCGACCACGTCGGTCAACAGGCGCGGATCGCGCGCGGTCACGCCCTCGACTCGCAGCGTGCGATAACCGGCCGCGGCGGTATCGCGGTCGCGCGCCGCGTCGCGGCGGCGGTCGTGGAGCCGGTCGTCGACCTCGACCAGCAGTCGAACCGCGCCGTCGTCGGCGAGCACGACGAAGTCGACGATGCGCCGGTCGAAGCGCGCGCGACTGCCGCCCGCCGCACCGAGCAGGGCACCCATCGCCACCTGCGGCGCAACGTGAAGCGGGGCGGCCGCCCCGCGAAGCAGATGCCAGAACGCCACCTCGCGCGGCGTCAGCAGCGGCCGCGGCACGGCGGCTGGGCTGCGCGGCCGCCACGTTGCCACGATGCGATCGATCAGACGCGAGACTTGCCGCATCCGCCCATTTAGGCCCGTCATGACGCCACGCGGGGCGGAGCGGGTCCGATATGAACGCGACGAAGGCGCTCGATGCAGCGCATCTCCTCGACGTGTCATGGCGTCGGCGTGGCTGTCACAACCGGCGCAGCTTGCCCGCGGCGGGACGACCGCCTAACCCGCGGCGATGACGATCCGCATCGCCGTCCTCGGGGCGTCCGGCTATACCGGGGCCGACCTCGTCCGCCTCGCGTTGGGCCACCCCGAGGTCGAGACCGCCGCGCTGTCGGCCAACGCCAAGGCGGGGCAGACGATGGCCGACGTCTGGCCGCACGTCGCCATGTTTCCCGATTTGCCGCGACTGGTCCGCGCCGACGAGGTCGACTTCGGCGGCGTCGACGTCGTCTTCGGCTGCCTGCCGCACGCGGCGTCGGCCGACCTGCTTGGCGGCGTCGTCGGGCCGCGGATCGTCGACCTGTCGGCCGATTTCCGGCTGAAGGACGCGGCCACCTACGCCGACTGGTACGGCGGCGCGCATCCCGCGACCGCGCTACTGGCGGACGCGGTCTACGGGCTGACCGAGTTCGCGCGCGCCAACTTGCCGGCGGCGCGTCTCGTCGCGTGCCCCGGCTGCTATCCGACGGCAGTGCTCCTCGGCCTGCTGCCGCTCGCCGGGCTGATCGCGTCCGAGCGGATCACGATCAACGCGCTGTCGGGGGTCAGCGGGGCGGGGCGGTCGCTCAAGGAGGCGAACCTGTTCACCGAGATCGCCGAGGGCATCGCGCCGTATGCGATCGGCCGCCACCGTCACATGCCCGAGATCGAGCAGGAACTCGCGCGAGCGACGGGCGCGCCGGTGACCGTCAGCTTCACGCCGCATCTGGTCCCGATGAACCGCGGCGAGCTGGTGACGATGGTCGTCGAGACGCCGCACGCCGTCGCCGACCTGCGTGCGACGCTGGCCGAGCGCTACGCGACCGAGCCGTTCGTCCACCTGCTCCCCGAGGGGGTCGCGCCGGCGACGCGGATGGTGCGGGGGTCGAACCACGTCGTCGTCAACGTCTTCGCCGACCGTGTCCCCGGTCGCGCGATCGTCGTCGTGGCGATCGACAATCTGGTGAAGGGTTCGAGCGGGCAGGCGCTGCAGAACATGAACGTCATGCTCGGCCTGCCCGAGACGACCGGGCTGACGCATGCCCCGCTGTTCCCATGATGATCGGGACCGAGCGCCTGTGGTTGCGGCCGTGGACCGAGGCCGACCGCGCGCCGTTCGCGGCGATGTCGGCCGACCCCGAGGTCATGCGCTTTCTCGGGCCGCTCCAGACGCGCGACCAGTCCGACGCCGCGATCGACCGCGCCATCGCGCGCCACGACGCCTACGGCTTCTGCTTCTGGGCGATCGAGCGGAAGCACGACGGCGTATTTCTCGGCTTCTGCGGGCTGCAACAGGTGACCGTCGACTGCCCGGTCACCGGCGCGATCGAGCTCGGCTGGCGGCTGCGGCGCGACGCGTGGGGGCAGAACTACGCCTTCGAGGCGGCGCGCGCGTCGCGCGACCATGCGCTGATCTACCTGCGCCAGCCCGGCGTCGTCGCCTTTACCGTGGCGGCCAATACGCGGTCGCAGCGGGTAATGACGCGGATCGGACTGACCCGCCATCCCCAATACGACTTCGACCATCCGGCGCTCGGGGCCGGCGATCCGCTGCGGCCGCACATCGTCTTCGCGCGCGGGGCCGAATGACGCTGCTCGCGTTCAACGGCGTCGCGCCGACGGTCGCCGACGACGCCTTCGTCGCCGCCGGCGCGCGGCTGATCGGCGACGTCCGCCTCGGGGCGGGGGCGAGCGTGTGGTACAACTGCGTCCTCCGTGGCGACATCGCGCCGATCGTCGTCGGGGCGCGGTCGAACATCCAGGACGGCAGCGTCGTCCACGTAACGCGGTCGACCGACGGGACCTTCATCGGCGACGACTGCCTGATCGGCCACCTTGCGATGGTCCACGGCTGCGTGCTGGAGGACCACAGCTTCGTCGGGCTGGGCAGCATCGTCATGGACGGCTGCGTCGTCGAGACCGACGCCATGCTCGCCGCCGGCGCGATGCTCACCCCGGGCAAGCGCATCCCCCGCGGCCAGCTCTGGGCCGGTCGCCCGGCGGTCTACGTCCGCGACCTGACCGAGCGCGACATCGTGCGGAACCGCGCCGGCGCCGCGGGGTACGTCGAACTGGCCAAGCTGCATCCGCGAGACTGACTGGTCGGAGCGACAGGATTCGAACCTGCGACCCCTTCACCCCCAGCGAAGTGCGCTACCAGGCTGCGCCACGCTCCGACCGGCGGGTGGTTTAGGGGAGGGGGGCGGCGAGCGCAAGGCGGGGAACGCGGCTAGCGTTTATGGGTTGGGACGTGACGGCAACAAGGGATCGGGCGGGTGTTGCGCATCGCAGCGGCGGCAGTGTTGCTGGGTTGGAGCGCGGGAGCCGACGCTGCGGCACCGGAGCGGTTCACCATACCGGTTGGTAATGCCACCGCGACGCTCGAGATCGACGATGGCGGGCACACGTTCGCCTTCTCGGTCATACCGCCTACGGCCGTCGTCGATCTGGCGACCGAGGCTGCGGCCTTCGGCACACTCCTCGACCAACGCCTTGCCGCCGACCGGCCGCAGCGCTTCTACCTCAGTCTCAACGGCAACGCGGCGGTCGCGGCAGCGCTTGGCCGTGCCCTTGCTGTCGATCCGCAGTGGGACGCGCAACGTGCCCGTCCGGCGGGCAAGGTGGCGGTCAGGGTTTTTCTCCTCCGCAAGCTGACAGCGGCGGGGCCGATGTCGCCGCTGTACCGCAGCTTCGGTGCCCGCGGCTTCAGGCTGGTGCCGGTGACCGCCGCCAAGATATTCGTGTCGGGTCGCGGGGAGGAGACCAACGTCTCGATCGGGGAACTCGGCTTCGACGCGACCGCTGGCAATCCTTGAGGCGATCATGGCACTGCCCCCCTCTGCGAAGCTTGCCGCCGCCTTTCCGAACATCAAGGATGCGCGCGCTGTGAAGCAGCTTATTGGCGGCGGCGTCGACGATACCCAGCAGGGGCCCGCAAAGGAGTGGATCGGCAACACCTGCACGGTCAGGATGAGCCGGACGCTGAATTACGCCGGCGCGCCGTTGCCGGCCCATTTTCCCGGCATGCGGATGGTCAAAGGTGGCGACGGCCGCCATTATGCCTTCGCCGTTCTCGAGTTCTGGAAGTACATGACGGCGACCTTTGGCAAGCCGCAGATCGACGTGAAAGGCGGTGCCGGCGTCCGCGCCAAGTCATTCGGGGGCAAGACCGGCATCATCGGCTTCGAAATCCACTTCAACGATGCGAACGGCCACTTCGACCTGTGGGACGGGACTACCTTCTTCGATGAGATCTACGGCATCAGCTATCCGGGTCATGACTTCTTCGAGATGGCAACGCGGATCGCCTTGTGGGGGACGAACGGCGCGATGAAGTTGACCGCTCCCGGCGGTCCCTAGCCCTCGATCTCGTACTGCTTCAGCAGGTCGTACAGCGTCGGCCGGCTGACCCCGAGCAGCTTCGCCGCGGTCGAGACGTTGCCCTCGGTCCGCGCCAGCGCGAGGCGGATCGCCTTGCGGTCGGCATCCTCGCGGATCGACTTCAGCGTCAGCGACGATGGGTCGTGCTCGCCGAGGTCGAGATCGGCGGCGTCGAGGAGCGGGTTCTCGGCCATGATCACCGCGCGCTTCATCTTGTTCTCGAGTTCACGGACGTTGCCCGGCCAGTGCCAGTCGTTGAGCGCGGCGAGCGCGGCCGGCGTGAAGCCCCTGAAGCTGCGGTTCTGCTCGCGCGCGAACTTCGCGAGGAAGTGATGGGCGAGGAGGGTCGCGTCCCCGTGGCGCGCGGCGAGGCTGGGGATGCGGACGATGATCTCGGCGAGGCGGTAGTAGAGGTCCTCGCGGAAGCGCCCGGCGGCGATCATCTTCTCGAGGTCCTGGTGCGTCGCGCAGACGATGCGGACGTCGACCGGGATCGTCCGGCGTCCGCCGATCCGCTCGATGACGCGCTCCTGGAGGAAGCGCAGCAGCTTGACCTGGAGCGGCAGCGGGACGTCGCCGATCTCGTCGAGGAACAGCGTTCCGCCCTCGGCCAGCTCGATCTTGCCCTCGGTCGTCTTGACCGCGCCGGTATACGCGCCCTTTTCGTAGCCAAAGAGTTCGGCTTCGAGCAGGTTCTCGGGGATCGCGGCGCAGTTGATCGCGACGAACGGCTTGTCGGCGCGCAGGCTGGCCTGGTGGAGGCCGCGCGCGAGCAGTTCCTTGCCGGTCCCGCTTGCGCCGAGGAGGACGACCGAGACGTCGGCGGTGGCGACGCGCTCGATCATCCGCGCGACCTTGAGCATCTCGGGCGCGCCGGTGACGATGCCGCCGAGGACGTCGGTGTTGCCGTCGCCGGCCCGCAGGCGGCGGTTCTCGGCCTCGAGGTCGTGGACGTGGTACGCGCGGCGGACGATCAGGCCGAGCTCGTCGATATCGATCGGCTTGGCGTAGAAGTCGAACGCGCCGCTCGCGATCGCGCGCATCGCGCTCGCCCGCGCGCCGTGGCCCGACGCGACGATGACCTTCGTCGCCGGCCGCGCGGTGAGGATCCCTTCGAGCGTCGCGAAGCCCTCGCTCGTCCCGTCGGGGTCGGGCGGCAGGCCGAGGTCGAGCGTCACCACCGGCGGCTCATGCGCCTCGATCGCGGCCAGCGCCGCGGCGCGGTCACCGGCAACGACGACGTCGTAATCCTCGTAGCTCCATTTCAGCTGCCGCTGGAGGCCCTCGTCGTCCTCGACCACCAGCAGTTTACGCGTCGCGTCGGTCAAGCCGTGATCCTCGCGTTCAGGTCGAGCGGAGCGTGGTGTTCCCCCGCCACGATGAGCAGTGCCAGCGGCAGGCGGACGGTGAACGTCGTCCCCTCGCCCTCGCGACTGACGACGTCGAGCCGCCCGCCTGCGGTGCGGGCGATCTCGCGCGCCTCGTACGCCCCGATACCGAAGCCGCCGGGCTTGGTCGAGCGAAACGGCTTGAACAGCTGGTTGCGGACGAATGCCGGCGACATTCCCGTTCCGCGGTCGGCGATCGCGACGATGACGCAGATCCGGTCGCGGCTGAGCTCGACCGCGATCGGCGTCCCGGTGGGACTGGCGTCGATCGCGTTCTGGATCAGGTGCGCGAAGAGCGCCTCGATCCGGACCGGATCGCCGGTAACGAAATACTGCTCGCCGTCGTGCGCGAGCGTCAACGCGGGGTGCTGGCGCGACTTGGTCGAGACGACATCGGCGAGGACGAGGCCGAGGTCGATCGCCTCGCCGTGTTCGGACCGGCCGGTCGTCCGCTGCGCCAGACGGGCGAGGAGGTCGTTCATCTTGCCGACCGAGCCCTGCAGCGTCGCGACCATGTCGGCGCGGAAGGCGGGGTTGTCGGCGTGGCGCTCGGCGTTGCGCGCGACGAGACTGAGCTGGCTGACGAGGTTCTTGATGTCGTGCATGATGAAGGCGAAGCGGCGGTTGAACTCGTCGAACTTGCCCGCCTCGTCGAGCTCGGCCTGGCTCGTCGCCTCGGCGATATAGCTCGCCGCCTGACGGCCGAGGGTGCGGAGCAGGTCGAAATCTTCCCAGTTGAGCGTCCGCGGCGCGAGCGTCCGCTCGACGACGATGAAGCCGCGCAGCGCGTCGAGGTGCAACAGCGGGACGATCAGCCACGCGCCGCGGTCGCTTTCGGCCCAGGCGGGGACGGTCAACCCGTCGTAGTCGCCGGTCCCGCCGCGCAGCTCGTCGAGTTCGACGACCCATTGCCGGTTGACGAGAAAGAAGGCGAGGTCGCCGTCCGCCGCGACCGGGGCGCCGGTGAAGCCGCGCCAGTGCCACTGCGCCGAGACGTGGAAGTCGCCGTCCTCGGCGGGGACGAACAGCGCGCCGCCGGGCGAATCGACGACGGTGCAGACCGCCTCGACGACGCGCTCGGGCAGATGGCCTTGCTCGGCGTCGATGCCCGACACGGTGCGGATGAAGCGCAGCCACTCGAGGCGGTAGTCGTAGCGGTAGGCGAAGAAGTTCTTCGCGATCTGCAGCCGCAGCATTGCGCGGTAGCGGGGCAGCAGCAGGATCATCGCGCCGAGGATGATCGTGGCGAACAGGAAGGTGATCTGGAGCAGCCGCCCCCAGTCGCCGCCGACCAGCCGCAGGCCGTAGGCGAGCAGCGCCATCGCGATGAGATAGCCGCCGATGATCGACATCGACAGCGTGTGGAACACGACCTGGCGCGACACCTGGACCCGCGCGACCCACGCCTGCCGCGCCGACAGGAGCAGCAGCGGTACGGTCAGGACGTCGACCGCGCCGCGGATGTTGAACAGGTCCGACGATTCGCCGCCGAGGAGAAATTGCAGGGTGTAGAGGTTGAGGTCGTAGCCGAAGAAGCCGGCGAGGCCGATGCACAGCAGGCGGATGCCGGTGCGGCTGCCCGGCTCGGCATTGACGTAGAGGTTGTGGATCAGGACCAACCCCGAGATCGCCACCGTCAGCCGGCCGACGACGAACAGCGCCGCGACCAGCGGCCGGGCGTGGAGCGAGGTCGCGCGGTGACCGAGGAAATCGACCAGGTCGAGCCCGAGCTGGACCGCCATGACGAAGCCGATCGCGCTGGCGATGACGAACGACGAGCTGAGCCGGGTATCGAGCGCCCACGACGTCCGCAGCAGCGCGACGAGGAAGCCGATCCATGCGGCGGTGCGCAGCGTCTCGGCCGGCGACAGCAGCGCGAGGTAGGTGCCGCCGAAGCGCGCCGCCATGACGAAGTCGCCGGCCCACGCCGCCGTCGCCAGCGCGGCGATGACCAGCCAGACGTTCGCGCCGTGCGGCGACCGCTGCGCGATGACGGTGACCGCGAGCGCGGTGAACCCGATCGCCGCGATCAGATGGCTGAGGAAACCGACATCGGTCAGCAGCACGCCGAACCCCCTTGCGCGGCGAGCTTAGCTGCTGCGCCGCAGCAAGGCCAGCCGCGCGTCGGCGCGCAGCGGCGATCGTTGCGTCCGGCCGTTCACGGTCGCGGTGTCGACACCGGCGCTGGCCGCAGGTCGGCGTCGGTGTTCGCCGCCCACCACAGCGCGGCGGCATAGGCGGCGACGACCTGGGTCAGCGCGGCGGGGTCGATCTTGTCGAGGGTGTCGTCAGCGCTGTGATGGATGTCGAAATAGTGCGTCCCGTCCTGGGCGAGATCGACGATCGCCGCGCTGACCCAGG
>CAXTQJ010000070.1:0-8574 GCA_964246245.1 uncultured Sphingomonadaceae bacterium
GGTCCCGACGCTGGTCGCCGATTCGGGCTATCCGCCGGCGACGGCGGCCGGGGTGTCGGTCATCCTCAACCTGACCGGCGTCGTCGGCGGGATCGTCCTCGGCTCCGCGGTGACGCGGGTCGGGTTGAAGCCGGTGGTCGTCTTCGCCCTCCTCCTGACGGCGCTCGGCATCGGCCTGTTCGGCCTCGTCCCGCCGCGGATCGGCGCGTTGCGGGCGATGGCCGCGCTCGCCGGCTTCGCCACCATCGGCGGCATGACCAACCTTTACGCCGTCGTCTCGCGCAGCTTTCCAGCGGCCGCGCGCGCGTCGGGCACCGGCTTCGTCATCGGCCTCGGCCGCTTCGGCAGCGCGTTGGGTCCGGCGTTGGCCGGCATCCTCCTCGCCCACGGCGTGGTCCGAGCCGACGTGTCGTGGGCGCTCGCCGCTCCCGCCGTCGCCGCGGCGCTGATCCTGTGGCTGGCGCGGCTGCGCGACATGGACGCACCGCTCGCCGCCTGATGTTAATGCCCAGCGCGGTATCAGTCCCGCCGCCGTGAGGTGGCGATCCGGCGAAGGCGGACGATCCCAGGTCAAGCGCGGTAAAGCCCCCGTCGCGTGGTCGAGGGGAAAGATCGGGTAATCGCTGCCAAACAGCAGCCCGTCGTCGCCGACGAGGGTTCGGATCGCATCGATATCGGCATGGCATAAGCCTGCGCGCACCCGAAGCGCAGCCGACGGAAGTCGGCGTCGACACCGTCGGGACCGCGCCCGTACTTACGGCGTCGCCGCTGGCTGGCCGAGACCGGCAAACAATTCTAGTGATACCGCGCCGGCATCGGAGACGCCATGAAGCTCAGCCACCTCCGCGACATTCTCGCCGTGTCCGAGCACGGCAGCCTGCGCGCCGCCGGCCGCTCGCTCGGCGTCGCTCAGCCGGCGATCACGCGCAGCATTCGCGAGATCGAGCACGAGCTCGGCGTGCCGCTGTTCGAGCGCCACGCCAAGGGTGTGCGTCTGACCAGCATGGGCGAGGTCTTCGTCCGCCGCGCGATGACGGTCGATTCCGAGCTGCGCCGCGCGCGCGAGGAGATCGAGCAGCTCAAGGGGGCCGTGACCGGCCAGGTCTCGGTCGCGCTGTCGACCGCATCGAGCATCACGCTGATGCCGCAGGTCGTGCCCGCCTTTCGTCGTCGCTATCCCGAGGCGCTGATCAAGATCAGCGAAAGCTTCTTTCATGCCGCCGAGCCCGACATCCTCGACGGCCGCACCGATTTCTACGTCGGCCCGCTCGATCCGGCGGCGTCGGTGACCAAGTTCGCGGTCGAGAAGCTGTACGACAATGGCCGCTGGGTCATGGGCCGGCGCGGCCACCCGCTCGCCGGGGCGACATCGCTCGCCGACCTCGGCGGTGCGCGCTGGGTCAGTCCGACCCTGTCGACCTTCAATAGCGACGAGGCGCTGCGCTATAGCGACATCGATCTCGACGATATCTTCGCGCGCCAGGGCCTGCCCCGGCCGCGGATCGTCGTCCACGCCCGCTCGGCCTTGATCGTCATGCTTGCCGTTGTCGATTCTGACCTGCTGACCGTACTGCCGCAGCAGTGGCTCGAGTTCCCGGCGACGGCGGGACGCGTCACCGCCTTCTCGGCGATCCCGGCGTTGCCGGCTCCGGCGATCTGCATCGCGCGGCGGCTCGACGTGCCGCTGACGCCGATGGCCGAATATTTCTACGACCTCGTCCACCGCGCCGCGGCAGCCCTCTCACCCCGCTAGGGCGGCGCGCGGCACCGATGCCGCGACGTGTCCGGTGACGCGGTCGAACACTCCTGCCTGCCACGCCGCGCCGCGCCACGCGACGTGCTGGTCGGGGCGGATCAGCGCCATCGCCGTGCCGTACAGCCGGCGCAGCGCTGGATCGGGCAGGGCGACGACGGTCAGCGGCACGCCGCCCGCGCGCGCCTCGGCGATCGCCGCGTCGGCGCTCGCGCCCGGGTCAAGGAGGAGGAGCGTGAAACCCTGGCCGAATGTGTCGTAGAGCGAGCGTCCGTCGGGCAGCCACGCGTGCGGCGCGAGGCAGCCGGGAATGGCGACCGGGACATAGTCGCGCCGCCGTGTCCACTCGCGCATCGTCCCGTCGTCGACGACGATGTCCGACAGCGCGTAGCAATAACCAAGGATGACCCCGAGCGCGTAGAACTCGGCCGCCTTCTGCTCGGCGATCTGCGCTCCCGCCGCCGCCCGCGCCGCCGCTCCGGCCGGGGTCGCGTCGGCCAGGCCGGGCCGGGTCAGCGTCGACGGCAGCAGCGAGTGGTTTGCTTCGGCCTCGTCCATGACATAGTCGTGGACGAAGCGGCGCTCGCCCTCGTAGCTGTCGAGCAGCGCCGGGCCACCCCAGCCGGCCAGCGTCGCGGCGAGTTTCCAGCCGAGGTCGACGCCGTCGGCGATGCCCATGTTCATGCCAAAGCCGCCGAACGGCGGATGGAGGTGACACGCGTCGCCGACGAGGAACACGCGGCCGTCGCTGTAGCGGTCGGCAAGCAGCCGGCTCGCCACCCAGATGTCGGAGCTGAGGATGCGGTAGGGCAGGTCGATGCCCGTCGACCGGCGGATCAGGGCCAGGACCTCGTCGTCCGTATAGGTGACGCCGTCGGCGACGCCCGTCGGCATGAAGTACCACAGGTCGGGTTCGTCCATCGGCCCGAGCAGGCTCGGCGCGTCGCTGTTGAGCTGCCAGTACATGATTCCCGGGCCGTGGCGGTGCGCCGAGGCCAACCCCGGCGCGCTGAAGATCGTGTTGTAGTTGCGCGACAGGCCGTAGCGCCCAGTCATGTGGGCGCCGATCGCATCGCGCACCGCGCTGCGAGCGCCGTCGGCACCGACGAGGTAGTCGACCGTCACCGTCCGCTCTGTTCCGGTGGCGGCGTCGCGGACGGTAACCGCGACGTCGTCGCCAGTCTGAGTGAAGCGAACGAACTCCTGACCGTATTCGATCGCGACGCCGTCGAGCGATTCGGCGTGCGCCTTGAGCACGGCCTCGAGCTTATACTGCGGAATCCACTGCGAATGCTCGGAATAGCGCTCGTCCCGCCCCGGCGCGCAGTAGAGCGCGTTGTCGAAGCGATGGATGAGCGGGCCCGACAAGCTGGTGACGAACAGCACGTTCGACGGGTAATCGACGCCGAAAGGCGACGCGGCGGCGAGCTTGTCGGCAATACCCCAGCGGCGCAGATGCTCGCGGGTGCGGACGTTGGTCGTCTTGGCGCGCGGCGCGTAGCCGGCGCGCGGCTCGCGTTCGAAAATGACGCAGGCGACGCCGCGGGAGCCGAGCTCGATCGCCAGGGCCAGCCCCGCCGGGCCGCTGCCGATGATGGCGACGCGTGGACGGTGCGACACGGCAGCATTTTCTCCCCGGTATGGCCCGCCTCCTACGTCGGACCGCCGCGTGATGCAGGATGGCAGATGCCAAGCGGCGATGCGGTGACAGCATCGCGAGTGATGTTTGCGCGGCTTGCCGCGCGATATTCACTGGCGCTAGGTAGACCGGGCGGACGCTCCGGAGTGAGACGATGAGGCTTGTCAGGTATGCCGCCGGCGGTGCCGCGAAGGTTGGCGTCGTTGTCGGCGCGGCCGGTGCCGAGGACATCATCGACGTCACCGCGCGGTTGCCCGAGTTCGCGACCATGGCCGCGGTCATCGCGGCCGGGCGACCGGGTCTTGACCGGATTACCGCCGCGATCGAGGATGCTGCGCCGATAGTGGCGCTGGCCGACGCGCACCTCCTCGCCCCGGTCGAGCGGCCAGGCAAGTATCTCGCTATCGGCATGAACTACGCCAAGCATCTCGAGGAGGCCGACAAGCTCGGCGTGGCGCGGTCGAAGCACCAGACGTGGTTCAACAAGCAGACGACGTGCCTGTCCGGGCCGTACGACGACATCGACCCCGGCGTGACCGAGAAGCTCGATTACGAATGCGAGCTCGGCCTCGTCATCGGCCGATCAGCCAAGGGCGTCGTGGCGGCCGACGCGCTGGCGCACGTCTTCGCCTATTTCGTCGCCAACGACGTGTCGGCGCGCGACTGGCAGTTCCATTCGCCGACCTTCACCATGGGCAAGTCGTTCGACACGCACGGGCCGATCGGCCCGTGGCTGGTCACCGCCGACGAGGTGCCCGACCCACAGGACCTCGACCTGCGCACCCTGGTCAACGGCGAGCGGCGCCAGTCGTCGAACACCAGCCAGATGATCCACGATATCGCCCACCAGATCGAGTATCTGTCGATCGCATTCACCCTCGAGCCCGGCGACCTGATCGCGACCGGCACGCCCGAGGGGGTCGGCGTCGGCATGGAGCCGCAGCGGTTCCTGCAGCCCGGCGACGTCGTCCGCTGCGAGATCGACGGCATCGGCGCGATCGAGAACCGGGTGAAAGGGTAGTCCTATGGCGGTCACCGGCCCCCTGTCGTTCGCGCTCGAGGTTCCCGACATCGCGACCGGCGTGAAGTTCTACACCGACGCCGGTCTCCTCGCCGACGTCGACGGCAATACGGCGCGGTTCCGCTGCCCCGGACAGGACCGCGACTCGATCGTCCTGCTCGGCGGCGCGCCGAAGAAGCGCCTCCACCACATCGCCCTCCGCATCGACAGCGTCGACGGCATGGGCGACGACGTCGTCCGCGCCGGCGGCAGGGTCGCCGCGGCACCGGCCGGGTTCAGCGACGCCGGGCTGTGGGTCGAGGACGGGCACGGCATGCTGATCCACCTCGCCGAGCACGGCGGCGATACCGACCTCGAGGCGAGCCACCCCTTCGAGGTCAATGGGCCGGGACGCCTCATCCGCAAGTCGCGCTCGGCGATGCTGCCGCGGAGCAGCTATGCGTCCGCGCACCCGCGCCGCCTCGGCCATATCCTCGTCTTCACTCCCGACGTGCTGGCCAGCATCGACTTCATGGTCGACGGTCTCGGCATGGGCCTGGCCGACCGCGCCCAGGACGTCGTCGCCTTCACCTGCGCCAGGAAGAACAGCGACCACCACGTCGTCGCCTTTGCCAAGTCGCCGGACGGCATCGGCTTCCACCACGCCAGCTTCATGGTCGCCGACCCCGACGAGGTCGGCCGCGGCGGCCGCGCCCTGCTGGCCAAGGCGGGCAACGGCGACTGGGGCTTCGGCCGCCACACCATCGGCTCGAACTTCTTCCACTACATCCAGGACCCGTGGGGGTCATGGTTCGAATACTACTCCGACATGGACCACATCGAGGACCACGACCTGTGGACCCCGACCGTCTATTCGATGGAGGACAGCCTCGCCAACTGGGGTCCGCCGGTGCCCCACGACTTCGTCCACAACTACGAGGTCGACCCCGCCGGCTTCGCCCCGCAGCAGGTCGCCGCCTAGCGCTTCCGCGGTCAGGCGGCGACCGCCGTTCCCGCCTCCTCCGCTGCCACCAGCCGGTCGAGTTCGCGGCGGACCATTGCCGAGCCGGTGTCGCCGGTCGTCAGGTTGCGCAGGGCCGCGCCGGTGCGTTCGATGTTACGTTGCGCAGCCTCGATGATCGGCTTGTCCTCGGTCCCAAAGGCTCGGCCGATGATGTCGGCGATGCGCGCGGTGAGCTCGGCGTTGTCGATGTCGAAGTCGCGCGAAGAGGCCCAGAAATAATGCGTCGTCCGCTCAGTCTCGGGCGTTAGGATGTGCGCTCCCGGCGTCCGAATGCCGGCCTCGCGGGGGTCGCCGGGGGCCATGATGCCCAGGTCAAGGAGCAGGTTGCTCGCCGGCCGCCACTTCATGTCGAGATATTTGTCGACGCGCTCCGTCTTGGTCCAGCCATGGCGGTGAAAGGCGCTCGGCGGCAGGTCGGGCCAGATGGTGTTGACCGCGATCGTCGCGCCGTCGCGGACGACCTTCGCCTGCTGGACCTCCGCCGCGCCAGGCTGGCCGACGGTGTTGGGGTGGATATAGTCGGCGTGGGCCAGATCCATCAGGTTGTCGATCAGCAGGCGATAATCGGCCTCGATATGCAGGTAGCCACGGCCCGTGGCGAACTCGCCCGGGGTGTCGAACCAGCTGTAGTCGGGGATGGTCGCCGTGTCGGCGGCGGCGGCGTCGCCCGGCCACAGCCAGACGATGCCGTCCTTCTCGGCGACCGGATAGGCCCGCGCTTTCAGGCGCTCGGGCGGACCTTGCACATGCGGGTTCTTGCGGCAGATGCCGGCCGCGTCGAAGGCGATGCCATGGTAGGGGCAGACGATCGTGTTTCCGGCGACGTGGCCGAGACTGAGCGGCACGGCGCGGTGCGGGCAGACGTCGTACAGCGCACCGATCGCCTCACCGCTGCGGAAGATGACGACGGGCTCGTCGAGGATGGTCATCGACATTGGCCCCGGGCCTACGTCCTTCGCCCACGCACCCATGTACCACGCGTTGCGGACAAACCCCATCGCATACTCCTTCTGTGTGCAGCCACCAGCCTAGCAGTAATCGCCGCCTGAAGCTTGCGTCTTCCAGCCAGTGGTGCGGTGTAGCCTAGCTTCGGCCGGCGTGCGCGATGTGGCGGCGGGCCGCGCGATGCGCCCGTGGCATCGTCGCCGGGTGGCCTACGACGCGCCGTCGGGCGTCCGGTTCCGCGCGGCGATGGCTGCAAGCGTCGCGTCGAGGTCGGCGCGCGACAAATAGGTGCCGCCGCGAACGACGGCGGCGATGCGATGAAGGTTACCCACGTCGGCCAGGGGATTGCATGGTGGACCCATTCCGGCCCCACCCTGCCGGCGCGGGTGACCTCGACCGTGATGCCGTCGAATGCCTCGCCGGCCATCGCGCGCTGGATGGGATATCCGCCGTCTGCGCCAGCGGACCGGTGCCGGTCAGCCCGCGCACGGTCCTAAGGACCTCGACCGCCTGCCGCGACAGCGGCACGTGATGGTCGTGCGACGCGTCTCCTGCCAGGCGCAGGTCGAGCTTCATCCTCGCGGCGGGAACCCGCCAGATCGCGGCCGGAGAGGCGGAGGCCGGGTCGTTCCAGTCAATGCCGCCAATCTCGCTCCAGGGCATCCCGCGCACCATGCCGGGCCGCTGGGCGGAACCTAGAAGCCAACCGCGTCAGGGGCGACGAGACCGCGACATCGGCCTTCGCCACGAGCGCCCGGAGGTCGTCGAGCGCGGTCAGCGCCGGCCACTTGTCCTTCAGCGCGGCGGGCTCGAGCGCCTCGCCAAGGCCCACCGCCGGATCGACCCGGATGAGGCCGCTGGCGATGGCGTAGCGGAAGACCTTGCCCGCCCGCTGGCGGATGCGCGCGATCGTCTCCACCGCGTCCCTCGCCTCGACCACGCAGAGGGCTGCCAGGAGCGTGGGGGCGTCGACGTCGCCGATCGTGATTGCGCCGATCGCGGGGAAGAGGTCCGTCTCGAGGCTGCCTATCGCGTCGGCGGCGTGGACCGGCTTCCACCTCTTCCTCTGTCGGCCGAACCACTCCCCGGCGACCGTCTCGAAGGTGGGACCGCCAACCGACGCGGGTGGCGGCTCGGCGGCCGTGCCCTTCGGATCCCGCCCGGCCCGGATGTCGGCCTTGACGGCGTCTTGCCTGGCCCGGGCCTCCTTGAGCGAGACCTCCGGATAGACGCCGATAATGAGCCGCTCTTCGCGGCCGGCGGAGCGGTACTTGAGGCGCCACGACCTGTGGCCCTTCACCGTCACGAACAGGTGAAGGCCTCCGCCGTCGGACAGCCTCACGTCCCTATCGCCGGCCTTGAGGTTCCTGAAGTGCGCGTCCGTTGGCATCGATGCCCCAGCCGAACCCAGGATGCCCCAGGATGCCCCAAAGTCCGCCGGATACCCTCGTATCCCCTCGGACGCCGAATGCGCGATTATTGCGCGTGGCAGACGATGGGGAAGATGCCGCCGGACGTCCGCGGACATCCCCGGACAGGCGCTTGGCGGAGAGGGTGGGATTCGAACCCACGGTGAGCTTGCACCCACAACGGTTTTCGAGACCGTCCCGATCGACCACTCTGGCACCTCTCCGCGCGGGGTGCGGCTGGCCGCGGGGCCGGTCGAACGCGGGCCTATAGCCTGCCTGCGCCGGCTTTGCCAATGCCCTTCACGAAACCGCGCGCATTCCTATATGTTGTCGAAGCGTAACCGGACCACCCGCGCGTTCGAGGTTCCCATGAGCGTCATCGACAAGGGCAAGCTGCCCGCCAACGTCACCGCCAGCTTCGGCATCGGCGACGTCGTCCGCCACCGGCTGTTCCCCTTCCGCGGGGTCATCTTCGACGTCGACCCGGAATTCGCCAACTCCGAGGAATGGTGGGAGGCGATCCCCGAGAACGTCCGGCCGCGCAAGGACCAGCCGTTCTACCACCTCCTCGCCGAAAACGAGGAGAGCGCGTACGTCGCCTACGTCAGTCAGCAGAACCTGATCCACGAGGACCTCCCCGAGCCGGTCCAGCACCCCGCCGTCGGCCAGATGTTCACCAAGTTCGAGGGCGGCCGCTACATCCTGCGGCCCGAGGTGCGCAACTGACCGATCGCTCGCGGGATAAGCCCGTTATCTCCCACCGCGTCGGCCCGGACTTGATCCGGACCCGGGCTCGGCCCGCGC
>CAXTQJ010000070.1:8584-11143 GCA_964246245.1 uncultured Sphingomonadaceae bacterium
GAAAGCTGGTGGGGGTAAGTGTGCCAACTATTTTGCGGCTGTAAAGCGTTGGTGCTGAAACATTTATGAGCATTGTTGAAGGTTCGGGGGCTTGACAAATAGAAGCGGGGGGGGGCCGCACCCCCCCCCCCGCTCCCAGGGGGGGCCCCACGAAAACGAAGGGGGCCTCCCCGATCCGAAACCTGCCGTCGCACGGCGATTGCGGCGGAGCGGCGGCGCGCCCATGTTGCGGTGATGCGCGAGATGGCCACCCCGCCCGACACCAACCCCGACGTCCGCGCGCTGCGCCGCTTCCTGCCCTACCTGTGGCCGCAGGGCGATGCCGGCCTCCGTCGCCGCGTCGTCGCCAGCCTCGTCCTCGTCGCGGTGTCGAAGGCGGTCGGCTACGTCATGAGCTTCGCGCTCGGCGGCGCGGTGACGCGGATGAGCCACGGCCACGATGCCGTGCTCGCGCTCGTCGTCGGCCTCGTCGTCGCCTATGCCGGCGCGCGCTTCGGCGGGGTCCTGTTCGACAACATCAGGAACGCGATCTTCGAGCGCGTCGGCCAGACCGCGGCGCGCCATCTCGCGCAGGACGTCTTCGTCCATATCCACCAGCTGTCGCTCCGCTACCACCTCGAGCGGCGAACCGGCGGCCTGACGCGGATCGTCGAGCGGGGCACGAAGAGCATCGATTCGATGCTCTATTTCCTTTTGTTCAACATCGCGCCGACGATCATCGAGCTGATCGTCACCTCGACCATCTTCGGCATCAAGTTCGGGCTCGGCCTCGTCGCGGCGACGCTGGTCATGGCGGCGGCGTACGTCTGGTTCACGCAGGTCGTGACCAACCGGCGTAACGCGCTCCGCCGCGCGATGACCGACTACGACACCAAGGCGACCGCGCGCGCGGTCGATGCGCTGCTCAACTACGAGACGGTCAAGTATTTCAACGCCGAGGCGCACGAGGCGCGGGGCTACGGCAAGGCGATGAACCGCTGGACCGAGGCGGCGATCAAGAACCAGAATTCGCTCGCGTGGCTCAACATCGGCCAGTCGGCGATCACCAACCTGATGATGGGTGGCGCGCTCGCCTACGCCGTGTGGGGCTGGAGCCGCGGGCGGTTCGAGGTCGGCGACGTCGTCTTCATCTCGACGCTGCTCGCGCAGCTGTTCCGACCGCTCGACTTCCTCGGCATGGTCTACCGCGAGATCAAGCAGGGGCTGATCGACATGGAGGCGATGTTCAAGCTGCTCGACACCGAGGCCGAGATTGCGGACGCGCCCGGCGCGCGCCCGCTCCGCATCGCCGGCGGCGACGTCCGCTTCGATCATGTCGACTTCGCCTACGAAAGCCGGCGCGCCATCCTGCACGACGTGACCTTCGCGGTTCCACCGGGGCGCAAGGTCGCCGTCGTCGGGCATTCGGGGGCGGGCAAGTCGACGCTCAGCCGTATCCTCTACCGCTTCTACGACATCGGCGGCGGGCGCGTGACGATCGACGGGCAGGATATCCGCGAGGTGACGCAGGACAGCCTGCGCCGCGCGATCGGCATCGTGCCGCAGGACACGGTGCTGTTCAACGACACCATCGGCTACAACATCGCCTACGGCCGGCCCGGCGCGAGCCAGGCCGAGATCGAAGCGGCGGCGAAGGAGGCGGCGATCCACGACTTCATCGTGTCGCTGCCCGACGGCTATGCCTCGACCGTCGGCGAGCGCGGGCTCAAGCTGTCGGGCGGCGAGAAGCAGCGCGTCGCGATCGCGCGGACGATCCTCAAGGACCCCGCGATCCTCATCCTCGACGAGGCGACGAGCGCGCTCGATTCGGCGACCGAGGCCGAAATTCAGGACTCGCTCCGCGCCGTCGGCCGGGGACGGACGACGCTGGTCATCGCCCACCGCCTGTCGACGATCGCCGACGCCGACGAGATCCTCGTCATGGCGGAGGGGCGGATCGTCGAGCGCGGAACGCACGCGACGTTGCTGGCAAAGGACGGGGTGTATGCCGAGATGTGGGCGCTCCAGGCAGCGGAGGCCGAGGACGGGCAATTGCTGGCGGCGGAGTAGCGGATCGCACCGGCTGCAACGTCTTGCCGTCATGCTGGTCGAACGCCGGCAGACATCGTCGCGCAGGACGGCCGGCGGACACTTCGGCGGCGCTGGGATCGGGCGGCGTCGCTGACGCCAGGGGTTGGGCGGCAGCGACGCCGTCGCGTCGCGACCCGAAAAACCCTTGGCTCCGCGAAGCCACCCAGGCGGCGACAGCGCCGTCGCCGCTGCGCGGGCCCGTCCCGAGTTCGGACCCTAGCTCAACCCCATCTGCGCCGCCGCGTCGGCGATCGACTTCGCGGTCGCCGGATCGTCGGCGAAGGCGGCGCGGCCGTTCGCCAACGCGGCCTTGGCGGCGGCGGCGTCGCCCATGACGAGGCGCGCGCGGATCAGCCGGATCCAGCCGTCGGCGTCGCGCGGGTTGGCGGCGAGCTTGGCCGCGAGGTTGTCGACCATGCCCTTGATGAACGCGGCCGGCCGGCGTCGCTCATCCTCCCTGCCGCCGCGACCTGCGCCGCATTGGGCCCG
>CAXTQJ010000071.1:0-2280 GCA_964246245.1 uncultured Sphingomonadaceae bacterium
GGGCCAGCGCCGCCGCCGCGCCGGCGCTGGCCCAGACCAACCCGACGCTGCCGACGACCGACGCCGCCGGCGACACCGTCGTCGTCACCGCGACGCGGTCGGGCGACGCGCTGCGTACCGACCTCCTCGGCGCGTCGGTCACCATCCTCGACGCCGCCGCGCTCGGCCAGCGGCAGACGCGCGTCGTCTCCGACGTCCTCCGCGACGTCCCCGGCGTCGCCGTCAGCCGCTCCGGCGGGGTCGGCGGGCTGACCGAGGTCCGCCTCCGCGGGGCCGAAGGCAACCACACGCTCGTCCTGATCGACGGGATCAAGGCGTCCGACCCCTACGACGGCGAGTTCGACTTCGGCACGCTGATCGCCGACGAGGCCGCCAAGATCGAGGTGCTCCGCGGCCAGCAGTCGGCGCTTTACGGCTCCGACGCGATCGGCGGGGTGATCAGCTACCTCACCCTGACCGGTGCCGAGGCGCCCGGCTACACGGCGCGGATCGAGGCCGGATCGATGGGCACCGTCAGCGGCGGCGCGCGGGTCGCCGGCGTCAGCGGCGACCTCGACTATGCCGTGACCGGCAGCGCGCTCCACACCGACGGCTATCCGACCGCGGTCGGCGGCAGCCGCGACGTCGGCTCGGATAGCGTCGGGGCGAGCGCCAAGGCGACGTGGTCGCCGACCGCGACCTTCAAGCTGACCGGCGTCTTCCGCTACAACCTGACCGCGGCCGACATCGACAACATCCCGTTCGGGGCGCCGGTCGATTCGCCGGGCGTCCGCTTCCGCAACGAGGGCTTCTATGGCCTCCTCCGCGCCCAGCTCGACCTCGGCCGCTTCACCAACGTCGTCATCGGCCAGATCGCCGACACGACCCGGACCGGCTACGACGTGCCCGACCAGTTCTCGCCCATCGCCGGCCAGCCGATCAGCCTCGCCTCGGGCGACCACGGCCAGCGCCTGCGCGGCAGCGACGAGGGGACATTCCGTTTCGGCACCGACAGCGTCAAACAGAGCCTGACCGCCGCGGTCGACTACGAAGACGAGAGCGCCCAGGCGACGGTCAGCCAGTTTGGCGCCTTCCTCGGGGTCAACCACACGCGCAACACCGGTCTCGTCGGCGAGTACGAACTGGTCGCGAACGACCGCCTCGGCGTCGGCGCGTCGGTCCGCCACGATTTCAACACCCGCTTCGCCGACGACACGACCTACCGCGTCCAGGCGAGCTACAAGGTGTCCGCCAGCACCCGCCTCCACGCGGCGAGCGGGTCGGGGGTCAAGGATCCCGAGCTGAGCGAGTTGTTCGACTTCTACGCCGGCCGCTACGTCGGCAATCCCAACCTCAAGCCCGAGCAATCGACCGGGTTCGAGGGCGGCGTCGAGCAGGGCTTCGGCGGCCCGGTCGGCGGCGTCCCCGGCGGGCCGCGGCGGTTCACCCTCGACGCGACCTATTTCGACAGCCGCCTGCGCGACGAGATCACCACCGTGTACGACGCCGACTTCGTCGGCCATCCGGTCAATCTGCCCGGATCGCAGCACCAGTACGGGGTCGAGGTCGCCGCGGCGGCGCGCTTCGCCGGCGGCTGGCGCTTCGACACGACCTACACCCACCTCGAGGCGCCGCAGGTGCGGCAGGTGACGTTCGCTGCCGCGACCGGAACGACGGGCAACTTCACCGGCCAGGCGGTGCGGCGGCCGAAGGACATCGCCAGCGCCAACCTGACCTTTGCGCCCGCCGCCGCGCCCTACGCGGCCACGGTTACGGTGCGCTACAGCGGGCCGCAGAAGGACGTCTTCTTCGGTTTCTTCCCCCCACTGCTGGTCGATCTGAAGTCGTACACGCTGGTCGATCTGAACGCGTCGTACCGCGTCGCGCCGCATGTCGAGGTGTTCGGCCGCGTCGAGAACCTGCTCGATCAGCGATACTTCGAGGTCTACAGCTTCGCGACGCCCGGCCGTGCGGCGTACGGCGGGGTCCGCGTCCGGCTGTGACGATGCGCGCCGTCCCAGTCCTCGCGGCCGTGCTTGCGGCACGGCTGGCGGCGGCCGGGGCGGCGGCGGCCGGCGTTCCCCCGCCGACGCCGCATCCGCTCCGTGTCATGTCGCTCAGCCAGTGCGCCGACCAGCTCGTGCTCGCGCTGCTGCCGCCCGCGCGGATCGCCTCGGTCACGTGGCTGTCGCGCGATCCCGGCGAGTCGCTGCTGGCGGCGGCGGCGCGGCGGGTCGCCGTCAACCACGGCTTCGCCGAGGAGGTAGTTCGCCAGCGTCCCGACCTCGTCGTCGCCGGCAC
>CAXTQJ010000071.1:2290-2804 GCA_964246245.1 uncultured Sphingomonadaceae bacterium
GTGGGGGGGGGGGGGGGGGGGGGGGGGGGGGTGGCGGTAAACCAGGGGTGCGCGGTGTTGTTTGTGCGCCTGCGGCCCGACCTGGTGGGGGCTGGCGGCTGCTCGCCGCGGGCGACGCGGGCGCTGCTCCACCGCCTGCACTGGCCGATGATCGAGGTCGGCCCCGCCGACACGTTTGCCGCCATCCGCGCGCAGACCCGCGCGGTCGCCGCTGCGGTCGACGAACGTGCGCGGGGCGAAGTGCTGATCGCGCGGATGGATGCGCGGCTCGCCGACTTCGCCCGCGACCGGGCACCGCCGCTCAGGGTCGCGGCGTGGGACGGGGCGGGGTTCAGCGCGCGGCCGGGGTCGCTGTACGACGCGGTGCTGACAGCGACCGGCGCGGTCAACGTCGCCAACTTGCCTCCCGCTGCGGGCTACGGCACCCCCGATGCCGAGGTGCTCCTCGCCGCCGCTCCCGATCTCCTCGTCCGCGGCGGCGGCGAGGACGACCGGTCGCTCCGCGCCAACGTCG
>CAXTQJ010000071.1:2814-7575 GCA_964246245.1 uncultured Sphingomonadaceae bacterium
GGATCAGCCCGAACGCCAGCTCCGCCGTCGGCGCGCCGCCGCCCTCGGTGCCGGCAGCGCGATGAGCCGCTGGCTGACCCCGGCGCTGGCGCTGGTCCTCGTCGCCGTCGCGGTCGCGTCGCTGCTCGCCGGCACGGTGTGGCTGCCGCCGTCGGCGATCGCCGCCGCGCTGACCGACCGCGGTCACGACCTCGCCGGGCTGATCGTCATCGAAATCCGCCTGCCGCGGATCGTCCTCGCGATGCTGATCGGCGGCATCCTCGGCTTGTCGGGCGCCGTCCTCCAGGGCCTGCTCCGCAACCCGCTCGCCGAGCCCGGCCTGCTCGGCGTCTCGGCCGGGGCGTCGCTCGGCGCGGTCATCGCGATTTACTACGGCTTCACCGCGATCTCGGTGCTCGCCTCGCCGCTGTTCGCGCTCGCCGGCGGCCTGATCACCGCGGGAATCGCCTTCGCGCTGTCCCGCGGCGGCGGGACGCTCGCGCTGATCCTCGCCGGCTCGGCGGTGTCGAGCCTGGCCTTCGCCGGGGTCGGCCTCGCGCTCAACCTCGCGCCGAACCCTTATGCCGCGTACGAGATCACGACGTGGCTGATGGGCTCGCTCGCCGACCGCAGCTGGGACCACGTCCGCGTCGCGGCGCCGTTCGTCGTTGCGGGCGCAGCGCTGCTGTTCGCGTGTGGACGGTCGTTGGATGCGCTCGCGCTCGGCGAGGTCGCCGCCGAGAGCCTCGGCGTGAACGTCGGCCGCGTCCGCCTGTTCGCGCTGGTCGGGACCGCCCTCGGCGTCGGCGCGGCGACGGCGGTGTCGGGGGCGATCGGCTTCGTGGGGTTGATCGCGCCGCACCTCGTCCGTCCGCTCGTCGGCCACCGGCCGGGGGCGACGCTGGTTCCGGCGACGCTTGCCGGCGCCATCCTTGTCGTCGGCGCCGACACCGCGACGCGTCTCCTCTCCTTCGGCGCGGGGCCGGTCCACCTCGGGGTGTTCATCAGCCTCGTCGGCGCGCCGTTCTTCCTCTGGCTCGTCCTCCGCGTCCGGAGCCGGACGGCATGAGCGCGTTGACCCTCGCCGGCGTTGCGGTCAGGCGCGGCGCGGCGACCGTCCTCGTCGATGTCGATCTGACCTTCGCCGCCCGCCGGTTGACCGTCGTCATCGGACCGAACGGTGCGGGCAAGAGCAGCCTCCTCGCCGCCGCCGCCGGCCTGCTCGCGCCGGCGGCGGGCAGGATTTCGCTCGGGGAAACGCCGCTCGCCGCGATACCGCGTCGCGACCTCGCCCGCCGCCGGGCCTACCTGCCACAGCGCGCCGGGGTCGACTGGCCGATCAGCGTTGAGCGCGTCGTTGCGCTCGGCCTGACTCCGTCGCTGCCGGCGTTCGGCGCGGTGCCGGCGGCGCTGCTCGCCCGCGTCGACGCCGCGCGCGCTGACTGCGACCTGACGTCCTTGCGCGACCGGCCGGCGACGATGCTGTCGGGCGGGGAGCTGGCGCGGGTCATGCTCGCGCGCGCGATCGTCGGCGACCCCGACGTGCTGATCGTCGACGAGCCGACCGCCGGGCTCGACCCGCGCCACGCGCTCGACGCGCTTCGCCGCCTGCGCGCGCGCGCCGACGCGGGGCGGACGGTGATCGTGTCGATCCACGACATCGACCTCGCGCTCCGCGTCGCCGACGACGTCGTCGCGGTGAAAAATGGGCGGGTGCTGTGGACCGGGGCCGGCGCGGCGGTCGACGACGATGGCCTGCGCCGCCTCTACGACGTCGACGTGCGGCTGGTCCGCGACACGGCGGGCGTGTCGGTCCGCTTCGTCGGGTAGCCGGCCGGCAGCGAGCCGGGGCCCGCCCCTGTGGGGCAAAGGCGGCGGATCGCGCCAAGGCGCGCGAAGCCGCAGAGCGCGACGAAACGTGCGAGCCGAGTCGTACCGCGCATGAAGGCGGCCGCCGAAATCGCTGTCCTACAGCCCGGCGTCGCGGTTAGGTTGATCGCAGGAGGACGGTCGATGGTTGCGATAGAGCGGACAGCTGGCCGGGGCGCGGTAACCGCTCCGGTGATAGCGGGAGACCGATGCTCCCCGACGTGCCGTCAACATCGTAAACTTCCGCGACATCGCGGTCCGCACCGGCACCCCGCGAGGATTAGCCGTGGCGGCGAATCGGGCAATCGGGTGAACGGGGCACAGGCCACTTTTCACGACGCGTGCGTCGATCGAAGGGCTGTCGGCGATGAGCAACAAAAGTACGCGCCGCGGCCGTTTCGAGCAATTAACGACATCGCGTATGCTAACCCTCGTTACTTTTCGCGAAATCACGGCGATCGACGCGCCGCTATCCGGCCACCGCGGGCTACCCTGTAAGATGACTGTGAGCTGGACGATCGGGATCATCGGCGGGTCGGGGCTGTACGCGATCGACGCGCTTGAGGACGCCGAGTGGCGGACGGTCGCGACGCCGTGGGGGGAGCCGTCGGACGCCGTCCTCCACGGCCGGATCGGCGGCGTCGACATGCGTTTCCTGCCGCGCCATGGCCGTGGCCACCGCATCCCGCCGGGCGAGGTCAACGCGCGGGCCAACATCGATGCGCTCAAGCGCTGCGGCGCGACCGACGTCCTCGCCATCTCGTCGGTCGGGTCGCTCCGTGAGGAGCTCGAGCCCGGCCGCTTCGTCGTCGTCGACCAGTTCATCGACCGCACCGTCGCAAGGCCCCCGTCGTTCTTCGGCACCGGCATGGTCGCCCACGTCTCGCTCGCCGAGCCGGTCTGTCCGCGGCTGTCGGCCTTCGCCACCGCCGCCGTCATCGCCGCCGGCGGCGAGGTCGCCGAGAACGCGACCTATCTCGCGATGGAGGGCCCGCAATTCTCGACGCGAGCCGAAAGCCTGCTGTTCCGCACCTGGGGGGCCGACATCATCGGCATGACGGCGATGCCCGAGGCGCGATTGGCGCGCGAGGCCGAGCTGCCCTACGCGCTGGTCGGGATGGTCACCGACTACGACTGCTGGCGCGAGAGCGAAGCTCCGGTCGAGGTCAGCGAGATCATCGCGCAGATGGGGGCCAACGGCGTCATCGCCCGCGCGCTGGTCGAACGCTTCGTCGCCGCGCTGCCGCCCGAGCGGACGCCGTCGCCGCTCGACACGGTGCTCGATCACGCGCTGATCACCGCGCCCGACGCGCGCGACCCGGCGCTGCTGGCGAAGCTCGACGCGGTCGCCGGACGGGTGCTGCGCTGAGATCCTTCCCTTCGCGGGGAGGTGGCACCGCGCAGCGGTAACGGAGGGGCGGTCGAGCGAGAGCAAAGGCCACTGGCCCGATCGCGCCTACGCCACTCCGCGCTACCTCCCCGCGAGCGGGGAGGATCGTAGACTCACATCCCGCTGAACCAGTTGAACCCCTGATCGGGAAAATACCCCCCCGGGTACACGTCGGTGACCTCGATCGCGGTGATCCACTTCGGGTTCTTGAAGCCGAGCTTGGTCGACGTTCGCAGCCGCAGCGGGAAGCCATAGGGATCGGCGATCGTCTCCCCCGCGTACCGTGTCGCGAGCAGCGTCTGCGGGTGCATTGCGGTCGGCATGTCGATCGATTCGTGGTAGTTGTCGGCACACTTGAAGCCGATGTACCGCGCCCGCGTGTCGGCCCCGATCGCCTTCAGGAAGGTGCCGAGCCGGACCCCGGCCCACTCGCCGATATAGTCCCACCCTTCGACGCAGACGTGGCGGACGATCATGTCGGTCTGCGGTAGCGTCGCCATCCGCGCGACGGTCCACGGCGTCTTGTCGGCGACCTTGCCGCTCACCTCCAGCTTCCACGTCGCGCCGTCGACCGGCTGGACCTGGCTGATGTCGTAATAAGCGTTGAACCGCGGCGGCTTGAGGACCTGGTCGGGGCGGTAGGTCGGCGCGAGCCGGTCGACGCTGAACAACGCCTCCTGGAAGCGGTCGTTGAACCGGCTCATCGCGAGGAGCGCCGATCGGACGCTCGCGTTGCTCTCCGGCTCGCAGCCGGTCAGCAGCGTCAGCAGCCCGAGCGACAGGCCGCCGCGCAGGACCAGCCGCCGCTCGACCGCGTCGACCAGCGGCCGGTGGTTGTCGAGAATGCCGGAATCGGGCGGCGTCGCGGGGCGATTGCGCGAGATCATTCGCGCACCTTCGGGCCGCCGGCGAGCATCGCCCGAATCGTCTGCGGCACGAGGAGGGCGAGCAGGACATGGACGACGAGGAAGCCGGCGATCACCGCCATGCCGAGGAAGTGGACGACCCGCGCCGACTGGAAGCCGCCGAGCGCCTCGGTAATCCAGCCGAACTGCACCCGCTTCCACAGCGCCAGCCCGCTCACCACCTGCATGACCCCGGCGACGATGACGACGACGTAGAGCAGCTTCTGGACGGCGTTGTATTGGGTCAGGTCGCTGTGATCGATGTGGAAGTGGAGCGTCTCGTTGACCGTCTTCAGCAGGTCGCGGAGGCGGATCGGCAGCATCCGCCGGCGCAGGCGGCCGGTGACGACGCCGTAGATCAGGTAGAACAGGCCGTTGACGCCGAGGATCCACATCGCCGCGAAGTGCCACAGCAGGCTGTCCTGCGCCCAGTGGCCGAGCTTCAGCCAGTCGGGAAAGCGGAGCCAGCTGAAGATGACGTCGTCGTCGTAGATGCCCCAGCCCGATCCGATCAGGATCAGCATCACGACCGCGTTGGTCCAGTGCATCACCCGGACCGGCCACGGATGGAGCGGACGCTCGCGCGGCGATGCGGGGACGGCGATCGACGTCGTCACC
>CAXTQJ010000071.1:7585-11112 GCA_964246245.1 uncultured Sphingomonadaceae bacterium
TGGGCGCGCCGGGGGGGGGGGGTTGGGGGGCAGGGCTCGCGCGGGCGCCCCCCCACCGCCGCCGGCGCGTCGCGATAATAATCGGCAGACATATCGACGGATTGTATCATGGCGATGGAAACCCGGTTAGGCACGATGCGTGGCGCGATGTAGCATCGTCGCCGGAGCAATTTTGCGCGGAAGCACCCGATCTTGCGGCAAGTTAGCGACAAGGTATTTTACGCGTCGTTGGTAACCTCTGGGGGGTTGCGAGAGAAGGGTTATGCGGCAACGGCGAACGGCGGAGCGGCATCGTCGATGCCGCCGCGCCGTCGGTCGGGGCCGGCGTGATTGCGATGAGGGGCGTCGACCCGGAGATGCAGGCAGTGGATGGCTTCGGGCACGGCTGGCGCGACGGCGACGCCGAACCGCTCGGCAACACGCCGATCCTCGAGCAGGACAGCCCCGACGCGCCGTCGTTGTTCACCGCGGAGGCGATGCTCGACCTGTCGCGGCGCAGCAAGGGCCTCGCGACGTGCCGCGCGCCGCGAATCTGCGTCCTCGATCCCGACGGCGACCTCGACGATTTTCTTCGCGACCGCGGCGAGCTGACCACCGAGGGTAATTGGGGCTGCTTCCACACCCGCCTGTCGGTCCACCGCAGCGAGGGGCGCGAATTCGGCATCATCGCCCGCGCGATCGGTGCGGCGTTCTCGGTCCTCCTCGCCGAGCAGCTGTTCGCCAGCGGCTGCGAGTTCCTGATCAGCCTGAGCTCGGCCGGCCAGCTCGTCGATCTCGGCGACCCGCCGTACTTCGTCGTCATCGAACGGTCGCTCCGCGACGAGGGCACGAGCTATCACTATCTCCGCCCGCAGCGCTTCGTCGACGCCGACCGGGGGCTTCTCGACGCCGTCGTCCCGGCGATGCGCGCGACCGGCGTCGCGCTCCACACCGGCGCGAGCTGGACGACCGACGCGCCGTTCCGCGAGACCGCGGCGATCGTCGCGGCGCGGCGCGCGGAGGGCCTGCTGACCGTCGAGATGGAGTCGGCCGGGCTCTACGCCTTCGCCGCGGCGACCGGCGTGCCGGTACTGTGCCTCGCGCAGGTCACCAACCGCGTCAACTGCGCGCCCGGCGACTTCGCCAAGGGCCTCGCCGAAGGGGCCGAGGCCGCACTCGAGCTGATCGGCGCGGCGTCGGCCGCATGGGAGGCGGGGCCGGTCGCGCTGCCCGCTGCGGCGCACGGATGACGCCATCGACCCGTATCAAGCACCGCGCTCCCGTGAGGACCAGCCGATGACCGCCGTCGCCGAGATCGAGACGATCAATCCGCGCCGCTACTTCGAGGCGGTGACCGAGAGCAGCGCCGTCGCGCCGAAGCCGCCGGTGTGCCTCTACCTCGAGGTGACCAACCGCTGTAATCTGCTGTGCAACACCTGCCCGCGGACGTTCGAGGAACTCGAGCCGCCGCAGGACCTCAGCTGGGACCTGTTCACGCAGATCGTCGACCAGGTGCCGAACCTCCAGCGCGCCGTCCTCCACGGCGTCGGCGAGCCGATGCTGGTGAAGACGCTCCCCGCGATGATCCGCTACCTCAAGGAGCGCGGGGCCTACGTCCTGTTCAACACCAACGGCACGCTCCTCCGTGCCGCCAAGTTCCAGGAGATCATCGACACCGGCCTCGACGAGATCCGCGTCTCGCTCGATGCCGCCGACGCGAAGACGTACAAGATGGTGCGCGGCAAGGACTTCTTCGGCCGCGTCGTCAAGAACGTCGGGGCCTTCACCGCGTATCAGCGCGAGACCGGCGCGATGACGCCGAAGGTGTCGCTGTGGCTGACCGGGCTCAAGGAGACGATCGCCGAGCTGCCCGATTTCGTCCGCCTCGCGGCGACGATGAACGTCAACGAAGTCCACCTCCAGCGCCTCGTCTTCGACGACGACGGCTTCGGCCTCGCCCGCGCCGCGAGCAGCCTGTTCGCGCGCGCCGCCGAGGAGACCGCCATCGCCGAAGCGACCGAGCAGGCGCGCGCGCTCGGCATCCTGCTCGACGCGTCGGGGGCGACCGAGCCCGAGCTCAGCCTCAAGCTGCACGAGAAGGGGGCACCGCAGACGATGTGCCGCCGGCCGTGGTCGCTGATGTACTTCACCGCCCACGGCACCGCGCTGCCGTGCTGCATCGCGCCGTTCTCGGCGCGGGGGTACGAGAACTACACGCTCGGCAACGCCGCGACGACGCCGCTCGCCGACATCTGGAACGGACCGGCGTACCGGCAATTCCGCACCGACCTCGTCGGCCCGACCCCGCCGAAGCCGTGCGAGGGGTGCGGGCTGCGGTGGAGCCTGTGACGAGCCGCGCCTGAGAAATGATTAACCGGCCGCCGTTAACAAATAAGCGAAGTAAGCGCCCGGGAAGGCTTTTCTCGCTGCGCAGCATGACGACGTGGTACAAGGTCGCGATGGTGGCGATCCCATCGGGTTGCAGGATTAATACTTCTGCCTGCGCCCTCGCGAGCGTTGCCACGCGCGTCACCGTCGCGGCGGTCCTTGGCGCCGCTCCGGCGCTGGCCCAGGGCCCGCACACCGACCAGTCCGCGGCGGTCAGGAAGCTCCAGGCGGCGCGTTTCCCGCAGCCGGTGCTTGTCGGGACGCTGGCGACGTGGCGCGTCTTCCTCCCCGGCGGGCGATACCATTTCGTCGGCCCTGTCGTCGGCGTCTTCACGCCGGAAGACGATGACCCCCAGCTCGCCTTCCGCGACCACGGCCGCCTCGTCGCCCTGCCGCTCGATCAGGTCGCGCTCGTCGGCGCGATGGTCAAGGCGCTCGATATGGACGAGGACGACATCGCCAAGCTGCCAGCGTTCAAGCCGGCCAAGGGCATGTGGCTGCCCGCGACGGCGACGGTGAAGATCGGGTTGGACAAGAAGTACTAGGCGGCGACGGTTCGGCCGATCTTCCCAGCAGAAGGAAGACGCTGATCGATGCGTCTGGTGGCAGCGACACACGCCACTTCCCGCGCCTATCGCTGCACATAAATCCGCCACCCCTCGGTCGCCTCCGCCAACCGGTACTCCGCACTCGCCGCGAACGGGTCGCGCTCCCACGCCCCGTCGGCATCGGTGACGACCGCCACCTTGCACCCGTCCTCGCGCGCCATTGCCGCCACGTCGCCGGGCCGCGCTTCGCCCGCGAACACCCGCACGAAGCGGTCGTCGAGGGCGCGGACCTGTGCCTTGGGCAGGTCGACGTAGACCTGCGCCGTCTCCCACCCCGAATAGCATGACAGGCGGTCGCTCAGCAGCGCCCAGCCGATGTCGACCGGGAAGCTCGTCAGGTCGTCGAGGTCGCGCGGGTTGTTGGCGACGCGGTCGGCGGGGCCGGCGTGGCGGCGGACGGCGGCCCATAGCGCCGGGGCTTCGGCGAAGTGCTCGGCGTCGTCCGACGGGCGGCCGGTGACCCCGCCGAGCGCGATGCGCTCGGGGACGCTGGCGGCGATCAGCGCGACGGCGGCGGCGACGGCGGGCCAGCGGCGGCGCTCGCTCCAGCCG
>CAXTQJ010000072.1:0-10188 GCA_964246245.1 uncultured Sphingomonadaceae bacterium
TCGCGCTCTTCGGCTACCGGCTGATGCTGGGGTTGACGTCGCTGACGCTCGGCGACACGCCGATCGTGACCGTGCGCGACGGCCCGGTGCTGCTCATCCTGCTCGTCGCCCTCGTCTTCGCGGCGGTGATGACGCAGGCCGCGCGCCTCGGCAGCGGCATCGCCGGCAGCATCCGGCTGCCGCGGCGGACGTCGTCGTCGATCACCGCGCCGGGGCCGTCGGCGCGCGTTGCGACCACGACCGTCGACACCCTGCCCGGCGGATGCCGACGATCGGCGACGCCACGGCCATGACCGCCATGACCACCGCGACCCGGGCCATCGCCGGACCGGCGGTTGCGCCCCGACCCTACGGCGACACCAGCGCCCGGCTGGGTCAGGGGTATCGTCGCCTCGCCATCGGTCAGGCGGCGACTGTAGCATCGCGGTCGAGGAACTGACGCGTGGATCAGACGCCGCTCCCCCCCTCGGCCGACCGCGCCGCCTATTACGCGGATGCCGCGTCGTGGAACGACGACGTCAACGGCAGCCTGCGCGCGTCGCGTCGTCGCGCTTGGGGCGTCGCCGCCGCCGCGACGGTCGTCGCCGCGCTCGAGGCGCTGGCCCTGGCGCTGCTGACGCCGCTGAAGACGGTCGTGCCCTATACCATCACCGTCGACCGCCAGACCGGCGCGGCGCAGTTGGCGCGCGGCATTGAGCTCGGCCCCATGAGCCAGAACGACGCGCTGCTGCAGTCGGTCCTGGCGCAATACGTGATCGCCCGCGAGACGCTCGACGCGACCGATCTCGCCGCGAACTACCGCAAGGTCGGCTTGTGGTCGGCCGGCCAAGCCCGCGCCGACTATCTGCGGCTGATGGACCGGCGCAATCCGGCCAGTCCGCTGCTCGGCGCGACGGCGGCGACGCTCGTCCAGACCACGGTCAAGCAAGTCACGACGATGAGCCTCACCAGCGCGCTCGTCCGCTTCTCGACCGATCGTAGCGAAGGCGGCGGGGCCGTCACCCGCACCGACTGGGCCGCCGTCATGCAGTTCGGTTTCACCGGCGGACCGCTGAGCATGGACGACCGGCTGATCAATCCGCTCGGCTTTCAGGTGACGCACTACCGGCGCGACGCGGAGGCTGCACCCGGCATCGTCCTGCCGACCGCGGCACCGGTCGCCATCGTCCGACCTACGACGGCGGTGACGACGACCGTCACCGCGATCCCGTCCGCCGTCGCCGCTTCGGAGGTACGCCGATGACCCGCTTGGCGCTCGCCGTGCTGGCGCTGCTTGCGGCCGCGCCGGCCGCCGCAGTCGCGGTCCCGCCGGGACCGGTCGACCCGCGCATCCGCACCATCGTCTACAACCCGCGCGAAGTCGTCACCGTCGTCGGCCAACTCGGCTACCAGATGGTCGTCTCGTTCGGGGCGGGCGAGCGCATCGAGAATATCTCGGTCGGCGACTCGCTCAGCTGGCAGGCGACGCCGAACAAGAAGGCCGATCTGCTGTTCCTCAAGCCGATCGATCGTCTGCCGAGCACCAACATGACGGTGGTGACCAACCTGCGGCGATACAACTTCGAGCTGATCGCGGTGGCGGCGTCGACGCGGCGGACGCAGACCTACGACATCCATTTCGTCTATCCGAACGAAGAGCTTGCCGCCGCGGCGACGGCCGCCGTGGCCGAGACGCCGGTCAGCGACGCCGCGCCGCCCGACAGCTGGAACTTTGCGTACAGCTATCGCGGATCGAAGGTCACCCTGCCGGCGCGGGTCTTCGACGACGGTCGTTTTACCTATTTCCAGTGGCTGGCCAGCGTCGACACCCCGGCCGTGTTCGCGGTGCAGCCCGACGGCAAGGAAGCCCTAATCAACCACATCACCCGCGGCCGCTACCTCGTCGTCGAGCAGATCGCGGCGGAGTTCGTCCTGCGCAGCGGCACCGAGGTGACCCACGTCTTCAACGACGCGCTGCGTCCGCCCGAGCCCGGCGCGGCGGCACCCCGGCTGCGCGAGACGAAGCCGCAGCGCCACGGTTTCCTCGGCCTGAGCGCCGGGCCGAAGGACCCGCCGCAGTGACCGACGACGCGCTCGCCGCCGTGGACGCCCACGCCATGCCAGCGGTCGCGCGGCCGGCGGCGCGCTGGCTGGTGCCGGCCGGGATCGGAGCCGTCGCGTTGCTCGGTGTCGGCACCTTCGCCCTGCTCTACCACCCCGCCCCGGCGCCCACCGCGACGGGCGATCTCCCCATCTCGACGCGGCCGCCATCGACGACGGCGGATCTGCCGCCGCCACCGGTCCTCGTGACGCCGGCTCCGCCCCCGGTCAGCGCACCGATCTTCATCCCGAACACGCCCCTGGTCCGCGTCCAGCCGACGGTGGCCCTCGCGGCACCGCCGCGCCCGGCGACCCCGTCGCTGCTCGTCGATCTCACCGCCGGCGACAAGCCGACCGATGTCGCCGCCATCGCGAAGGGCGACGCCGCCGCCGCGAAGCTGTCGGCCAACGAGTCGTTCCTTGACCGGGTGTCGCGCGCGCGGCCCGAAACCGTCGGCATCGACCGGATGTCGTCGACCGACCTCGTCGTCCCGCAGGGCACCATCATCACCGGCGTGCTTGAGACCGCGATCGATTCCGACCTGCCGGGGCTGGTCCGCGCGGTCGTCAGCCGCGATGTCCGCGGCTTCGACGCGACGAAGGTGCTGATCCCCCGCGGCAGCCGCCTCGTCGGCCAGTATTCGAGCGGGGTCGCGCTCGGGCAGAGCCGCGCGTTCGTCATCTGGACGCGGCTCATCCGCAGCGACGGCGTGTCGGTCGAGCTGGGCTCCGCCGCAACCGACCCGCTCGGGACGGCCGGCCTCGCGGGCAAGGTCAATAGTCACTTCCTGCGCCGCTTCGGCGCGGCGACGCTGCTGTCGGTCGTCACCGCGGGGCTCGACTACCTCGTCACGACGGCGCAATCGGCCGGCTCGGTCAACGTCGGCTCACCGACGCAGGCGACCCAGCTGGCCGGCGTGGCGCTCCAGCGCGACATCGACATCCCGCCGACGATCAAGGTGCCGCAGGGGACGCCGGTGCGGGTATTCGTCGCCAAGGACCTCGATTTCGCCAGCGGTCCGGGCGGGAAGCGGTGAGCGTCGCCGAGCTGTCCGGCGATGGCGTCTATCTCCGCTCGTTCCTCCAGCCGCTCGAAGCATGGCTGACGCGGTCGGACGTCACCGAGATCCTCGTCAACCGGCCGCACGAAATCTGGATCGAGACCAATGCCAGCGCGCGGATGGAGCGGATCGACGTGCCCGACCTCGGCCCGACGGCGCTGTCGCGGCTCGCGGCGCAGGTCGCGCGCGCGAACCACCAGGGCGTCAGCCGCGCTCACCCGCTGCTGTCGGGCCTGCTGCCGGGCGGCGAGCGTATCCAGATCATCGCGCCGCCGGCGACGCGGACTCATCTCGCGATCGCCATCCGCAAGCATGTTCCGGTCGATCTCGACCTCGCCGACTATGCCGCCGCCGGCGCATTCGCCACCGTCCGCCGCGCCGGCGCGGACGATACGCAGCAGCGTCTGCGCGATCTGCTCGACAGCGGCGACCTTCTCGCTTTCTTCCAGGCGGCGGTGGCGACGCGCAAGACGATCCTCATCTCGGGCGGGACGTCGAGCGGCAAGACGACGTTCCTCAACGCCATGCTCAAGCAGATCGCCCCGCACGAGCGCGTCATCGCGATCGAGGACACGCCCGAAGTCTCGCTCGACCGGCCGAATGCGCTCGGCCTCGTCGCCGCGCGCGGCGCGACCGGCGAGGCCAACGTCACCCCCGAGGACCTGCTCCAGGCGGCGCTGCGGATGCGGCCAGACCGCCTGCTACTGGGCGAGATGCGCGGCAGCGAGGCGTTCAGCTTCCTGCGCGCGGTCAATACCGGCCATCCCGGCTCGATCTCGACGATCCACGCCAACAGCTGTGCCGGCGCGATCGAGCAGGTCGCGCTGCTGGCGTTGCAGGCGCGGGTCAACCTAGGCCGCGCCGAGATCATCGCCTATTCGCGCTCGGTGATCGACATCGTCGTCCAGTTGAAGCGGTCGCCGACCGGCCAGCGGGTGGTCGGCGAGGTCGAGCTGATCGACGCGGGCCGACTGCCCGAAAGATCGTAGCATCCAAGACCGCCATCGCCTCGCCATAGGGGATTGCGGCTTGCCGACTTCGGATCCTCGCGCGGCGCAAGCGGACGTCTGTTCATGAAGGGTCGGATGCGTCACGGGAAGCACCTCGATGGATTTGTGACGGCGCTCGGAGCGTGAAGCGGGCGGCGAGGACAGCCAGCGGCAGATCATGCGACCTCCGCCCGGACGCTCGCGGCGGCGCGGGCGATGGCGGCGAGGCTGGCGTCGACATCGGCGGCGGTCGTCGCCCAGCTCGACACGCTGATCCGCATCGCCGTCCGTCCCTGCCACACGGTGCCACCGCACCAGCAGGTGCCGTCGGTCTGGAGCGCGGCGACGACGGCGCGCGTCGCCTGCGGCGGTCCGAACAAGACCAGGACCTGATTGAGCACGACGTCGTTCAACACCGCGAACCCCTGCGCGCGTAGCCCATTGGCGAAGCGCTTCGCGTGGACGCAGCAGCGTTCGATCAGGTCGGCGACGCCGTCGCGGCCGAGGTGGCGGAGCGCGGCCCAGATTTCGACGCCGCGCGCCCGCCGCGACAGTTCGGGGGTGAAGTGCGACGGCTCGCGCGCCGCGTCGCGGCCTTCGGCAAGATAGGCGGCGCTCGCCGCCATCGCCGCGCGGAGGTGGGTGGCGTCGCGGACGACGACGACCCCGTTGTCGTATGGAACGTTGAGCCACTTGTGTCCGTCGGTCGCCCACGAATCGGCGTCGCCGAACCCCTCGGCGAGGTGGGCGCGGCCGGGGGCGGCCCGCGCCCACAGGCCGAACGCGCCGTCGACATGGACCCACGCCCCGGCGGCTCGGGCGCGGGCGCAGATCGTCGCGGCGGGATCGAAGCCGCCGGTGTTGACGTTGCCGGCCTGGATGCAGACGATCGTCCGCGCGTCGAGCGGCGGCAGCGTGTCGAGCCTGATCCGGCCCTGCCCGTCGACCGGAGCACGGACGACGCGGTCACGGCCGAGGCCGAGCAGCGCCAGCGCCTTGACCACCGTGACATGGACCTCGTCGCCGACGACGACACGCAATTCGGGCGCGCCGAACAGGCCGTCCGCCTCGACGTCCCATCCGGCGCGGGCGAGGAGGGCGTGGCGCGCGGCCGCGAGCGCGGTCAACGTCGCCATCGACGCGCCGCTTACGAAGCCCCCGGCCGATCCCGCGGGCAGACCGAGGAGGTCGATCAGCCAATCGAGCGATACCTCCTCGAGCGCGGCGGCGATCGGCGAGGTCCAGCGGAATACCGCGTTCTGGTCCCACGCCGTAGCCAGCCAGTTGGCGGCGACGGTGACCGGCAGCGCCCCGCCGATGACCAGCCCGAAGTAGCGGCCGCCGGCGGTCGCCACCGTCGCCGGCGAGCCGATCGCGTCGAGTTCGGCCAGAACTGCGTCGGCGGCGAGTCCAATGGTAGCAAGGGGGTGCCGCAGCCGATCGAGCGCCGCCACCGCCTGCGGCGTGGGCACGACGGCGCGGTCGGCGAGGCTGGCCAGATAGGTCGCGGCATAGCCGGCGGTCACACCGAACAGCTCAGTCGGCGAATCGCAACCGGTCGCTACACCCATGGATTTTCTCCCCAAGAAAGGTACAATATGTCGAATCTCAAGGTCGACCGTGCAGTTGTCCCGTAGGACAATTACACGAGACAGGCTTCCGCGGCCAGCGGCTCTCCCGCCAGCGCCTGCCGGACGATCTCGACCCCGCGCGCCAGTTCTGCCCGCGACGCCGGCGCACCGATACACAGGCGGCAGCCGCTGATGCCGCCGCCGGCGATCAACGGAGCCGGCGGCGGGCGAACCCCCCCCCCCCCGCCCCCCGCCCCCCCCCGCACCCGCTCCCCCCCGACTTCGGTCAGCGGCAGCCAGATGTGCGGAGCCGCGCAGGCCTCCGGCTCCATCCACTTTCCCAAGACGCTGCGCGTCATTTCGAAACGGGCGACGATCTCGTCACGCTGCGCCGCCAGAATCGCGTCGGCCGTACCGTCGGCGACCCACGCGGCGAATACCGCAGTCCCGAGCGACGGCGGCGCGTAGATCGACGCTCGCATCGCGGCAATCGCGGCGGCAAAACCCGTAGCATCGGGACAGACGAGGAAGCCGGTCCGCAGTCCGGCCGCGAGGATCTTCGACACACCGGCGACGTAAAAGGTCCGCTCGGGGGCGAGCTCGGCCAGGCGCCGCGTTCGCCCGCGGATCGGCTCGAACGCGGCATAGAGGTCGTCTTCGACGAGGCGCAGGTCGACCGCACGCGCGACGGCGACGACCGCCCGTCGCCGTGCATCGCCCATTGTTCGCCCCGTCGGGTTGTGCACCGACGGCATGAGGTAGACCGCCGCAACCCCCTCGCGTGCGGCAGCGGCCAGCGCGTCGGGCATGATGCCCTCGCCGTCCATCGCCACCGGCCGCAGTCGATAGCCGGCGAACGCCGCGACCGATTTGATGCCGTAGAAGCTCGCCTCCTCGCACAGTATGGTGTCGCCGGCGCGGCAGGTGGCGGCGAAGGCGAGAAGCAACCCGTGCTGCGCCCCCGCGGTGACGATCAGCTTCGTCCGGTCGGGGACATAGCCCGCGGTCCGCGCGATCCACACGGCGGCGGCGCGGCGGTGGGCATCGTGGCCCGCCGCCGGCGGATAGGCGAGCAGGTCGGGCACGTCGGGCCGGCGACCCAGCCGAGCGAGGGCGTGTTCGAAGTGGCGCGCCGCGGCGTGATGCGGAACGACGTTGAGCGCGAGGTTGACCGGGCCGGACACGGCATCGTCGCCATCGCCATCGGCGACATAGGTGCCGCGGCCGACGTGACCGAGCACGAGGCCGCGCCGCTCCGCTTCGACATAAGCTCGAGTAACCGTGCCGAGGCTCAGCCCGAGCCGGTCCGCGAGAATGCGTTGCGGGGGCAGGCGAGTGCCGGACGACAGGGCTCCGCCGTTGATTTCAGCCTCGATGGTATCGACCAGCCGTCGATAAAGCGGTTCGGGACCGGCGGCGATCGTGGGAAGCCACTCGGGCATGTGCGAGATTGTCCTATATATCGTTATAACGATTGACGGGTTGCTCGTAGCACAATTATTCGGTAGCGACAGGGGGTAAGCTCATGCCGACGTCGCTGCCGATCTCGTTTGTGCCCTATGCGCTGGTCATGTCGTTCACGCCGGGGCCGAACAACCTCATGCTGGCCAATGCCGGCGCGCGCTTCGGCTTTGCGCGGACGGTGCCGCACCAGGCCGGCATCATCATCGGCTTCGCATTGATGACGCTCGGCGTCGGGTTCGGCATCGCCGCGCTCGTTGCCGCCGTGCCGGCGGTGTTCCTCGCGATGAAGATCGCCAGCGTCGCCTATCTCCTTTGGTTGGCGTGGAAGATTGCAACGGCCGAGCAGGTCGCACCCGGCAGCGCCCCGCCAAAGCCGCTCGGCTTGATGCAGGCCGCGGCCTTTCAGTGGATCAATCCCAAGGCGTGGATCATGGCTTTGGGCGCGGTGACGACCTACACGACCATCACGGCGGATTTGCGCGAACAGATCCTGCTGATCACCCTGATCCTCGCCGTCGTCGGCGTCGCCAGCAGCTCGACGTGGGTGGTCTTCGGCCAAGTCATTCGCCGCTTCCTGACCACGCCGCGCCGCCGGATCGCGTTCAATTGGACGATGGCCGCGCTCCTCGTCGCGTCGATCGCGCCCGCTTTGGCCGAGCACGCCGGCTAGCATGCCGCCGCTACGAGCTGCTCGACCTCTTCACCCACCGGCCGTTCGGCGGCGATCCGCTTGCCGTTATGCTTGACGGAAGTGGACTCGACGCCTGCGTCATGCAGGCGGTCGTCACCGAGCTCAACCTGTCGGAGACGGTGTTTCGGTGCGGCCGTTACGCTCGGCTTCGGGCACCTCGCCGTTCTACCGAACGATACGGCAATCGATGAAGCGGAGGACGATGATGGCCTGCTTCCGGACGATCTTGGCAATGGGTCTCGCGTCGATCACGGCGTCGGCCACCGCTGCCGCCCTCCCGCCGGCGTTGGCCCAAGCTGCGGCGGCGTATGACCGGGCGCAAGTTGACGGCAATCGCGCCGAGCTCGAGCGCCTGCTTGCCGAGGACTACCGTCTCGTTAACGGCACCGGCGAGGTCGAGACCAAGGCGCAGTTCGTCGCCGAATCGGTCGCACCGGGGTTTAAGCTCGATCGCTTCGCCGTAACCGCCCCGGTCGAGACAGTCTGGCGCGACGGCGCGGTCCTCGCCGGCGAGGTCCGCCTCACCGGCATCGGCGATGGCCGCCGCTTCGCCGCCCATATCCGCTTCGCTGACGTATGGGCGCGGCGCGACGGGCGCTGGCGGGTCGTCTTCACCGAAGTCACGCGGTTGCCGGCCGGGACCGGTATCGCACCCTGACGCCGAACTGGAGGTGGCCGTGCTGATCCTCAAGCCGAATTGTGAATGCTGTGACATCGACCTGGCTCCGGCGGACCCGGCCGCGCGCATCTGCTCCTTCGAATGCACCTTTTGCGCGACCTGCGTCGCCGACGTCCTGCACGGCATCTGCCCGAACTGCGGCGGCGGTTTCGTGCCGCGCCCGATCCGGCCGGCGTCCCTGCTCGACCGCTTTTCCCCCTCGTCCGAACGCGTCGTACGCGCCCGCCCGTGCCCGGCCACACCGACATCATCTTCGGCATGATGATGGATCTGAGGCGATCGAAAAGCCCGACCGCAATCTGGCATCGACCGCCCGGACCTAACTGGCCAAGATGCGCCCGGCAGTGCGTGGGAAGCCGATGTCGAATTCGTACTGAGCCGACACAAACAACCGGCGGAAACTGTTCGCAGAAGCTGCCGAACAATCATTCCCACTCGATCGTACCCGGCGGCTTCGAGGTGTAGTCGTAGACGACGCGGTTGATGCCGGCGACCTCGTTGACGATGCGGGTGGCGACGCGGCAGAGAAAGGCGGCGTCGAACGGGTAGACGTCGGCGGTCATCCCGTCGACCGAGGTCACGGCACGCAGCGCACAGACGAAGTCGTAGGTCCGGCCGTCGCCCATCACGCCGACGGTACGGACCGGCAGCAGGACGGCGAACGCCTGCCAGATCGCGTCGTACAGTCCGGCGGCACGGATCTCGGCGAGGTAGATGGCATCGGCGGCGCGGAGGATGTCGCACTTGGCGCGGGTCACCTCGCCGGGGATGCGGATGGCGAGGCCGGGACCGGGGAACGGGTGGCGGCCGACGAAGGCGTCGGTCAGGCCGAGCTCGCGGCCCAGCACACGGACCTCGTCCTTGAACAGCTCGCGCAGCGGCTCGACCAAGGCCAGGTTCATCCGCTCGGGCAGGCCGCCGACGTTATGGTGGCTCTTGATCGTCACCGACGGACCGCCCGCGTAGCTGACGCTCTCGATGACGTCGGGATAGAGCGTTCCCTGCGCGAGGAAGCGCGCGCCGTCGATCCGGCCCGCCTCGGCGTCGAACACGTCGATGAACGTCCGGCCGATCACCTTGCGCTTGGCCTCGGGATCGATGACTCCGGCCAGCGCGCCGAGGAACGCGGCGCTCGCGTCGACCGCGATCAGCGGAATGTGGTAGTGTTCGCGGAACAGCGACACGACCTGCTCGGCTTCGCCGGCGCGAAGGAGCCCGGTGTCGACGAAGACGCACGTCAGCGCGTCGCCGATCGCCTCGTGGATCAGCAGCGCGGCGACCGACGAATCGACGCCCCCTGACAGGCCGCAGATGACCTTCGCGTCGCCGACCTGGTCGCGGATCGCGGCGACCTTCGCGGCGCGGTAGCCGGCCATGCTCCACGTCGGGGCGCACCCGGCGACCGCGCGGACGAAGTTGGCGATCAGCTTCGCGCCGTCGGGCGTGTGCATCACCTCGGGGTGGAAGAGCAATCCGTAATAGCGCCGGTCGTCGTCGGCGATCGCGGCGAACGGCGCGGCGTCGGACCGCGCGACGACGCGGAACCCGGCCGGGATCGCGTCGATCCGGTCGCCGTGGCTCATCCACACCTGATGCCGGTCACCGACCGTCCAGACGCCGTCGAACAGGGCGCAGGCGTCGACCACCTCGACGA
>CAXTQJ010000072.1:10198-10725 GCA_964246245.1 uncultured Sphingomonadaceae bacterium
CCTCGACGAAGGCCCGGCCGAATTCGCGGTCGGCGGCGGTGGCGACCGCGCCGCCGAGCTGGGCGCACATCGTCTGGTCGCCGTAGCAGATGCCGAGGACGGGCACCTTGGCGGCGAAAACCGCCGCCGGCGCGCGCGGGCTGCCGGCATCGCCGATCGACGCCGGCCCGCCCGACAGAATGACGCCGCGCGGACGCAGCCGGTCGAGGGCGGCGGCGGCCGACTGGAAGGGGACGATCTCGCAATAGACCCCGGCCTCACGGACGCGGCGGGCGATGAGCTGGGTGACCTGGCTGCCGAAGTCGATGATGAGGATGGCTTCGGGCGGCGCGACGGCGGGATCGGTCATGGGCGCGGGTACTCCGCACGGCCGCGGCTGTCCAGAGCGCCGGCGCGGGCTCGCGAAGATGAACAACGCCACGAAGTTCACGTCGACGACGCCCCTTGCCCGGGCAGGCCCCCGCGGGACGCCCGCCGGCGAATCCTACACCGCGGTCGATCGGGGGCCGGCGGCCGCGGTGTAGGAT
>CAXTQJ010000072.1:10802-11049 GCA_964246245.1 uncultured Sphingomonadaceae bacterium
GGGGGGGCGGGGGGGGGGCTGGGGTGGCGGCCGGGGGGGGCCCGCGACGGGGGCGCGGTAGCGGGCGACGAAGGCGGCGGCTAATGCCGCGACGGTACCGGCGGCAATCGCGTCGCGGAGACCGGCCATCAGCGTCTGGTAGAACCAGAGGTTGTGCTCGGTCATCAGCATCGCGCCAAGGATCTCGTCGGAACGAACGAGGTGGCTGAGGTAGGCGCCGCTCGACGCCGACTGCCCGTGCCCGGTC
>CAXTQJ010000073.1:0-5731 GCA_964246245.1 uncultured Sphingomonadaceae bacterium
ACCCGCGACGGCATGTTGCTCCAGTTCGTCCAGGTCGCCACGGTGAAGTCGTCGACGTGGTGCGACCACGGCAGCCGGTCGCCGCCCCGGTTATCGCCGTCGGCGCGGCGGTCGAACGGCCCCCGGGCGGCGCTCGCCATGCTCAGGGCTGGTACGAATTGCAGCGCCACAGCGCGAAGCCGCGGGTCCGCCGGGCGCGCCGCGCGCGCAGCAGCCACCGGTCGAAGATGCGCGGCTCGCGCAGGCACGCGACGGTGCCGGCGGCATGGATCAGCCCCGCGATCGGCACGATCCAGAACGACTTGGTCAGCAGGAACAGCTCCATCGTGACGAGCGCGTTCAGGATGAAGAAGGTGTAGGTGACACCGCCGAACATCTGCGGCCGCGTCAGCGCGGTGAACACCGGCTCGCGGATCAGGGCGCTCGCTTCCGCCATCTACTGCTGCGTCGCGACGGTGCGGATACCGCCGACGATCGCGCCCGCCCCGAACAGGATGAAGAGCCCCAGCACGACCGTCGCGCCGAAGCGCCAGTTCATCCGGCCGGTCAGCATCAGCAGTCCGACGCTGGCGACGGCGATGACCGCGACGGCGGTCGCGACACTGCCGAGCAGCGTCCCCTGGATCCACGCCAGCGCGCCGACGATCGCACCCGATCCGGCGGGGTCGAGCGTCACCGCCTGCGCCAGCGCCGGCTGCGCGGCGAGCAGGGCCACGACGCCTGCCGTTATCCAGTGTGTGCGCAACGCCATCATCGATCCCGTTACCGTGCCTCTGCTGCGAGATGATCCATCACCGCGGCCACATAAGATACGGTCTCGCGGAAGCGGGGGACGCCTCCGGCGCGTGCGACCGCCGCCGGACCGGCGTTATACGCGGCGATCGTCCGGACGAGATCGCCGTCGAAACGGTTGAGCAGCAGGCGGAGGTACGCCGTGCCGCCCCGGATGTTCGCCGCCGGATCGGCGCGGTCGACCCCCATCGCGCGCGCGGTCGCGGGCATCAACTGCATGATCCCCGCCGCATTGGCACTCGACACCGCCCGTGGATCATAGCGCGACTCGACGCTCGCAATCGCATCGATCAGCGCCGGGCTGACTTCGTATTGCTGTCCGGCGCGGTCGACGTCGGGACGAAAGGCGTGGGCACGCGCCGTTGCCGCAGGCCCGGTCGCGTGGCCACGGACGGCGGCGGCAGGGCGCGCGATCGGCGCATCGAGCCGTTGCAACGTGCCGTCGTCGCCGACTTCGAACACCGCCGCGGTTGCCGGCGAGCCGAGAAGGAGCAGCATCAAGGTCGCCGTCAGGCTATTCATCCGCTGCCCTTTTCTCCGCCTTATCCGCAGCATAGCCCGGCGAAACGATGAAGGACAATGTCGCGCCGGGCATGGATGATCCAGATGCAGCGCATTGCCTGCGGCGGCCACACCCGGGATCGCTAGCATGTCACGGATTACGCCGGCAAGACCGCGCAGTCCGAAGCCCCGGGCGGCGAACCGCGCCATGCAACCGCCGGCGCACCATGGCGTATCGTACCGCGATGAGCCGCACGTCATGATGGTAACGGCCGACCGCGGTGCCGGCCGCCGCCGCGTCGCGGTGGCGGCACTGATCGTCGCGCTGCACGCGGCCCTCGCCCTTCTGTTGACGCGATCACGGGTTCCGGCCGAGCCGCCGGCCCCGGTCGCAACGATGACCGTCGTCGCCGTCCCGGCAGCGCCAGTGGCGCCACAGGTCGAAGCCGACGCCGTGATCGGCGTGTCGCTCGCCGTTCCCGAATTCGCGGTCGCGTCGTCCGAGACGACGGCGTCGCCCCCGTGCGACCTGCTTGCTCCGCTCGGTCGTGCCCTGCAGCAGGATCCGGCGGTGATCGCCGAGCTGGCAGCGACGACCGCGACGGACGTGCGTGCCGTCATGGTGTGGAACGGCGGCTGGGCCGGCCGTCCCGAAACCGATGCGCTGCGCCGCGCGCTCGTGACGGCGCTGGCCGCTGCTCCGGCCGACTGCCTCGACGAGGCGATGACCGGCCCACGGCTCATTTTCCTGACGATCGAGGGCATGCCGGTCAGTATCGCCGTCGGCTCCGGAACATGGAATTGGCGCCAACTACTATCGTCGGATCAGCATCGGCCAAATAGTTCCCTGTAGTGCGCGAAATATTTTCTTCGCCAGGCAACCAATTTGGGGGTGAACGCGTAATGAATATAGGGGGCGGTGTCAGCCCGCTGATCAAGGGAGCCCGATGTGAATCTACGAACCGGTCTTATCGGCGGGACGGCTCTTGCCGCGCTGTGCGCGTTCGCCGCCCCAGCCCTGGCCTCGAGCCACCGTGAGGCACCCAACATCACCAAGATGTCGAAGGTCGACAACACCGACGTGTACGCCTTCACCAGCTACGAGCCCGGCCGCGCCGCGTTCACGACGATCATCGCCAACTTCCAGCCCGGCGAGAACCCGGGTGACGGTCCCAACTATTACACGATGGACCCTGATGCGGTTTACGAGATCCACGTCGACAACGTCGGCGACGCGGTCGAGCACCTGACCTTCCAGTTCAAGTTCACCAACGCGCTGATCAACGGCACCGGCGAGACGGTCAACGTCAACGGCAAGAACCTGTCGATCGCGTTGCGTCAGGCGGGACCGCTCTCGAACCCGAACGATCCCAATCTCGGCGAGAACGAGACCTATACGGTCACCCAGATCACCGGCGACCGCGCCCTCGGCACGCGCGCGACGATCACGAACGCCGCGGGCGGCTCGTTCTACAAGCCGTTCGACAACGCCGGGACCAAGACCTTCCCCGGCGGGTACGCCAATTACGCCAACAAGTTCATCTATTCGGCGACGATTCCCGGATGCAGCACGCCGGCCAAGGTGTTCGTCGGCAGCCGCGCCGAATACTTCGCGATCAACCTCGGGCCGGTCTTCGATCTCGTTAATTTCGTGCCGGTCGAGGGCGACAACGACCCGGTCTACGGCAACGGCACGCCGTTTCCCGGCGGCATCACGCAGAGCCAGGACAACCAGGAGCTGATCGGCAAGAAGAACGTCACCTCGATCGCGATGGAAATCCCGACCGCCTGCCTCACCGGCACGGGCAACGGGGTCATCGGCGTGTGGAGCTCGGCCAGCCTGCCGCAGGCGCGACTGCTCCGGACCACACCGACGTTCGATACCCCGACCCTGCAGGGCGGCGCTTATGTTCAGGTCTCGCGCCTCGGCATGGGCCTTGTCAACGAGTTGGTGATCGGCATCAAGGACAAGGACCTGTTCAACGCCTCGTCGCCATCGGGTGACGCGACGTTCATCGATTATGTCACCAACCCGACGTTCCCGGCGCTGCTCGACGCGCTGTTCCGGGCACCGGTTCGCGGGGTCATCGGAGGCTCGGGCACGATCGCGCCGACGAACTTCCCGCGGAACGATCTGGTCGCGACGTTCCTGACCGGGTTCAAGGGCGTCAACCAGCTCAGCGTCGTCACGCCGTCGGAGATGCTGCGGCTCAACACCAAGGTCCCGCCGACGCCGCAGGCCGCGCAGAGCACGTTCGGCGTCGTCGGCAACGACCTCGCCGGCTATCCGAACGGCCGGCGTCCGGGCGACGATCTGACCGACATCACGCTTCGCGTCGCCATGGGCCGGCTGTGCTATCCCATCCCGGTCGCCGGCGTGGCGACCGATCTCGGCCTGTGCAAGCCGAGCGACGCGCCGACGGGTCAAGCCGCCTATACGGATGGTGCGCCGAGTTCGGCGATGAACATCCAGAACGCGTTCCCCTATCTCAACACCCCGCTGCGGGGCGCCCCGCGTCCGCAGAACCAGCCGTAAGGGGGAGGTGACATGACAAATCGCATCTATCTGTCCCTCGCGGTCCTGGTGCTGCCGATCGGGCTGGCCGCGTGCGGGGGCGACGACAACAGCACGACCCCCCCGACTCCGGTCGCGAGTACCGAGAGCAAGTTCGGCAGTTGTTTCGCGACCCGCTTCGACGCGGCACCGTTCTCGAAGGCGACCGATCCGGTTCCGTGCCCCGATCTGGCCCCGCTCAGTCTGACGACGAAGCCGAATACGATCTGATCGAAACGACCGCCGCCGGTCAGCGACCGGCGGCGGTATCACGGCTCCACCCGAAGGTCAGGCTGGAAAAGACCGTATCGAAGTCGGCCTTCGCATCCTTGATCGGCTTGGTCCACACAACGTTCATCTGCCACAGGCCCTTGAACGGCACCGTGAATGTCACCGCGCCGTGCGCGTCGCTGATTGCGGTCGCGACCGGCCGAGCATCGAAGTCGAGGTTGTTGAGTTTGACGAACGCGCCAGCCAACGGCTTGCCTTCGTAGAGGATGGTGGCCGGCAGCGTCATGTCGAAGTCGGCAGCGCTCGGATCGCGGCCGGGGACGATCTCGAGCGTCAACCCGATCGGCCGCGTCACCGACGGCTGCGCAGCCCCGGCGGTGCCGATCCGGACGATCGCCTTGGCACGGCGACTATAGAGTTCGCGGCCCGGCGTATCGGTCGCTCCCGCAGCGGCGCGGGTCGCGATCGCCGGCGCGATACCTTCGGCCTTGATGTAATCATTGAAGCGGATCGCGGGGAGATCGCTGCTGGCGCGGTTGGTTTCCAGGACGAGGACATAAGCTCCAGGTTGCGAAAAACTGACATTGGCGTCGGCGGGACCGCCGGGCGCGACGAGCGCGGTGCGGATGTCCTTGGTGCCGGCACTGCCGACGGCGGCGAAGGTGGCGATCCGGTCGATCGCCGCCGACCAGCGTTGACGCGCGGGGCCATGGCCGACTTCGATCGTGATCGGGATCGGAACGTTGGTATCGGCCGCGAACTGGCGTGGCTGGATCCAGAAATCGTGCGCGTCGGCGGCCGACGCGCTAAGGCCTGCTACGAGCGCGGTAGCGGCACTGAAGGCAAAGCGACGCATGAATTCAAACCCTTGCTATTCTCCTTCGAGCGGTGCGGCACGGGCCGGGGACCGTCAACCCTGCCGTTCGGTGCGGCTGGCGGCGGTGGTGGCCATCGTCGCTGCTGCCCCGGCGGCGGCGCATACCGGCACCGGCCTCGCCGGCGGCTTCCAATCGGGTTTTCTCCATCCGTTGAGCGGCTTCGATCATCTGCTGGCGATGGTCTCGGTCGGGCTGTGGGGCGCGTTCCTCGGCCGGCCGCTGATCGTCGCCTTGCCGGTCATCTTCCCGACGGTCATGGCGATCGGCGGCGTCATGGGCATCGCCGGGGTGCCGCTGCCGCCGGTCGAGATCGGCATCGCGGTATCGGTGCTCGTGCTCGGCGCGATGATCGCCGGCAAGGTGCGGGCTCCGGTGTGGCTGGCGTCGCTGATCGTCGCGATCTTCGCCATCTTCCACGGCTATGCGCACGGCAAGGAGCTGCCGTCGGCGGCCGATCCGATCGGCTACAGCGCCGGGTTCGTGCTGGCGACGGGGATGCTGCATGTCGTCGGCATCGGCATCGGGCTCATCGCCGACCGGCCCGGCGGCGCGACGGTCGTCCGCGGCCTCGGCGGCCTCGTCATGCTGACCGGCATATGGTTCCTGTGGGTGGCGCTGCGATGAGCCGCGGCCGATGAGGGGCGGGGTCGTTCCGCCGGCGCTGCTGTTCGCCGCGCTGGCGTGCATGCTCGCCTTCGCGGCCCCCCCCCCCCCCCCGCCCGGCGACCGCGCCCCGCCCGGAGCGGGGGGGCCGGCCGGCCCCCCCCCCCAGCCC
>CAXTQJ010000073.1:5741-10935 GCA_964246245.1 uncultured Sphingomonadaceae bacterium
GGGTGGGGTGCCAGGGGGGGGGGGTGCGGCCCCGGGGGGCGGGGCGCCGGGCGGGCGCCGCCGGGACTGGCGGCGCAGCTGCCGCTGGCGCCGGCGTGGGTCGAGACGGTCTTCCTCGGCTGCTGGCTTAGCACCGTCGTGACGGCGGCTCTCGTTCATTTCCCCGATCGTCTTGCCGGCCGGCGAATGCTCGGTCTCGGGATCAATGCCGGCGGGTGGGCCGGGGCGACCGTGGCGATCGCGGGCACCTCGCTCGACGTGGCCAAGGCCGCGCCGTGGCTGGCCCTCGTGGCCCCGGGCGCGTGGCTCGTGGCGACCCGGCGCGGCGTCGCGGTCAAGGTCGTGTCGAGCTGGCTGATCGCCATTGCGGTGCTCGCCGCCGTACTGCCGATCGTGCCGACCCCGGGCTATGCGCCCGACCATATGGAGTGACCGACCGCGCAGCGCCGGCGAGGCCGAATGCGATTTTGGCCGCATTCGCTCACGCCGGCTTCGCGCCGTCCTACAGCTTGAGCGCCGCGCGCAGATAACCGAATTGTCCCGGCACGTCGTACGTCGTCGGATCGTAGTTCGGTCCGGTGCAGCTGTAGCACGGCGGCGGGGCCTTGTTGAACACGTTGTTGACGCCGATGGTGAACTCGACCTTGTGCTGGAGCTGCGCCGGCGTGAAGGTCAGGCGGAAGTCGCCGTAGAAGGTGTCGCCGAGCCGGTTGGTTACCACCGACGTCTCGGTCACGCCGCCGATGTACCGGCCGGTGAACGACGCGTCGATATCGCCGAACAGCCAGTCGACGACGGCGTTGCCCTTGAAGTGCGGGTACGACTGGTCGGGCGTGCCGCGCGTGGTGCCGAGATAGTTGGTCGTGACGAAACCGCCGGTCGTCGGGAAGGTTTCGGCATACTTGAGCAGGAAGTTGCTGGTGAACGATAGGCCGAACACGCCGTAGGTCGTCTTCGGCGAGCGGTAGTTGAGCGTCAGGTCGATGCCGCGGGTGCGGATGCCGCCGATGTTGCCGAGCGTCGCGTTGATCCGCGAGATCAGGCCGCTCGGGGTGCGGGTGATCGCGGCGCACGCGAGTGGATCGGCGTTGAACGCGCACTGCGTCAACGTCAGCTGCGGATCGGTCGGGGCGATCGCATTGGTTATGCGGATGTCGTAGTAATTGCCCTCGACGCTGAGGACGCTGGCGAAGCGGCCGCGCGCCCACGCCGGCGAATAGACCGCGCCGGCGAGGATGGTGTACGACTTCTCGGGCTTGAGGTTCGGGTTGCCCCCGGTCAGCACGCCGAGCTGGCCGCCGTTCGGCTCGGCATAGCTGCCGTTCGCGGGTACGCCGTTCGCCGTGCAGTTGGCGCGGACGGTGGCGCTGGTCTGGTATGGCGAGCCGGCGACGTTGGTGCACGGATCGTTGATCGGCGCGTCGTTGCGCGACGCGGCCCCGAACAGCTCGCCGATCGACGGTGCGCGGAAGCCGGTGGCATAGCTGCCGCGCAGCAGCAGGTCGTGGACCGGCTTCCACAGGAGGGTGCCGGTGTAGGTCGTGCTGTTGAACCCGGTCGTGTAATCGGCGTAGCGGACCGCGCCGTCGGCTTCGAGCGAGTAGAGGAACGGTGTCTCCTTGACGATCGGCACACGGATTTCGCCGTAGACCTCGTTGGTGCTGTAGTGGCCGACCGCGGGCTGCGCCGGGATGTCGGCGCCCAGCCCGGCGACGATGACCGGATCGGGGTCGAAGCGGCCGAACTGGTAGCGGTGCTCGTAGCCGACGGCGATGCCGACCGGCCCCGCCGGCAGGTCGAACAGATCGCCGCTCAGGTTGGCGGTATAGTCGTAAAGCGACTGGTTCGACTTGTCCTGCTCGGTGAAGCCGACGAAGGCGAGCTGCGCCGGCGTCACCGACCCCGCGCCGCCGAAGATGTCGAACGGGACGCACGGCGCGGTGCACAGCGCGACCGGACCGAGCGCCTGCGCCAGCTTGGCCGCGTTGACGTTGCCGGTGAAGGTCTGATGCGCGTCGTTGAGCCCGAAGGTCGCGTTGGCGTCCCAGAAGAACTTGTGCGCGCCGATCATGAACGACCCGTCGAGCGTCGCGGTGCCCGAGAAGGTGTCGACGTGCTGGGTATAGGTCCGCTGCCCGGCCTCGACGAGACGGCGGGCGACGAACGAATAGTTTGCCGGCGCGTTGCCGGCCCCGCCTGCCGACAGGGTGACGCCGAACGGGTTGTACGGGTTGGTCCGGTCGATTGAGATCGTGTCGAGCAGGTTGCCGTTGCCGGCGTCGGGACCGACGAACAGCGGCAGGAACGCCGCCTGGTTCTGCGAATTGCGTCGGTTGTATTCGGCCTTGACGCGGAGGTTGATGTCCGAGCCGAGCTCCTGCTTGATGCTGACGAAGCCGCCGTAACGCTCCGACGGCGTCAGGTAATAGTTGAACGGCGAGAAGTTGAACCGGTCGGCCGAGGTGAATGCCTTGAAATCGCTGTTCGGGCCGGTCGGGTTGGTCGGATCGTAGCGCGGCATGCCGGCGATCGGGCCGCTTTTGAGGGTGATGCTACCGCCGGCGGGCAGCGACGCCTGCTGTCCGGCATCGAACACGAAGCGGCCGTTCGGCGTCGCACTGCTGCACCCGCCGATCGGGTCGGAGCAGCTCGTCTGGAACGGGTTGGGGAAGGCCGACTCCGCCCGATTGGCGGTCCGCACCGCTTCCTGCTTCACGTAACTGCCGCCGAAGACGATGCTCGTCGTCGGCAGCTTGATGCCGTAGCTGGCGTTGTAATCCTGGGTGTGGCCGTCGCCCTGGCGGAAGGTGCCGAACTGCGCCGACGCCTGCAGCCCCTCCTGCGCCGACTTGGTGATGATGTTGACGACGCCGGCGAGCGCGTCCGACCCGTAGAGCGGCGACTGGCCCGACTCGAGCACCTCGATGCGTTCGATCGAGCTGACGGGAATCGTGTTGAGGTCGACCGTCGACGGGATGCCGCTCGCGCTCGCCCCGTTGACGAAGCGGATGCCGTCGACCAGCACCAGCGTCCGCTTGGCGGTCAGGTAGCGCAGGTCGATCTCGGCCGACCCCGCGCCGACGCCGCCGCCGTCGGGCGGGTTGCCGATGTTGCCGCTGTTGTTGACCTTCGAATTGAGCCCGCCGCTCGCGCTCGGCAGGCGCTGGAGGACGTCGGCGATCGCCGACAGGCCGGTCCGCTGGATCGATTCCTGGTCGAGAACGACGACCGGGCTTTCCTGCGCCAGCGGATCGCGGCGGATGCGGCTGCCGGTGACGATGATCTCTTCGGGCGTCCCGGCCTCGGGCGCGCTCGCCGTCGCCGTCGGCCCGACCGCTACCGCCTGGCCGAACGCGCTGCCGGAAGTCAGCAGCAGCGCCGCGGTCATGCCGCCGACCATCACCCGCTGGTTCATCGTGTCGCCCCCGGAAACTAGATCCGCGTCGATTGCTATACGGATTACAGGTCGACGCAACGGGCGCGCCGTCCGGCTTCGGCATAGTGCGCGACGGGTGTGGCGTTCCGGCAACATGCCGCGCGACGCTATGGCCGCCACGTTCTAGACTGGTTCCGGCATCAGGGCGGTGAGGCGCGCCGCGTCGCGAACGCGCGCAAGCAGGGTGGTGAGCTGCTCGCGCTCGGCCGGCGTCAGGGCACCGGCGACGCGCGCCTCGAGCGCGAGCGCGGCGGGGACGACGGTGCGGTAGAGGTCGCGGCCGGCCGCGGACAGATCGAGCCGGTGGGCACGGCCGTCGCGCGGATGCCGGTCGACGACGATCAGGCGACGCGCGAGCAGGGCCGCGACAGCGCGGCTGACGGTGATCTTGTCGAGTTCGGCGCGCCGCGCGATCGCCCCGCTGCCGACCCCCGGCGACTGGGCGACGATCGCCAGCACCCGCCATTCCGCGACGCGCAGGCCGAACAGGCTGCGGTAGGCCCCCGCGATCAGCTCGCTGACCGCATTGGCCGCGATCGACAGCTGGAACGGCAGGAACGCGTCGAGGTCGAGCGCGCTTTCCGGCTTGTCAGAGGGCGCGTCGGCGGATAGTTTCATTTGTAACGATCCTGCCGGGGAACCGCGACGATGGCAACCGCTCCACGCGACAATTTCATGGGGCTCGACGGCTTCGAGTTCGTCGAGTTCACCGGCCCCGATCCGGCCGCGCTCGCCGGCCTGTTCGAGGCGATGGGCTTCACCCACGTCGCGACCCACCGGTCGAAGGACGTTCGCCGCTACGCGCAGGGGTCGATCAATTTCCTGCTCAACATGGATACTGAGGGGCAGGCGGCGGAATTCCGCAACGCCCACGGCCCGAGCGCGAACGCGATGGCGTTCCGCGTGCACGACGCCGCCTTTGCCGCGAGCGAGGCGGTCCGGCGCGGCGCGGTCGCGGTGACCGGCCCGGTCGGGCCGATGGAACTCAACATCCCGGCGATCGAAGGCATCGGCGGCTCGAACCTGTATCTCGTCGATACCGCCGGCGAGCACGAGATCTACGACATCGACTTCCGCCCGACCGACGCGGGCAAGGACGACCGCAGCGTCGGGTTGCACACGCTCGACCACCTGACCCACAACGTCAACCGCGGGCGGATGGCACATTGGGCCGAGTTCTACGAGCGCATCTTCGGCTTTCGCCAGATCCGCTACTTCGACATCGAGGGGCAGGCGACGGGTCTGTTCTCCAAGGCGATGACCGCGCCCGACGACAAGATCCGCATCCCGCTCAACGAAAGCCAGGACGAGCACAGCCAGATCGAAGAGTTCCTTCGCGCGTACAAGGGCGAGGGTATCCAGCATCTCGCGCTGGCGACCGACGATATCTTCGCGACCGTCGACAGGCTGCGGGCCAACGGCATCCGCTTCCAGGACAGCCCCGAGACCTATTTCGACCTGATCGACGCGCGCCTGCCCGGCCACGGTCATTCGGTCGACGAGATGCGGCAGCGGCGCATCCTGATCGACGGCGCGCCCGTGACCGTCGGCGGGCTGCTCCTCCAGATCTTCACCGAGAACATGGTCGGCCCGATCTTCTTCGAGATCATCCAGCGCAAGGGCAACGACGGCTTCGGCGAGGGCAACTTCAAGGCGCTGTTCGAAAGCCTCGAGCTCGACCAGATGCGGCGCGGCGTGATCCCGGCAAAGGCCGAGGCGTGAGTGGTCGACGCCTTCCCCTCCCCCTCAGGGGAGGGG
>CAXTQJ010000074.1:0-5080 GCA_964246245.1 uncultured Sphingomonadaceae bacterium
GGTCCCGCCGCCGGCAGCCCGACGATCGGGGACACCGCCTCGAGCGGCAGGAAGTCGGCGAGGCGCGACATCGCATCGAACCAGCCGGCCCCGGCGAGCGCGTCGACGCGGGCGACGATCAGCGCCTTCAGGTCGCCGCGCGCGTCACGCAGCTTGGCCGGGGTCAGCGGGCGCATCACCGTCGCGCGCATCCGCCGGTGGCGGTCGCCGTCGGTCTGGATGACGTTCATCCCCTTGGGTGCGTTGAACGCGGCGCTGAAGCCGACGCCGTCGCCGCTGATCAAGATCTCGCTCGCCCGCAGCGCCGCCTGGACGTCGGCGAAGCGCGCGACGGCGTGGACGTCGGGCCGGGCCAGGCGGACGATCGGTCCAGCATCGCGCAGATGGCGATAGTCGGCGAATGGGTCGGCGAGGCTCGCCGCCGAGAAGAGATCGAGGTCGAGCGTCGCCGTCATCGCTTCACCACCAAGCTCCGGCGCCGATTCCCCGCCCGCCCCCCCGGCGTCAAGGCGGGCGCGGCGGCCGCCTGCCGCCACACCCGGCCGACCCTAGAAGTTATAGCGGACACGCCCGCCGAAGGTCCGCGGCGCGCCGGGAACGAAGCCATCGGTCCCCGCCGCGTTGGCCGCCGCAACGCCGTAGAACGCACCGTTGAGGTTGCGCGCGAAGACCTGGACGCTCAGCCGCGACGCCGGCGGGCGGTAGGTGATCGACGCGTTGACGAGGTGGTATGCCGCCTGGCGCAGCCGGCCGTCGGGCTCCCACGCGAAGCTCGACTTGTAGCCGTCGTTGGCGTTAAGCTCGAACTCGCCGAAGCCGGCGTCGAAGGCGTAGGTCACGCCGAGCGACGCCGAGAAGTCGGGGGCCTGCGGCAGCTGGCGGCCGGCGAGGCTGCCCGTCGTCGTGATCGTGCCGCCGGTCCCGGCCGCGCTGATCGGCTTCGGCGTGGTGATGATGCCGGCGGGGAAGCTGCTGTAGTGCGCGTCGAGGAACTCGGCGCCGCCGTTGATCGTCAGGCCGCGCGCCGGCGCGACGACGAAGTCGATGTCCGCCCCGTAGTTGTGCGCCGACGCGGCGTTGTACAGGATCGTGCCCCCCGGCGGTGCCGGCGGCGCGGTCGACCGCAGCTGGATGTCGCGGTAATTGTAGTAGAAGCCGGCGACGTTGAGGCGCAGCATCCGGTCGAACAGCTCCGACTTGAACCCGGCCTCGAAGTCGTCGAGCACCTCGGGCCGCGACGCCGGGTTGGTCAGCGTCGTCGGGTTGAAGCCCCCCGACTTAAAGCCACGGTTGTACGACGCATAGACGTTGATCCGGTCGCTCACCTCCTGCGCGACGACCGCCTTGTACGTCAGCTTGTCGAAGGTCAGGTCGTTCGGCACGGTCGGCGCGGCAAGCAGGACGATCGGCGATCCCGGCGGCGAGATCGGGAAGCCGGGCAGCGACACGACGTTGCCGGTCAGGCTCTTCTCGTCGCTGGTGTAGCGCAGGCCGAGGGTGATCTTCGTGCCCCAGTGGAAGGCATAGGTGCCCTCGCCGTAGCCGGCGTACGAGCGGGTGTTCTGCTTGCCCGTCGTCAGCGTCGCCGGCAGGCCCGGCGAACAGGCGTTGCCGATGCACGTCGGATAGACGCTGGCGGCGATCGTCGTGTGGTCGTCGTAGATGAAGGCGCCGGCGATCCACTGGAACGGTCCGTGGCCGTTCGACGTCAGCTGGATCTCCTCGCTGATGGTCCGTGCGCGCTGCTTCCCGCCAAGGTTGACCCCGGTCTGGCCGGGCGTGAGCTGGCCGAGGACGGGGCTCTGCGCCTGGAGGCCGGTCGAGTCGTTGCGGATGAAACCGGTCAGGCTCGATAGCGTCGCGAAGTCGAACTTGTGCTCGGCCTTGAGCGCCGCGAAGTACATGATCTGGTTGGCCCCGGGGTCGAACCGGTTGTTGATGTTGTATTCGCCGGCGAAGCGCGACCCGTCGGTCCCGACGGTGCCGGGGAAGACCGTGCCGGCATCCCCCTCGCTGCCGCGCGTCTTGTCGTAGAAACCGCGCAGCGTGATCTTGGTGGCGGGGTCGATCTGCCAGCGCAGCTTCGCCTGGAAGCCGAAGTCCTCGAGCGTGTAGACGTCGTGGCCGGTGAACAGGTTCTTGCCCCACCCCTCGGGCTGGCTGTCGTACAACCCCGAGAAGTTGACCGCGACGGTGTCGCTGAGCGGCGTCGAACCGTAGAAGTTGAGCTGGACGGTCGAGTAGCTGGCGAGCGTCAGCGACGTGTCGATCTTGGTCTCGTCGCCGGGATCGCGGGTGATGACGTTGATCAGGCCGCCGGTCGTGTTGCGGCCGTACAGCGTCCCCTGCGGACCCTTGAGCACTTCGATCCGCTCGATGTTGTTGAACGCGAACGACGACGCCGCCGAATTGGGCAGGTAGAGCCCGTCGAGGTAGGTCGCGATCGGCACCTCGGTCGAATAGCCGGCGCTGGTCGTGCCGACCCCGCGCAGGAAGGCGTTGGTCCCGACGAGCGTCCGGGTGAAGCCGAGGCCCGGGGTCAGCTGCGGCAGGTCGACGACGCTGCGGATGCCCTGCGTCTCGAGCGCCTCGCCCTTGAACGCGACGATGCTGATCGGCACCTGCTGGAGGTTCTCGGCGCGGCGGTTGGCGGTCACGATGATCTCGCCGACGCCTTGATCGGCCGGATTGACCGTCGGCGGCACCGCCGTTTCGGCCTGCTGCGCAGACCCGGTGCCCGGCGCGAACAACCCCGCAGCCAATGCCGTCGTGGCAAGAAACCTGACCATGATCCTCCCCTTCGCGAAACTTTGTTCGTTGGCCGCGGTACCGCCGCGATCCGACTCGACGACGAACGATTACAAAATTTATTTTTTGCGGTCAAAGCACTTTTTCAGTAGCAGATGGACAAAGACGAGTCGGGCTGCGATCGCGTGGCCGAGGCCTTGGAGACGACCACGATGGCGACGATCACGGTCGAGGATATCGAGTCGGTGCGCTTCAGCGCCCCCGACCTGCCGCGGATGCAGGCCTTCCTCACCGACTTCGGGATGACCCCGGCCGAAGACGGCGGGGACGGAGCCTTGCGGATGCGCGGTACGGGCAACGCACCGTTCGTCCACGAAACCGTGCCGGGCGACCCAGGTTTCGTTGCGCTCGTCCTGCGCGCGGCGAGCCGTGCCGACCTCGACGCCCTCGCCGCGGCCGAAGGCACCACCGTCGAGGCCGCCCCCGGCCCGGGTGGCGGATCGCGCGTCGTCCTGACCGATCCCGACGGCTTCCGCGTCGAAGTCGTCGCCGGCAAGGCGCGGACCGATAGCCTCGGGCACGGCGTCCGCGCGCTGTGGAACACGATGCTGGGCAAGCATCGGCCGAGCGAGCCGAAGCGTGTTGCCGCCGGCGCGGCGAACGTCGTCCGGCTCGGCCACGTCGTCCTCGGCGTGACCGACACCGAAGCGACGTGGGCGTGGTACCGCGACCGCTTCGGCCTGATCATGTCAGACGAGGTCCGCGCGCCGAACGGCGCGCTCGCCGCCGCCTTCATCCGCTGCGACCGCGGCGACGACCCGGCCGACCACCATACGCTCAACTTCGCGTCGATCCCGGGCAAGCCGGCGGCGTTCCACCATGCCGCGTTCGAGGTCGCCGACCTCGACGACCTGATGGCCGGGCACGAGCATCTGAAGGTCGCCGGCCACACCTCGGTCTGGGGCGTCGGCCGCCACATCCTCGGCAGCCAGGTGTTCGATTACTGGCAGGACCCGTGGGGCCACAAGATCGAGCACTGGACCGACGGTGACGCGTTCACCGCCGACGTCCCGACCGGGGTCGTCGACGTGCCGACGATGCTCGGTCACCAGTGGGGCCCGCCCGCTCCCGTCGACTTCGCCTGACCGCACCATCCGGGGGGATCGAACGATGAAGCTAGTCCGCTATGAAGGCGTTCACTGCGCACGGCTCGGCGCGGTCGACGACGACCGCATCGTCGCGGTCGATGCTTTCCCGACGATGCTCGCGCTGATCGCCGCCGGCGACGCCGGGCTTGCCGCGGTCCGTGCCGCGGTTGCCGCCGCCGCCGAGACGGTCCCGCTCGCCGGGGCCAAGCTGCTCGCGCCGATCGAAGCGCCGGGCAAGTTCCTCGCCATCGGCATGAACTACAAGAAGCACGCCGAGGAGGCGAAGAAGCTCGGCGTCGCTGTCCCGACGCAGCAGTTCTGGTTCAACAAGCAGACGAGCTGCCTCGGCGGTCCCTACGACGCGATCGACCGCGGCGTCAGCGAGCAGGTCGACTACGAGGTCGAACTCGGCGTCGTCATCGGCCGCGTCGCCAAGGGGGTCAGCGAGGCCGACGCCCGCAGCCACGTCTTCGGCTATACGGTGATGAACGACGTGTCGGCGCGCGATTGGCAGCGGCATTCGCCGACCTTCACCGTCGGCAAGTCGTTCGACACCCATGGTCCGCTCGGCCCGTGGATCGTCACCGCCGACGAGATCGCCGATCCGCACGCGCTCAGGCTACGCTGCTGGGTCAACGGCGAGCTGCGTCAGGACAGCGACACCGGCGGGCTGATCTACGACATCTGGCAGCAGATCGCCTATCTCTCGACCGCCTTCACCCTCCACCCCGGCGACCTGCTCGCCACCGGCACTCCCGAAGGCGTCGGCGTCGCGCGCCAGCCGCCGGTGTTCCTGAAGGCCGGCGACGTCGTCCGCTGCGAGGTCGAGGGCATCGGCCGAATCGAGAACCGGGTTGACTGACGCCGGCGTGGCGGCTGGCGGCGCGGCATGAGCGATGCCGCGGCCCTCCGCGCGCGGCTCGACGCCGCACCGATGGGCCGGGCGCAGACGACCGTCGTCGCGCTGACCTTCGCGCTGTCGGCGCTCGACGGCTACGACGTCCTGTCGGCCGCGTTCGCCGCGCCGGCGATCACGCTCGACTGGCACGTCGGCAAGGCGGCGCTCGGCGCGGTGCTTGCGGCCGGGCTGGCCGGGATGGCGGTCGGCGCGTTCGTCCTCGCGCCGCTCGCCGACGCGGTCGGCCGCCGCACGGTGATCGTCGCCGCGCTGGTCCTGATGGCGC
>CAXTQJ010000074.1:5090-10868 GCA_964246245.1 uncultured Sphingomonadaceae bacterium
GGCGCTGGGCATGGCAGGGAGCGGCAGCGCCGGGTCGCCGGGCGTCCTCGCGGCGTGGCGGGTAATCGTCGGCATCGGCATCGGCGGCTGCGTCGCGACGATCAACCCGGTCGCGGCCGAGTTCGCCAACGCCAGGCGGCGCGCGCTGACCGTCGCGGTGATGGCGATCGGCTATCCGGTCGGCGGGGTCGTCGGCGGGCTGATCGCGTCGTGGCTGCTCCGCGACTACGGCTGGCGCGCGGTGTTCCGCGCCGGCGCGCTCGCTTCGGCGGTCATGATACCGCTGGTCGTCGCGCTGATGCCCGAATCGCTCGGCTATCTCCTCACCCGGCCCGGCCCGCGCACCCTCGACCGGGTCAATGCCGTCCTCCGTCGCTGCGGCCATGCCGGGATCGCGACGCTGCGCGTCGAAAGGGCTCCCAGTCGCGGCTACGTCGCGCTGTTCGCGGCGCGGCGCGCAACGACGGCGTGGGTCGCGGTCGCCGGGATGCTGTTCGCCGCCGCGACCTTCTACCTGCTGTCGTGGACGCCGCAGCTGGTCGCCGACGCCGGCTTCGCCCCGAGCGACGCGGGCCTGATCTCGACGGTCGCGAGCTGCGTCGGCACCGTCGGCGGCCTCGGCCTCGGCTGGCTGGCACAGCGGCACGGCCTGCGCGGGTTGACTGCGGGGGCGATGATCGGCTTCGGCGCCGCGGTGGTCGCCTTCGGCTTCACGCCGCCGTCGCTGCCGCTGCTCGTGCTCGCCGACGCGGCGTGCGGCCTGTTCCTCTTCGCCGGGGCGGCCGGCTTCTATGCCGTCGTCGCGACGACCTTCGCCGACGAGGTCCGCGCCTCGGCGAGCGGCTTCGTCAGCGGCATAGGCCGCGTCGCGAGCGCCGTCGCACCGCTCGTCGCGGGGACGCTGTTCGACCGCGGCTTCAGCCGGGGCGGCGTGTCGACGATCTTCGGCTTGATGGCGGCGGCGGGAGGCGCGATCATCTTTCTCGGCTGGCGAAGGTTTCGGCCAACATGACCTATCTGCTCAACACGTGGTATATGGCGGCGTGGGCCGACGAGGTCGGCGACACGCCGCTCGCGCGTACGCTGCTCGACCTGCCGGTCGTCCTCTACCGCGATGCGGCCGGCGACGCCCACGCGCTGTTCGACCGCTGCCCGCACCGCTTCGCGCCGCTCAGTGTCGGCAGAATCGACGGCGACGCGGTCGTCTGCCGCTACCACGGCCTCGCCTTCGGCCCCGACGGGGCGTGCGTCCGGAACCCGCACGGGCCGGTGTCGCGCGCATTGTCGGTCCCCGCGTATCCGGTCGCCGAAGCGCACCGCGCGCTGTGGATCTGGTTCGGCGACCCCGCCCGCGCCGATCCGGCGGCGGTCCGCGACCTCGCCTTCCTGACCGACGTTCCCGAGACGGCGTTCAACAAGGGTTACCTCAACGGCCACGGCCACTACCAGCTGTTCGTCGACAACATCCTCGATCTGACCCACACCGATTATCTCCACCCCGACACCCTCGGCGGCGGGTCGATCACCCGCACCCCGGCCGAGATCGAGATGCGCGACGACGGCGTTATCGCGATCGGCTGGCGGCCGATGAACGAGGTCCCGATTCCGCTCGTCGCCGACCGCCTGCCCCCCGGGGTCGACCGCGTCGACAGCTGGACCGAGGTCGAGTGGAGCGCGCCCGGGGTGATGACGCTGGTCAACGGCGTCGTTCCCGCCGGAACGCCGCGTGCCGACGGCGGCAATGCGATCAACGTCCACATCCTGACCCCGGAGACGGCGACGCGGACGCACTATTTCTTCGCCTCGACGCGCGACTTCCGCCTCGACGACGCCGCCTACAACGAGGCGGTCCGCGAAGTCCGCGCACGCATCTTCGCGACAGAGGACGAGCCGATGATCGCGGCGCAGCAATCGCGGCTCGACGGGCACGACTTCTGGGCGCTGAAGCCGGCGCTGCTCAAGATCGATCGCGGCGCGGTCGCCGTCCGGCGGCGGATGGACGCGCTGATCGCGGCCGAGGCAAACCCGGCGTGACGGCCTTCGCAAATCCGCACCACGCGCTACGGTGACGCGATGGACAGCATGATCGTCGCGCCCGGCCGATCGACGTCGCGCGTCGCCGACGAGCGGCCCGCGGTGCCGAGCCAAGCGAGCTTTGCCCATGCGACGATCCGGCGCGCGATCGTCCTCGGCGTCCACCGGCCGGGGAAGAAGCTCAAAATCCTCGACCTCGCCGTCGAGCTCGGCGTCAGCCCGAGCGCGGTCCGCGAGGCGCTGTCGCGGCTCGTCCCCGAGCAGCTCGTCGAGGCGCGCGACCAGCGCGGCTTCGTCGTCGCGCCGCTGTCGGTCGCCGACCTCGAGGACCTGACTGACCTGCGCTGCGACATCGAGACGATCGCGCTCCGCCGCGCGGTCGAGCGCGGCGGCATCGAGTGGGAGGCGGGCGTGGTCGCCGCGTCGCACCGCGTCGTCGCGACCGCGCCGCTGCTGCCGCGCGACGTGCCGACGATCAACCCCGACTGGATGCGCGCCCACGCCGATTTCCACGCCGCGCTGATCGCCGCGTGCGGCAGCCGCCGGCTGATCCGCCTCCACGCCCAGCTCTACGAACAGTCGGAGCGGTATCGCGGGCTGTCGGCCTATGTCGATTCGACCCGCGACGTCCACGCCGAGCATCAGGCGATCACCGATCTCGCGCTCGCCCACGACGCCGACGGGCTGATCGCGACGACGACCGCGCACATCCGCCTGACCACCGCGCTCCTCGTCGCCGGGGCGCGGGCGGACGCGGCGGCTACCGCCGCGCCGCCGCCGGCATCGCGTCGCGGAGCGCCGTGACGCGCAGGGCCGCCTCCGACACCAGCCGGTCGGGGGCCGTCGTCTGCTGGTCGGCCTTGTTGTAGTATTCGAGCGCGGTCTCCGGCCGGTCGGGCTCGAGCGCCTCCTGGCATGCCCCGAGATCGTAGAGCAGCGTGACGCTCTTCGCCTTGTCGGGGGTCAGCATCGTCTCGAAGATGCCGCACGCGCGGTCGAGGCGGTTGGCGCGGACGAACTGGACCGCGCTGCGGAACTGCGCCGGGTCGTCCTTGCCGAGGTCGCGCGCCTGGTCCTTGAACACCACCTTGATCTTCGTCGTCGTCGGCGTCAGGTGGCCGCGCGCGGCGATCGCGGCGATCGCGGCGTCGCTGCGGAGCTTGGTCAGCAGCTGTTCCGGCGTGGCGACGACGACCTTGTCGGCGGTCTTCACCGCCGTCATCGCCGTGCCCAGCTTGTCGAAGAACGACTGGTGCGCGACGTCGACCGGGACGAGGTAGTTGACGTGGTCGATCTCGACCCCATGCCCGGCGAAGTAGACGAGGGCGACGTCGGCACGGTCGGCGTCGTTGCCGGACGCCTTCAACGCCCCCATCATCCCGTCGCGGCCAAGGTTCTCCATCACCGTGACCTTGTCGAACCCCGCCCGGTGCAGCGCCGCCTCGAGCAGGCGGGCGTCGGCGGCGGGGTTGCGCAGGTCGTTGCCGCCGAGCGCATCGTGGCTGTTCGCGATGATCAGCGCGACACGCGTCTCGACGGCAGCAGCGTCAGCGCGGCGAGCAACGTCGCGACGGCATGGAACGGGTCGCGAAACACGTTCGGCGGCTCGATTCGACCTCAGCCGAACGGAAGGCCGCGGCCCCCCGGCCGACACGGCGATACCATCACAGGTCGAGGCGTGCCCATAGATTAGCCACCGCCGCGGTGCGAGTCAGATCGCGCTCAACTTGGCCATGTCGTCGTCACCCAAGACCAGCGCCGCCGCGGCAAGGTTCTCGCGCAGGTGCACGACCGAAGAAGTCCCCGGAATCAACAGGATGTTGGGCGATCGCCGCAACAGCCACGCGAGCGCGACTTGGAGTGGACTCGCGCCGAGCCGCGTCGCGACCGCCGACAGCTGCTCCGACTGCAGCGGCGAGAAGCCGCCGAGCGGGAAATACGGCACATAGGCGATGCCCGCCGTGGCCAGCTCGTCGATTAGCGCGTCGTCGTCGCGGTTGGCGATGTTGTACAGGTTCTGGACGCAGACGATGTCGACGATCCCGCGCGCCTCGGCGACCTGCGCCGAGGTAACCGTGCTCAGCCCGACGTGTCCGATGATGCCCTTCGCCTTCAGCCCGGCAAGCGCCTCGACGCGCTCGGCGATCGAGCCTTCGGTCGGGGCACTGCCCGTCGCGCCGCCGCCCATGATCCGCAGGTTGACGACGTCGATGCGGTCGCGGTCGAGGTTGCGGCGGTTGTCGTCGACCGCGGCGACCAGTTCGGCCGGAGACTGCGCCGGTAGCCATGCGCCCTTGTCGTCGCGCCGCGCGCCGACCTTGGTGACGACGGTCAGGGTGTCGGGATAGGGATGCAGCGCCTCGCGGATGATCGCGTTGGTCACGTGCGGCCCGTAGAAGTCGCTCGTGTCGATGTGATCGACGCCGCTCGCCACCGCCTCGCGCAGCACGGCGACGCACTGGGCACGGTCTTTCGGCGGTCCGAACACGTGCGGCCCGGCGAGCTGCATCGCGCCGTAGCCCATGCGGCGAACGGCGCGGTCGCCGAGGGGGAAGGTTCCAGCGGTGGACAGGTCGGTCATCGGGGGCTCTCCGGCGAAATCGCGGGAGCCATATAGGGCGGCGGTGGGTGGGCGACTACCGGCCGGTCGCCATCGCCGGCCGGTTCGTCGCGCGCATCCCACTCAGCCGATGACCGGCTTCACGCCGGCGACCGCGTGGCGGACGCAGCGGCCTTCTTCGACCCGCGCCGCCGGGCCGACCTCGGCCGAGGCGCACACGGTCCGCGCGGCGCTGAGGACGCGGCGGTCGAGGACGGCGCGGCCGGTCGCGGTGTGGACGTCGAGGTCGGCATAGCTGACGGTCGCGGTGCGAACCGGGGCCGCGTCGGCCGGGCCGGCGGCGGCGATCAGGCAGATGCCGGCGCAGATCGTCGTGCCGACCGCGCCAAGGACGGTGCGGGTGACCGAGGAATTGAAGGTGTCGAACATGTCGCTCTCCCTGGCTCTCGAGGTCCCGGACCATCCGGACCCTCATGCCACGAGCATTGCAGACACCGTGCCAAGTGATGCCTTGGACGTGATTACAGGGGCTTAGCGTCGAGCGGACGGTCCAGCGATATCGGCAAGCGCGAATCGGTGCCAACAGTTGGCAAAAGCTGCCATCGATTGGCTTTGCTCCTTGTTGCTAAATACCGCCGTCGGCCCGGGCTTGATCCGGACCAAGGCTCCGGTGACGTCGTCGACTGGAACCGAGCTTAACCCCGAAACCGCCGCAGCAGCGCGCTCGTGTCCTGTCGCCGACCGCCGAGCGCCTGGACATCGCCGTAGAACTGGTCGATTAGCGCCGTCGCCGGCAGGCTGATGCCCATGCCTCGCGCCTCGTCGAGGACCAGCCCGAGGTCCTTGCGCATCCAGTCGACGGCGAAGCCGAAGTCGTACTCGCCCTTCGCCATCGTCCCCGCACGGTTGTCCATCTGCCACGACTGCGCCGCCCCCTGGCCGAGGACGCCGAACACCGCGCCGGCGTCGAGCCCGGCGGCGAGGGCGAAGTTGACCGCCTCGGCGAGCCCCTCGACGACGCCGGCGATCGCGATCTGGTTGACCATCTTGGTCAGCTGGCCGCTGCCGGCCGGCCCCATCAGGCCGCTGCGCCGCGCGTACGCCGCCATCACCGGCTCGGCGGCGGCGACCTCCGCGTCCTCGACGCCCCGGTGTCGGGCGGGCAGGCGGGGGCGGTCGCGGGC
>CAXTQJ010000075.1:0-1164 GCA_964246245.1 uncultured Sphingomonadaceae bacterium
TCCCGCCGCGTGCCGGCCGACGGCGCGGCTCCGCCGCGCCGCCTTGTCGGCTGGTCTAAGGTCTGTATGTTGTCGCTGTATCATACAGATCGAAGCCACCATCTCGAAGATGCTTCATCGAGCCAAGCTAGTCAGCGGCGGTCGCCTGCAGACTGCCGGCGTGGTTGCGGCAAGCGCGCCGATGGCGACGAGGGCGGCGATAGGCAAGGTCTTCATGAGCGTGATTCCCTGTTAAGGAGTTAGTAACCTCTTCAACGACACGCAAGCTTTTTAATCAATAATCAATTCAGTTAACGTGAAAGTTAATTCTTAAGTTGTGCCTATGAGGCGGGTGATCACCGCCCTTGACGCGGCCCACGGCAGGCCCCGAATGACGGGCATGACCGATCTGCGCACTCCCGTTCTCGTCGGCGTCGGTCAGGCCAGCGATCGGACATCGGACCCGACCGATGCCGGGTCGCCGCTCGACCTGCTCGCGCGCGCCGGCGCAGCGGCACTGGTTGACGCCGGGGGGAGAGGCGTCGCGCTCGACACCGTCGCCGTCGTCCGCCTGTTCGCCGACTCGTCGCCGGCGTTCGCCTCGCCGTTCGGTGCCTACGCCAACCTGCCGCGCAGCCTCGCCCGCCGCCTCGGCGCAGCGCCGCGGACCGAGCTTTACGGACCGGTCGGCGGGAACACGCCGCAGCTGCTCGTCAACCTGATGGCGGAGCGGATCGCGCGCGGCGAGGCCGACGCCGTCCTCGTCGCCGGGGCGGAGGCGCTCCGCACCCAGGCGAACGCGGTTAAAGCCGGCGTCGCGCTCGATTGGGGCGATGATCCCGGCGGCGAGCCCGCGACGCTGGGATCCGAGACGCCGCTCGTCTCGGGGCACGAGATCGCCCATGGCATCGCTCTGCCGGTCAACGTCTACCCGCTATTCGAAAGCGCATTCGCCGCGCGCCACGACGCCGATGCCGTCGCCACCGCCGCGCGCATCGGCGCGCTGATGGCCCCGTTCACCCGCGTCGCGGCGGCGAACCCCCACGCCGCCGTCCCGGTCGCGCGCTCGGCCGCCGAGCTGACGACGCCAACCGCCGCCAACCGGAAGATCGCGTCGCCCTATACCAAATTCCTCGTGTCGAACCTCTTCGTCGACCAGGCGGCGGCGGTCGTCATGCTGTCGAC
>CAXTQJ010000075.1:1174-7123 GCA_964246245.1 uncultured Sphingomonadaceae bacterium
CCCCCCCCCCCCCGACGCGGCCGGGGTTTCGCTCGACCGCCGCGTCCACCTCCACGGCTGCGCCGACACCCACGAGCCGATCCTCGTCAGCGACCGCAGCGACTATGCCGTGTCGCCGTCGATCCGCATCGGTGCCGCGCACGCGCTGGCGATGGCCGGGATCGGCGTCGACGACCTCGCGGCGATCGACCTCTACAGCTGCTTCCCGGTTGCCGTCGCCATCGCTGCGGCCGAGATCGGCCTTCCCGCCGACGACGCGCGCGGGCTGACGCTGACCGGCGGCCTGCCGTACTTCGGCGGCGCGGGGAACGACTACAGCCTCCACGCCATCGTCGAGGCGGTCGCGCGCGCGCGCGGCAAGCCCGGCGATTACAGCTTCGTCTTCGCCAACGGCGGCTACCTGACCAAGTCGAGCTTCGGCGTCTATGCGACGCCGCCGACGCGCGGCCGCTGGAGCCGGGCCGATCCGGCGACCTACCAGCGCGAGATCGACGCCGTACCGTCGCCCGCCTTCACGCGCGCCCCGTCGGGACCGGCGACCGTCGAGGCGCTGACCGTCGTCCACGACCGCGGCGACCCGGCGTTCGCGATCGTCATCGGTCGGCAGGCCGACGGCACCCGCTTCCTCGCGCAGACGACCGACGGACTGTCGGACCTCGCCGCGGCCAGCGCCGTCGGCCGGCCATTCACTGTCGCGGCGGGTGAACGGGTCAACCGCGCGACGTTCGCCTGACGCCGCGCCGCCCGCCGCGGCCGCGTCGGCTTGCCGTCATGCCGCGCGCCTGCCTATGACGCGGGCATGACCGACCTTGCCGCGCTCGCCGACGCCTATTTCGCGCTCCGGCCCGACCCCGCCGTGCCGGCGCAGCGCGTCGCCTTCGGCACATCGGGGCATCGCGGGTCGGCGCTCGATAGCGCGTTCAACGAGGTCCACATCCTCGCCGTCACGCAGGCAGTTTGCGACTGGCGTACGGCGCACGGCGTCGACGGGCCGCTGTTCCTCGGCCGCGACACGCACGCCCTGTCGGAACCGGCGTGGCTGACGGCGCGCGAGGTCCTCGCCGGGAACGGCGTCGCGGCGATGATCGACGCCGCGGGCGGCTTCACGCCGACGCCGGTGATCAGCCATGCGATCGTCGGTCATAACCGCGGCCGCACGACGCACCTCGCCGACGGCATCGTCGTCACGCCGTCGCACAACCCGCCGCGCGACGGGGGCTTCAAGTACAACGGCCCCGACGGCGGCCCCGCCGATACCGGCATCACCGGCTGGATCGAGGCGCGCGCCAACGCGCTGATCGAGGCGGGCCTGCGCGATGTCCGTCGCGCCGCGCCCGGCGGCGAGCCGCACGACTATGTCGGCACCTACGTCGCCGACCTCGCCGCCGCGATCGATATGGACGCGATCGCCGGCGCCGGCCTGCGGCTCGGCGTCGATCCGCTCGGTGGGGCGGGGGTCGGCTACTGGGGCCCGATCGCCGACCGCTACGGCCTCGACCTGACCGTGGTCAACGACCGCGTCGATCCCGCCTTCGCGTTCATGCCGCCCGACTGGGACGGCAAGATCCGCATGGACTGCTCGTCGCCGTTCGCGATGGCCGGGCTGATCGCGATGAAGGACCGCTTCGACCTCGGCTTCGCCAACGACCCCGACGCCGACCGCCACGGCATCGTCACCCCCGCCGGACTGATGAACCCCAACCACTATCTGACAAGCGCGGTCGACTACCTGCTCGGGGCGCGCCCCGATTGGCGGGGACAAAGTGCGATCGGCAAGACCGCGGTGACAAGTGCGATGATCGACCGCGTCGCCGCCGCGCACGGTCGCGCCGTGTTCGAGACGCCGGTCGGGCTCAAGTGGTTCGTCGCCGGGCTGAGCGCGGGCGACCTGTGCTTCGCCGGCGAGGAGAGCGCGGGGGCTACCTTCGTCCGCCGCGACGGCACGGTGTGGACGACCGACAAGGACGGCCTTCTCCTCGGCCTCCTCGCCGCCGAGATGACGGCGCGGACCGGCGAGAACCCGCACAGCCGCTACCGACGCCTCACCGCCGCGCTCGGCGAGCCGTTCTATGCGCGGACCGACGCCCCGGCGACGGCGGCGCAGAAGGCGGCGTTCAGAACGCTCGATCCGGCGACGATGCCGGCGACGCTCGCCGGCGACCCGGTCACCGCGGTCGAGACCCGCGCGCGCGGCAACGACGCGCCACTGGGCGGGGTCAAGGTGTCGACCGCGAACGGCTGGTTCGCGGCGCGGCCGTCGGGGACCGAGGACGTGACCAAGGTCTACGCCGAGAGCTTCGTCGGCCCCGACCACCTCATGGCGATCCAGGCCGACGCGCAGGACGTGCTCGCGAAACTGGTGTCATAGCCGCTGGCGCTCCCCTGCGACGCTGTTAAATTGCGTACAAAGGCGGGGGGGTTAACGATGCGACTCGGGTTGGCGGCACTCGTGCTGATCGCGACGGCGGCGGTGCCGGCGCGAGCCGACGACGATCTCGCCGCACGTTTTGCGACGCGGCCGACGGCGATCTCGGTCGCCCTGTCGCCCGATGGCGACGAGGTCGCATACATCGGCGCGTACAAGACCGGTGGCTATGCCGTGTCGGTTGCCAATCTCAAGACCGGCGAGACCCGCGCGATCCTCGCCGGGGCGAACCTCGACGTCGTGCCGCGCCGCTGCTTCTTCAAGACCGAGACGCGGCTGGTGTGCACACTCTATGGGCTGTTCAAGACGGTCGACTATGCCAAGACTTCGAACTTCGCCCGGGTGATGGCGATCGATGCCGACGGCAGCAACCGCAAGCTCCTCGGCGAGGGGGTCGGCGGTGGCCGCTTCGGCGCCGGCGTCATGGATACGCTGCCCGACGACCCCGACCATGTCCTGATGGAGACCGACCAGGGCGTGTCGCGCGTCGAAATCCATCGCGGTACGCGCCAGACGGTCGAGACCATGACCGCGTCGACGCGGATGTACGCGACCGACGGTCGCGGCCTCGTCCGCCTGCGCGGAACCGGCACCGCCGACGCCGACGGCGTGATCAAGGACGTCATCGCCTATACCGTGCGTCCGCCCGGAAGCCGCGAGTGGAAGCCGGTCCTTCATACCGCGCTCAGCGACGAGCGCGCGATCGAGTTCGCCGGCTTCGACGCCGACGGCACCCATCTCTACGAGCTTGCCCCGCTCGACGGACGGACCGCGCTATTCGCCATGGCGGCGGACGGTACGACGACGCGGACGCTGGTCTACGCCAATCCCACGGTTGACGTCGACGGCGTGCGGCGGATCGGCAGATACCGCCGACCGGTCGGCGCGACGTTCAGCGTCGACCGCGACGAGGTCCATTATTTCGACCCGGCGCTGGCCAAGCTCGCGGCGCAGCTCAACAAGGCGCTGCCTGGCCACCCCGACATCGACATCCGTGACGAGAGCTGGGATGGAACGAAGGTCCTGATCTACGCCGACAAGGGGGGTCAGCCGGGGCAATATTATCTCTACGACACGACGACGCGGAAACTGGGCGGGCTGTTCGGGGCCTATCCCGGCCTCGACGGCGTCGCCATGGGAGAGGTGCGGCCGGTTACCTACGCCGCTGCCGACGGAACCAAGATCCCCGGCTATCTGACCCTGCCACCCGGCCGGACCGACCCACGCGGCCTGCCGGCGCTGCTGATGCCGCATGGCGGCCCGACCGCACGCGACACTGTCGGCTTCGACTTCCTTGCCCAGTTCTTCGCCGCCGAGGGGTTCGCCGTCCTGCAGCCGAACTTCCGCGGCTCGTCGGGCTATGGCGAGGCCTTCTCCGCCGGCAACGCCTTCCATTCGTGGCGCCTGGCAATCGGCGACGTCAACGACGGCGCGCGCTGGCTGGTGGCGCAGGGGGTCGATCCGAAGAAGCTGGCGATCTTCGGCTGGAGCTACGGCGGCTATGCCGCGCTCCAGGCGAATGTGGTCGATCCCGGCCTGTACCGCGCCGCCGTCGCCGTCGCGCCGGTAACCGATCTCGAGCTGTTGCGCAGCGAATACAACCATTTCACCAACTTCAAGCTGGTCGACGCGCAGATTGGGACGCCCGACAATGCGCGCGCCGGATCGCCGGCGAAGAACGCGGCGCGGATCACGGCTCCAGTGATGATCTTTCACGGCGACCACGACCTCAACGTCGACATCGAGCAGTCGCGGAGCATGGTCGGCGCGCTCAAGGGCGCGGGCCGGCGGGTCGACTTCGTCCAGTACCGGAATCTCGACCACCAGCTCGACGACAGCGACACCCGCCGCGACCTGCTGGCGAAGAGCGCGGCGTTCTTCAAGGCGGCGATGGACTAGGGCGTCAGCCGGCGAGGAAGTCGGCGATCGCGCGGCCGAAGTCGGGCTTGGTCACCGAACTCATGTGCGTTCCCGAAACCGCGGCGTACCGTGCATAGGACAGCGCCGCGGCGAGGTCGGGAGCCGAGCCATTGTCGGCGTCGTCGGTGCCACAAACAATGAGCGTCGGCCGCGTCAGCGCAGTCAACGCCTCGCGCGGCGTCGCCACCTGCGACCGCAGCACGTGCGCCACCGCGACCCCGTCGACATGATTGGTCCGCATGAACTGGACCGCCGTCCACCCCGGCGAACCACGCTCGAAACGATCGGGATCGGCGATTACCGACAGGAACCAGCCGGTCCGCCGGTCCGATTCGATGAGCCCGCTCAGCCCCATCCCGCCGAGAACGACGCGGCGGGGCGTCAGCCCGCCGACGAGCGCCCGGACCGTCGTCCGCGCGCCCAGCGAATAACCGCCGAGGTCGTACTCGGTCAGCTCAAGGTGCGCGACCAGCGCCGCGACGTCCTTCGCCAGCACGTCGGGCGGATAGGCGGCGGCGTCGTGCGGCTTGGCGCTGTCGCCATGTCCGCGCAGGTCGGGCACGATGACGCGAAACCCCGCGGCGGCGATCCTGTCGGCGGTGCCGAACCTGAGCCAGTTGGTGTTCGCGTCGCTGAACAGGCCGTGGAGCAATACGACCGCCCGCCCCTCGCCGACCGCGCGATAGGTGAGTTCGACGCCGTCGAACGAGGCGAAGCGGGCGACGTCCACCCGCCGATGATAGCGCGGCGCGGGGCGGAGGCAAGCCGGCCGGGTCGCCCCGGCCGGCGGCGCGGCCTAGAAGTGGAGGTCGATTCCCGCCTTCACCGCGTTGCGGTGGAAGCGTTCGCGGGCATCGGCGAAGCCATCGTCGGCCGCGGTCTGGCTGAGCGTGTCGCGGCCGTAGTCTGAATAGTCGTATTCGAGCCGGGCGTTGACGTGACGGGTCAACGGCTGCTCGTACCCCGCGCCGACGGTATAGCCGTCGCGGTCGAAGCCGTTGCGCGCGACCACGTCGCTCAAGTTGAAGCGCGCGTTCGAATAACCGCCGCGGACATAAGCGAGGCCGCCGGGGCCGGGGACGACCAGGCCGACGCGACCGGTGGCGTCGATGGTCCGGCCAAGGCGGAGATCATAGGCGTTGCCCGACGGATCGATCAGGCCGTCGTCATCGGTACGCCCGGTTACGCCGACCTCGCCACCGAGGACGAGGTTGGGCAACAGGCGAAAATCCCACCCGGCCTCGCCACCATAGGCGAAGCCCGACCCGGCGCGCCGCGTCGTCGCGACGAAGCCCAACCGGTCGAGCGTCTGCAGCTTCTGATCGTCCTGCTGCCACCCGCCCTGGATACCGACAAAGGGGCCGTTGAACGGGCCGGAGCCAAGCGGCAGCGCCACCGCGGGCACGGCAATGGCCAGCGCCGCGACGAATGCGAATCGTCTCATGATATCAATCCTTTACGCAACGCAACTACTAGTGGCGATACGCTGTCGGCACAGCCGTTCCCTCGCATCGCCGCGCGAGACAACGCGGTACGGCGACGGCTAGTCCCTCGGTTCGCCGGTATTTCCGACCGGCGCGACGCCAATGCGACGAGCGGAGGTC
>CAXTQJ010000075.1:7133-10726 GCA_964246245.1 uncultured Sphingomonadaceae bacterium
GTCAGGCCGCCTTCTTCAGGTGCCGCCGGCCGAGCAGCTCGGCGATCTGCACCGCGTTCAACGCCGCGCCCTTGCGCAGGTTGTCGCTGACGCACCAGAGCAACAGCCCGTGCGCGACGGTCGGGTCGGCGCGGACGCGGCTGACGTAGGTCGCGTATTCGCCGACGGCTTCGAGCGGCGTGACGTAACCGCCGTCCTCGCGCTTGTCGACGAGCATCACGCCCGGCGCCTCGCGGAGCAGCGACCGCGCCGTGTCGACCGACAGCGGCCGGTCGAATTCGACCGCGATCGCCTCCGAATGGCCGACGAACACCGGCACGCGGACGCACGTCGCGACCACGCGGACCTCGGGACCCATGATCTTGACCGTCTCGGCCGCCATCTTCCACTCCTCGCGGGTGAAGCCGTCGGCCATGAAGCTGTCGATGTGGGGGATGACATTGAACGCGATCTGCTTGGTGAATTTCGACGCTTCCTTCGGGTCGCCCACGAACACCGCGCGGCTCTGCTCGAACAGCTCGTCCATCCCCGCCTTGCCCGCACCGCTGACCGACTGATAGGTCGCCACGACGACGCGCTTGATCGTCGCAGCGTCGTGGAGCGGCTTCAGCGCGACGACCATCTGCGCGGTCGAACAGTTGGGGTTGGCGATGATGCCGCGTCTGGCATAGCCGTCGATCGCGTGGGGATTGACCTCGGGCACGATCAGCGGGACGTTCGGCTCCATGCGGAACAGCGACGAGTTGTCGATGACGACCGCGCCCGCCTTGGCGGCGATGGGCGCGTACTTGCGCGCCACGTCGGAGCCGGCGGCGAACAGCGCGATGTCGGTGCCGGCGAAGTCGAAATGCTCGAGGTTCTGGACCTTGAGCGTCCGCCCGTCCTCGCCGAAGTCGATGATGTCGCCCTGGCTCCGCGCCGAGGCGAGGGCGCTGACGACGCCGACGGGAAACTGCCGCTCGGCGAGGATGTTGAGCATCTCGCGCCCGACGCTTCCGGTCGCGCCGACGACGGCGACGTTGTAGGCCATGACTTCCTCCTGTGGCGCGCGGGATTAGCGGGGTAGGGCCCGGGGGGCAACGCTCTTGATCCGGCCGGCGGCTTTTGATTGGCCGCACTGCCGCGACCGGCTAGGCCGCGCGCATGATCGACGCGCTCGACCTCGCCTGCCGGCTGATCGCCTGCCCCAGCGTCACGCCGGCCGATGCCGGCGCGCAGGACGTTCTCGCCGATGCGCTCGCGGCGATCGGCTTTACCGTTCACCGGCCGACCTTCGGCGAGGCTCCCGATGGGCCGGTCGCCAACCTTTTCGCGACGATCGGCAGCGGCGCCCCGCACTTCGCCTTCGCCGGGCACACCGATGTCGTGCCGGCCGGTGAGGGGTGGGACGCGTTCACGCCGCGGGTCGACGGCGGCTGGCTGGTCGGGCGCGGCGCGGCGGACATGAAGGGGGCGATCGCCGCCTTCGTCGCGGCGGCCGAGCGGGTCGTGCGCGACGGGTTCGCCGGGACGCTCAGCCTGATCGTCACCGGCGACGAGGAGGGGCCGGCGACGTTCGGAACCGCGCCGCTGCTCGACTGGATGGCGGCGCGCGGACACCGCCCCGACGTGTGCGTCGTCGGCGAGCCGACGTCGGCGACGGACGTCGGCGACACGGTCAAGATCGGCCGGCGCGGCTCGCTCAACGCATGGATCGAGGTGCCCGGCGTCCAGGGCCACGTCGCCTACCCCGACCGTGCCGACAATCCGGTGACGCGCCTCGTCCGGCTGCTCGCGCGGCTGAAGGAACGCGTCCTCGACACCGGCAGCGACTGGTTCCAGCCGTCGAACTTGGAAGTCACCGACATCGCCGTCGGCAACCCGGCCACGAACGTCATTCCGGCGAAGGCGTCGTCGCGGGTCAACATCCGCTTCAACGACTGCCAGCGCGGGGCCGATCTCGAAGCGTGGCTGCGCGAGGTTGTCGCGGCCGAGGCGCCCGCGGCGACGGTCACGGTCCGCATCTCGGGCGAGGCGTTCCTGACCGAACCCGGCGACCTGTCGGCGACCGTCGCCGCCGCCGTCCGCCGCGTCACCGGCCGCGACCCCGCCCTGTCGACCACCGGCGGCACCTCCGACGCACGCTTCATCCGCCGCGTCTGCCCGGTCGTCGAGCTCGGCCTCGTCGGCGCGACGATGCACCAGGTCGGCGAAGCGGTCCGCATCGACGACCTTGGCGTCCTGACCGAAATCTATGCCGCGATCCTGGCGCGGGTGTTCGCCCCGGCCTGAGCCGGCAGTTCGCCCTCCCACTGAGCGACGACCGCCGCCGCCACCGCGTTGCCGATGACGTTGGTCGCGCTGCGGCCCATGTCGAGGAAATGGTCGACGGCGAGGATGAGGAGCAGCCCCGCTTGGGGAATATCGAAGAACGGCAGGGTCGCGGCGATGACGACGAGGCCCGCGCGCGGCACGCCGGCGATGCCCTTCGAGGTGACGAACAGCAGCAGCAGCATCGACGTCTGCGCCGCGAGGCTCAGGTGGATGCCGTACGCCTGGGCGATGAACAGCGACGCGAAGGCGCAGTACATCATCGACCCGTCGAGGTTGAACGAATAGCCGAGCGGCAGGACGAACGCGGCGATGCGGTTGGGGATGCCGTAGTTTTCCAGCGCTTCGAGCAGCTTGGGGTAGCTCGCCTCGCTCGAGGCGGTCGCGAAGGTGATCAGGAACGGCTCGCGGATCGCCGACAGCAGGCGGCGGATGCGCCGCGGCCCGATCACGGCCGCCCCCGCGCCGAGGAGCAGCGCCCACAGGATGGCGAGGGCGAGATAGAAGCCCCCCATGAACTTGCCGAAGGTGATCACGATCGCCAGCCCCTCAGTCGCGATCGCCCCGGCGACGGCGGCGAACACGGCAAAGGGGGCGACGTACATGACGTAGCCGGTCACCTTGAGCATGACCTGCGCCACCGCCTCGAGCCCGCGGACCAGCGGCGCGCCGGCCGCGCCGACGTTGATCAGCCCGACCCCGGCGAACACCGCGAACACGACGATCTGAAGCACCTCGTTCTTCGCCATCGCGTCGATGATCGACGCCGGGATCAGGTGGGTGACGAAGTCCTTGAGGTTGAACGCCGTCTTCGCCACCCCCGTCGCGGCGTCGGCGGGGGGCAGCGCAAGGCCGACCCCCGCGCCGGGCTGGAGCAGGTTGACGATGCCCGCGCCAAGGGTCAGCGACACCAAGCTCGCGACGATGAACCAGCCGAGCGTCCGCCCGAACATCCGCCCGAGGCTCGCGCCGCCGTCGCGCGCGCCCATGTGGGCGATGCCGACGGTCAGCGTCGACAGGACCAGCGGAGCGATGATCATCTTGATCAGCCGCAGGAAGACGTCGGTGACGATGCCCAGGTTCGCCGCGATCGCCTTCGCCGCCGACGGCGGGCAGGCGGCGTGGAGCCACGCGCCTGCCGCCAGCCCAAGCGCGAGCGCGACGACGATAAAGGCGGTCAGACGCGTGCTCGACATGATTCCCCCGGGTGCTGCGCCGTGGTGCGGGAGCGGCGGCGGCGGGTCAAGCGGCGGGGGCGGCTACTTGAACGGCGGCTGCGGGGC